>CAYRWE010000036.1:0-29029 GCA_964427655.1 uncultured Solibacteraceae bacterium | reverse complement strand
GAAAGGGAAGAGAAAGTTCGCGGGAAACGACGCCAGGATCTGCACGACGGGCTGCGACACCCGCGCCAGCCTGGGGCTGAATCCGATGGCCACGCCGATCGGCGTCCAAACCAGCGTGCTGAAGACCAGCAGGGCGATCACGCGGCTCCCCGTCGCCAGGCCCAGGAGCGCGGCGTGTCCCACTTCGCCGATGCCGACTTCCGCCAGAACGAAGCGCACGGCCGCCACCAGCAGCCCCGCCGCGACCAGCGCCAGAACGGCATTATAGACGCGATCGCCGGTCCGCGAGACTTTCTTCGGCGGCACCTTCGCCGGAACAGCCGTGGCTTGCGCCAGCAATCGATCCAGGCGCCGCGCGACCGGCTCCACGAGCTGGCCGGCATACCGGGGCAGCGAGGCGGAGCGCCAAAGATCCACCAGCCAGAAGCGGCGTTCTTCTCCCGCGCTGAGTTCCAGCTTGCATCGGTCCGCTAAGGTCACCAGCGGCTTCCAAAAGAGCTGATCGATGATCAGGATCAACGCGATCATGGTCGCTATGGCCCAGCCGAGCGCTTTGAAATCCATGGCCGCGATGGCCGCCGCGACGTACGAGCCGATTCCCGGCAGCGTGTACTGCCGGTTCAGCACGCTGATGGCTTCGCTGGCCGCCAGGAAAAACCAGCCTCCGCCGAAGCTCATCATTCCGTTCCATACCAGGCCGATCGCCGAAGCCGGCAGCTCCAGTCTCGTGAAGCGCTCCCATTTCGATAGCCGGTACAGTTCCACCATCTCCTCGAGTTCGCAGGGCACCGAGCGCAGCGATTGATACAGCGAGAAGGTCATGTTCCACGCCTGCCCAGTGAAGATGGCGAAGATCGAGGCCGCTTCCAACCCCAGAAGGCTCCCGCGGAACAAGGCGATGAAAGCCGTCACGGTTACGGAGAGAAATCCCAGCACCGGAATCGACTGCAAAATATCCAGCATCGGCACCAGCACGCGCTCGGCTCGCCGGCTGCGCGCCGCGGCGTAGCCGTAGACGAACGTGAACAGGGTGGAAAGCCCCAGCGCGATAAACATGCGCAGCGTCGAGCGGGCGGCGTAGTTGGGAAGATTCCGAGGATCGAGACTTACCGAGGGAACGATATCCGGAGGATTGAATTTGACTAACGATTGCGCTCCCACGCGCGACACGACATAGAGCAGCGTCAGGATGCCGAGGCCGACCGCCAGGTCCGCCAGGGCGAGCGCCGACCGCTTGGGATCGGCTTGGGGTGAGAATTCCGCGGACTTGCGCCAGAAGTTGAGCGACATGCGGGTGGAGTCAGTGAATCCTGGCGATAGCTTCCTCTTCTTTCGCCACTAAGTCGCGAGGAAGCGCGAGATACCCGAGCGCAGCGGCCTGTCTCTGGCCGGGGCCGAGCGTCCACTTCAGAAAACCCACGATGGCGTTGCGCTTGGCCTCGTCGGCGATATGCGCCGGGATAACGAACCAGGTGAACGAGGCAATCGGGTAAGCGCCCGCGCCCGGGGAATCCACGATGGAGAACTTGAAGTTGTCGCCGGTCTCAACTCCGCGCTCGGCCGCCAGCGCGATACTTTCCAGGCTGGCTCCTACTAACTCGCCGTTGCGGTTGCGGACTTTCCCAAAACTCAGGTGGCTCTCGAGAGCGTACACGAATTCCACATAGCCAATCGAGCCGCTCACTTCCTTCAGCAGTTTGGCCACCCCGTCGTTTCCGTTTGCGGCGCGGCCGACGGGCCACTTGGGAGCCAGGCCGGCGCCGACCTGGGCGCGCCACTGCGGGCTTGTCCTGGACAGGTAGTCGGTCCAGGCATAACTCGTTCCGCTGCCATCGGCGCGATGCACGACCACTATGTCCAAGTCCGGCAGGTGAAGGCGCGGATTGGCACGCTTCAAAACCGGGTCGTTCCACTTCTCGATCTTGCCGAGATAGATACCCGCCAGGGCTTCCGGTGTGAAGGCGATGTCATTCGGGAAACCGGGAAGATTGACGATGGGGACCACCGCGCCGACGACCGACGGGAAGAGCAGGTAGTTGGCTTCTTCGCCCGGTGCGATCTCGCGGATGGCCTCTGGGGAGTCCGAAGCGCCAATATCGGTGCCGCCGGCCAGCAGCCTTCGAACCCCCGCTTCGGAGCCGACCGCGTCGTAGTCGATCTCCACGGCCGGATTCTCACGCCTGTAATTGGTGATCCACTTGGCATAGACGGGATACGGGAAAGTAGCGCCGGCCCCTTTCAGGACGGTTCCGGGTTGCGCCGGGGGAGGCGTTTGAGAGAGCGTTTCCACGCGATCCAACGCTTCCGCCACGCGCTTCGCGATACGCTTCGACAGATCCTTCGAAACGTCGTCCGTCGCAGTCCCCGGCGTCGCCATGTACGACCAAAGCGTGGCGCCTTTCGGATCGCGCAGCTCCACCGATAGATAGCCGCCATAAACTGGCGATCCATCGGACGGCAGCCGGCCGGACCGCGGGTTCAGGCTGCGGTACCCCTTGATCCAAATCTCTCCGCCACCGCCCAGGATTGCATCCGCGCCGGATTCGCCCGGTACCAGTGAGACGGAGCCGATCTTGCGCAGCTCGGCGATCAGGCCCTGCCGGAGACTCTCGCCCCCCGCCTGCGTGACGAACGGTTCGACGTAGAGCCGCCGGATCGCGCTAGGTTGCGGCGATTGCCAGGCTAGCGCGGAGCCGGCCGCGGCGCAGCATAACGCGAACCGGATCGTCCACTTAAGCCGGGAGACACTCATGTTCGTGGGTCTCTATGATCCTGACATCATCCGGCCCCGGACCGCAAGTTACTCTAATGTTACACATTCATGAATGTTCGATGAGGCGCGCCGGAATCGTTGACATCCGTCGCGCGCGTGCCCAACGATGAAGAGACCTTGCGAGTTTTCCTGACTCTTCTCATACTGGCACCCTGGTCTCTGTACGCTCAAGACGACTCGGCGGAGCCTGCCGCGATCAGCCAGGATTCGTTCTGGAACCGGCTATGGGTTTCGGTTCAAGGAAATTTCATTCGCCAGGAACAGCCGGCGTTCGATGCCAGATACTCCGGGCCCAATAGTCTTCAGCCCGGCGCGGAACACGCCACCTCGCGAGTCGAGACGCTCTACACCGGTTTTCAGATCGCCAAGAATCTCGAGGTTCTGGTCGATATCGAAAGCGCCGGAGGAGCCGGTCTCAGCAACGCGCTGGGTGTGGCCGGTTTTCCCAACATGGATGTGGTTCGCAATCCCGCGCTGCCGGAAACCCCGTATTTCTCCCGCGCGATGCTGCACTACACCATCCCCCTGAGCGGGGAGACCACCGAATCGACGCGCAATCCCCTGTCGCTCGCTTCCACCGTTCCTGTCCGGCGCCTGGAGCTGCGCGCCGGTAAGATGAGCACCGTCGACTTCTTCGATCTGAACTCGATCGGCAGCGACAGCCATCTGCAGTTCATGAACTGGGCGATCGTGAACAACGGCGCTTACGATTACGCCGCCGATACGCGCGGTTACTCGTATGGACTGGTGGCCGAGTGCTTCGCCAAATCCTGGGCCGCCCGCTTCGGCGAAATGCTGATGCCGACGGTGGCCAATGGCCCCACGCTCGACTGGAATCTCGCTCGCGCGCGCGGCGAGAATTTCGAATTCGAATATCATGCGACTCTCATTCCGAAGCACACCGGCGTGGTACGGGCGCTCGGCTACGTCAATCATGCCGATATGGGCAGCTATCGGGAAGCCATCGACGGCTATCTTTCGGGCACGGATCCCGTTCCGGACGTGACTCTCTACCGGAAACAGGGAAGGGTGAAATACGGCTTCGGCTTAAATGGCGAGCAGGAGCTGACCTCGCTATGGCGGGCCTTTGGGCGGCTGGGATGGAACGATGGCGCCACCGAATCCTTCGCCTATACGGAGATCGACCGCACCGCCGAGGTTGGCTCCGATTTTCGCGGCAAGCACTGGCACCGCTCGCAGGACAAGGTGGGTGCCGCGTTCGTCGCCAACGGCATCTCGGGCGATCACAGGCGCTATCTGGCGCTGGGAGGTCTGGGCTTCATCCTGGGCGATGGTGGGTTGAACTACGGTCTGGAGAAGATCTTCGAGACTTACTACACGGCTCACGTCTGGCGCGGGATTTCGGTGGCCGTCGATTACCAGCACGTGACGAATCCCGGCTATAACCGCGACCGCGGCCCCGTATCGGTGATCGGCTTCCGCGTGCATGTCGAGGACGCCATTCCATTCGACAAAATCCACGGTGGCAGCCGATGAGTCATGTCGTGCGACTTCACAGACATTGCCTTGCCCAGGCGCGCTACGGGACCGCCGGCGGCAGAGCGGGGACGGCACCCTCGCTCAACCGGCCGCGCTTTAGCCACAAGCGCGCGCGAGGGGCCACCAGCAGCAGTGCACAGAGCATCAGACCGCCCAACGTTATGGCTGCGCCAATGGCAAACGATTCCGAATGGAACGAGAAATCGAGTTCGTGGTCCCCGGCGGGAACCACAACGCCCATGAGTGCCAGATCCACGTGAACAATCGGCAGTTTCTGGTCCTCCACACTGGCACGCCAGCCCGTGTAATAGGGCACGCTCAGCCGCAGGAGGGCCGGTGCGGGGGCGTGATACAGGATACGATACGAATCCTCATCGTAAGCCAGTACTCTGGCCGTCGCTTCCGGATCCTGCCGGACGGGGCCGTGCGGTCCGAACACGACCGATTGCGAATGCGGATCGAGCGTTTCGAGCGCGCTCAGAGCTTCCGCCCGGGTGCCAATGTCCACGATCGATTGCGGAAAGTAGGCCCGAGGCAGTACGTACGGGTTGCTTCCCACGCCTTTTGCACTGGCCCTCCAGTAAGTGCTGATGCCAAGACCGTCCAGGAGTCTGTGGTTTCGCTCCATGGCGGCCACATACCTTGTGTAATCTCTGATCGGCAGCGCAGCGTACCCGGCGACGCTCTCCAGGTGAAGATCAAGCGCGGAATTCTGCAATCCGACGACTGCCTTGCGTCCTCCCGCGAACCGAGTCAGCGGCGGTACGGCCGGGACCACGTGATTCAGCAGCGCGTCTTCCCCGGCTCCGTAAGAGTGGTCGAATGAGAAGCGCCCATAAGCGAGCGGGTTGCGGAGCGAATTCCAATACCAGACGTCCACGAACAGAATCGCGATGACGGCGGCGCTCAGATAAGGAAACCGCCAGCGCCTCTGCGCCCAGCCGAACCCGGCGGCGGCCAGCATAGCCAGGCCCAGCGCAATAATAAACCAGCCCTGGATCGGCTCGCGGACCTTGTTCATCAAGGGAAGCAACATTGCGATCCGAAACAGCCCGGCCGCTGGGCCAAACATGAACCAAGCCGTGGGGACGATCAGGAACAAAGCGTGCAAGCGGGTCTTGGTCCTGGCGAGACCGAGAATCGCGAGGGGCAGCAGCAAAAGGCCGGCATAAAAGTAATACTGAGTGCGGTCGGCGGGTCCGGTGTACTGGTCCGAAATCACGCCCAGCCAATCCGGTACGAGCAGGGTCGGCAACGCCCGAAGCTCCAGAACTCCCTCCGCGGTCCGCGAATAATCGGAATGTCCCCGAAAAGAGGAATGCAACAGCTCGAGGGTAGGCAGAATTTGAATGGAAGACAGGATAATTGCCAGCCCCAGCATCCCGGCGACAATTCCGGCGATTCGAACGAACCGGCGCGGTGTGAGGTAGAGCTCCGCCATCGCATACAGGCCAAGCGCCAGAAACCCATACATAGCGGTTTGGAAGTACCCCGCCAGAATCATGGAGGCGCCCACCATACCTCCCAGAACCGTATACAGGAGAACGGCCCGGTCCAAGGCATACCGGAAGGCCAGCAGCAACCATGGAAAACAAGCCGCCGCAACAAATATACCGATATGCGAAGCGTGGCCGGCGAAAAATCCGGACAGGCCATAACAGAGTCCGCCTAGCACGGCGGCCCACCGGTTCTCGACAAAACGCGCAATCAGGAGAAACGCTCCGAGGCAGGCGAGAAAAGCGTTCAGCGCCAGTTCCGCTTCGATCAGGCGCGGCGTAATCCCGGCCAGAAAAAAGGGCCAGTGCGGCGGATACCATACAGCGGTCTCCGGATACGCCATAAAGGGATAGCCCGCGAAAAGGTAAGGTGTCCAGAGGGGAAGACTGCCCGAACGGAGGTGATCGGACCAGTACTTCTGGAAGGGGTAGTGCAGGTCGGCAGCGTCCCATTGAATGCTGGCGGAATCGGACGTCAGAGGAACCAGATAAAAGACCAGGACCAGAGCGGCGATCACAGCGGGCGCTGCCCAGCGCGAGAGCCTGCCCGGACCAGATTCGGCGGGAGTTTCGAGGGCCTTTTTCCGTTTCTTCTTCACTGTGAGCCACCATTGTAATTCAGAGCGTGAGCGAAGCCCCGTAAGCGGGCGCCGCGGATTGCGATTGCAGGCTTACGAACCTGCACCTAAAATGAGCCTTCATACCGAAACCATGAATTCAACGTGGGAGTCCGTTGCGCGCCGTCCTCTGCCATCCGGATATCTGGATCCGCTGGTGGCCCGGCAGAAGCGGGAAGCGCACCTTCGCCTGGTCCGCCGTTGGATTCGGGGCCTTCAACTACGCAGGGTACTCAAGACCGACTTGTTCGAGGAAGCCTTCGGCGAGGACCGCCTTCTGCCCGATCTCGTTCCCGGCGCCCGGCACACCGTGGGGATCGACATCGCGCTTTCCACGGCCGCCGCCGCTCGCGGATGCTGCCCGGAAACAGGCTTTTCGTTCCTGGTTAGCGACGTCCGGTCTCTGGCTTTGCGGACGGGAAGCTTCGACTTCGTTTTTTCCAATTCCACATTGGACCACTTTGAAACCCGGGCCGAGTTACGGGCGGCTCTGCGGGAGTTAGTCCGTGTATTACAGCCCTCCGGCGTCCTGGTGATCACGCTCGACAATCCATGGAACCCGCTCTATCCGCTACTGCGCTGGGCGGCCCGTCTCCGGCTGACGCCTTACGTTCTTGGCTGCACCGTGTCTCGCCCCCAACTGAACGCCTGGCTTACGGATCTCGGCATGGAAGTGGTAGACAACGATTGGCTCATCCACAACCCTCGCCTGGTGTCCACGGGCCTGTTTCTGGCCTTGAGGAAGACGCTGGGCCGCGCGGCCGATGTCCCGATTCGCGTCCTTCTGAGGCTCTTTGAGTTCCTGAGACGATTGCCGAGCGCACCTTTGACGGCCTGTTTCCTGGCAGTATGCGCCCGAAAACCCGCGAACGAAGACGGCGCGCCGTTGGCGGCGATTCTTCAGAAACCGACGGTCTGATGTTCCATGGCCGCTTCTTCCTCTCTGGAGCTGCCGACGCGCTCCGTTGAGCGAAGGTGTTGCGACTCGGGCTTCCGGCGCCAGATCAGGAGGTACAGAACCGCTCCCGTAGCGAACGCGAAGGAGCTGTAAAGGTAATAAAGAAAATGCAGCGGCAGAGCGCCGGCGGCGAAAGGCCAACCGCGCCGGCTGGCCAGGAAACGGAAGAATTTCCGATTCAGGAAGACATTGCCGGCGGCCGCCAGGAAAGCCGGTGCGAGCAGGGCTGGCCACCACAGGGCCGCCACCGCGCAACCGCTCGATATCCAGGCAAGCAACGCGCTGATCCGTTGGGAAACCGCGAGGTTGAGATCGTTGGGAAGTTGGCCGTACTCCAGAATCAGGCGCGTCCAGGGGAGCGCCCGGTCGAAGATATCACAGCGCAGCAACTTGCCTAGCGTCCAGCGTTTCAGGTGTTTGACTTGAACTGTGCCATCGAGCGCGATGCGGTGTCCCGAACGGCGCAGCCGGTAACCGAATTGAATATCCTCGACCATGGGGCGCCGGTAGGCCTCGTCGAAACCGCCCTCGGCCCGAAAAACGTCGCGACGGATTGCGCCGCAGGCCGACCAGAACGTGGTTGCCTTGGCGTGCCCGTGCTGGTGGACGTAATGGTTCAGAAGGTTCTTGTATTGCGAGACGAAGGTGGGCGACACCGGGTCGTCGTCATAGCATCCGATGAGCGCGTCCAGTTCGGGGTCCGCTTCGAAGCGCGCCCGAATGCGGGAAAGCGTGTCCCGGTGCACGCAGACATCCGAGTCCACAAAAACCAGCAGGTCGCCGGAAGAACGGGAAGCGCCCAAGTTTCGCGCCGCTCCCGGCCCAGCTTGACTATTAACCCGGACCGTAACGGCTCCCAGGGCCGCCGCGATATCCGCCGAGCTATCCGTGGAGTGGTCATCCACGATGATGCATTCCGCCGGCTTAAGCTTCCCGCGCCGCAGGGACTCCAGACAGGCCCCAAGAGTTGACGCGCCGTTGAGAACGGGAACGATGACAGTAATAGTCACAAGCAGCGGAACGAAACGAAAATTCAGTTTACCGCACAGAGGGTAGAAAACGGTCTAAAAGTTTCAAATTCATTCGCCGGCGGGCATCCGGTTCCGGCGGATTTGTCCCCGGCCCGGTTTGTCAACCGGAGCGTAATCGCGAGAATCGGTCTTAAATATTACAAAAACATGTTATTCTAATCCGCAAGCAGCGACCAGATTTCGCACCCATAGAGGACCCCCGTCTGCGCCGCTGTGCTTCAGACGGGATGCCGCTTGGCCGAGGGCCGCGGTTCATGTCCCGCATTCGCGGAAAGACCATTACCGATGCGCCTCAAGTGTTCACAGGTGAGTGTCACATTCCCGTCTTCCGATACCCCAGTCACCGCGCTGCGAAACCTGAGTTTCTGCAATTCGGATGGCGAGTTCTTGTCCTTCGTGGGACCCAGCGGTTGCGGGAAGACCACGCTCTTGCGCTTGCTGGCGGGCTTGCTCGCGCCGTGCGGGGGTTCGATCGAGCGTATCCCGGGGCCCTTCGACCGGAATTCCAGCGTCCTGCTGGTGAGCCAGGAGCATAACTTATTTCCCTGGATGACGGCCTGCGCCAACGTGGCGTTCGGCCTGGAGATGCAGGGCGTGCCGCGTGCCGAGCGCGAGGCCGGGGCTGCGGAACTTCTGGCGCGGCTAGGCTGCGCGGGGAAGGAGCGCGCCTATCCATTCCAGCTTTCGATGGGGATGAAACAACGCGTCGCGGTGGCCCGCTGTTTTCTGAGCGATCCGGCTGTGATGCTGATGGACGAACCCTTTGCGGCGCTCGATTTTCAAACCCGCATGGTCCTGCAGCAGGAATTGCTGGATCTGTGGGAACAGGACCGGAAATCGGTTGTCTTCGTCACGCACGATGTGGAAGAAGCCATTCTGCTGAGCGACCGGATTCTGGTACTGAGTGAGGGGCCTGGCACGGTGGTGGCCGAGTACGAAGTCCCGGTGCCCCGGCCGCGCCGCGCACCGATCGAGATCGACGGCGAGCTTTGGGACCTCAAGCAGCGCATCCTGGCGTCCCTTAGCCTGGAAGCGGGAATCGCGCGCTTCGCCTGCACCCGATGAGAGTCGCCCGGTTCATCGGATCGCGGTTCTGGCTGCTCGCAATACTGCTGATAAGCTGGCAGATTCTGGCGCAGGCGCGTATTCTGGACCCCCTGTTTTTTCCACCGCCGTCGAAAGTGGTGGAAGCCCTCTGGGCGATGCTGCGGAGCGGCGAATTGGGACGTCAATCCGCCGCGACGCTGGCGCGCACTGGGATTTCCTTGATGGCGGGCGTGATTGGGGGCGGCTTGATCAGCGTTCTGTTATCGGTATCGGCGCGATTGCGCGCGGCCGTCCAGCCGCTGGTCACGGCCCTGTATGCCACGCCGCGGCTCACCATGCTGCCCATGGTCATGCTGATCTTCGGGGTAAATGAGATATCGCGGGCGGCGTTAGTGGCTCTGAGCGTGGCTTTGGTGATGATCATCCAGATCTCGGATGCGGTTCGCGGCGTCAGCCGGGACTACGTGGATCTGGCCGCCAATTATGGCGCCAGCCGCGCTGTCATCGTTCGCAAAGTCTATCTGCCGGCCTGCCTTCCGCAGCTTTTCACGGCGCTGCGACTGTGTACCGGGCGGGCCCTGGTGACGACCATATCGATTGAAATGCTGAGCAGCAACGACGGGATTGGCAGCATGATCTGGATGTCCTGGCAAACCTTCGCGACCGAGAAGCTGTATGCGAGCGTGACGATCGCCGCGCTGCTCGGTTTGCTGTCGAATCCGGTGTTTCATCTGATCGAGCGCCGTCTGGTGCCGTGGGCGGGAGGCCGAGCGTGATCGGCGAAGCGGTTTACTATTCGCGCATGGCTCTGGGCATCTGGGATCTTCTGCGCCAGCCGGCGGCGGACTCCATGGCCGCGCTGCGGGTGCAGATGGAGCATCGCGAGGAGCGGTTCCTCGATCTGGCACGCCGCATTGTCTTCTCGAACCCCCAACATCCGTATCACGAGATGTTCCGGATCGCGGGATGCGCCTGGCAGGACCTGGCGAACGAAGTCGGCCGCTACGGACTCGAACCGGCGCTCGAGAGGCTGGCCGCCGCGGGAGTCTATCTCACCCATGACGAGTTCAAGGGGAAGACTCCGCTCGTGCGCGGCGGGCGCGAGATTCCGTGTGGTCCGCAAGCGCTGCTGAATCCGCTGGTTCGCGGCGGCATGGTGAGCAGCAGCAGCGGAAGCCGCAGCCGCGGCACGCCGACGCCGAAGAGTACGCAGTCTCAAATCTACCGCGAGGCGGAGCACCGGCTGCGATCGCGCGAATTCGGGCTGGCGGGGCGGACGAGCGTGCAAGTGCGTCCGATTCTCCCTTCCACGTCCGGCTTCGGGAACAATCTGATCTGCGCCCGGCTCGGCGAGACGCCGGCCAAATGGTTTGCCCAAAGCGGCCGCTGGCGGGATGAGGGCCACTACCGTGGTGCGACGCGATTTATCGTCCGTTTTGCCCGCTGGATGGGCGCCCCCTTGCCGCTGCCGGAGTTCCTGCCGGAGAACGATTTTTCGCCGGTGGCACACTGGATTGCGCAGCAGCGGCGGGAAGGCCGGCCGTGCGCAATGCACAGCTACGTGAGCTCCGCGGTGCGCGTGGCGGCCGCCGCCCGGGAAGCCGGGCTGGATATCGCGGGAACGCTTTTTCTGGTCGATGGGGAGGCGCTCACGGACGCGAAACGGATGTCGATCGAAGCAGCCGGCGGCGAGGCCTATCCCCGCTACGTCATCTCCGAAGTGGGGGGGATCGGGAATGCGTGCCGCCGCATGCGCACCGGTAACCGCGTGCATGTGCGGCGCGACGCGGTGGCCGTAATCGCCCGTCTTCGTCGCGCGCCGCTAACGGATATGGAAGTAAACTCGCTGATGTTCACCAACCTGCTGCCTTTCGCCGCGCGGTTTCTGATCAACGCCGAGATGGACGACGCGGGGATACTGGAACCCGTCGATTGCGATTGCGAATACGCGCGCGCCGGGATGACCTGGCAAATCCGCGACCTCTACAGTTATGGGAAGCTTACCGGCCAGGGCATCACGCTGATGGGCGGCGATGTGGTCCGGATTCTCGAGATCGCGCTGCCGCAACGCTTCGGCGGCAGCCCCGGCGACTACCAGCTCGTCGAGTACGATGGCAGCCGCCAGGCGCAAGTGGAGCTGCGCATCAGCCCCCGCGCGGGGGCCGGACCACCCGCCGAAGTGCGCGATTTCCTGTTACGCGAGATTCGCGGCTGTTACGGCGGATCGCTGGCATCGCGCGTCTGGACGCATTCAGGCGGCCTGGAGGCCGTGGTTGGTGAACCGTTCGCGACGCGGGGCGGGAAGGTGCTTCCGCTTCACCTGCTGGGTCCGAAGACGGGAGCTTCGCATGCTTCGTAGAAGATTTCCGACGGCCCTTGCGTGTGCCGCGGCGGGCGTTCTGGCCGGTTGCGGGCGCCCTCGACCGGGGGCTTCGCGGATGACGCTTCGGGTTTCCATTTCGAATCATTTTTCCATGTGCCCGTTTTATCTGGCGTACGAGTCGGGGTACTTCGGGGATGCGGGTTTCGATGTCGAAGTGGTGAAAGACACTCGGACGGCGCAATCGTTGCCGCTGCTCGCGGGCGGCAAACTGGACGTCGGCTTCACCGCATTCGGACCCTCGGTGGTGAACGCGGTGATTCGCGGCGCGCGCGTGCGGTTGGTGGCCGGGCGCGAACTGTTATCGCCGTCCTGCGGGAGCGCTGGCACGATCTTTGCCGGCATTAAGGCGTTTCCCCAGGGCGTGCGGAACATGCGGCAACTCCGGGGCCGCCGCATCGGCTTCACTGGCTCGTCTCCGGGAACGGGCATATTTCTGGGCACTCTGCTGGAGCACGAGGGGATGCGGCCGGACGATATTGTGCTGGTCAGGATGCGCGAGGCCGAGTGCGTGGCCGCGATACGCGCGGGCGGTCTGGATGCCTTCGTTTCCGCGGAAGATAGCTTCGATCTCGAAACGCGCCAGTTGGGTCTGGTTCGCGGCCCCAGCGTCGCGGATCTGCTGCCGAACTTCCAGTACTCTTACATCGTGTTCGGACGCCGTCTGCTGGATGGCCCCGTCGAAACCGGCAGGCGCTTCTTGCGCGCCTACTTCCGGGGCGCCGCCGAGTTTCTGGGCGGCCGGACACCGCGGTTCCTGGACGATTTTGCGGCCAGTGCGAATCTGGATCCCAAGCGGCTTCGCGAAACCTGCCGCGCCACCTTCGAACGCGACGGAACTATTCACCTGGACGATCTGCGCCGTTATATTCGATTGATGGCCGCGCAGGGCTTGTGCCCTCTCAATGTTGATGCCGCGGCGTTCGTCGACACTCGATTTCTGGAGGCCTCGCGCGCGGTGAAACAGACATGAACATTTTATCTATGCAAACGCTGCGTGCGGGGCTCCTTCTCGTACCCTTTCTGATCGCTCCACTCGCGTGGAGCTTGCCTTCGGGCTCCATCGGCGGAACGGTCACCGATCCTTCCGGGCAAGTCGTGGCCGCGGCCGGTGTCCGCGTGGTCGAGGTCTCGACCAATGCGGAACGCAGGGTGAGCAGCGACCGGGCGGGCCGCTACATGGTAGCGGACCTGCCGCCAGGCACATACGCTCTTGAGATCGCGCACGACGGGTTCCAGCTCTCCCGAATCGATGGGCTGCAGTTAACTGCGGGCCGGACGTTGGTGGCCGATATCGAGCTGAAAATCGGCACGTCACGGGAAACCGTTGTGGTGACCGCCACGGCGCAGCCGGTGGACACGCAGCCCGGTGCCTGGTCCGCCGCGGTCAGCCAGGAGCAGCTTGCCGCGCTTCCGCTCAACGGACGGGATGTGTTCGATCTGGCTTCGCAACAGATCGGCGTGCAAACGCCGGCTACCGCCAGCTCGACCATCGTCAGCGGCCTGGGCGTTCATATCTCGGTGAACGGTTCCCGTCCCAGCGAAAACGCGTTCCGCCTCGACGGCATTTATATCAACGACTCCGGCGGCTCCGCCCCGGCGAGTGCGGCGGGCCATCTTCTCGGTCTGGAAGCGATCGCCGAATTGAACCTGGTCACGGCGCCTTTCAGCGCGGAATACGGAAGGACCGATGGGGGCGTTCTTACAGCCGTGTCCAAATCGGGAACCAACGAATTTCACGGCGCTCTCTACGAGTATCTGCGCAACAGCGATTTCGACGCCAAGAACTACTTCGATCCCGCGACCGGGCCGACCCCGCCGTTCCACCGTAACCAGTTCGGGGGCCTTTTTGATGGCCCGATTCTCGCGAACAAGCTATTTTTCCTCCTCAATTACGAAGGCATCCGGATCGCCTCTAACCAGACCACGACGATTGTCACGCCGGATGCCCAGGCCCGCACCGGCCTGCTCCCCGTCAACGGAGCGTTGAAGCAGGTTCCATTGTCCCCCGCTATCGCGCCTTATCTGGCCCTGTATCCGCTGCCCAATGGTCCCGATCTGGGCAACGGGACCGGCGATTACAGCACACCGGTTCCCACCACCACTCGCGAAGACTTCGCCACCGGGAAGCTCGATTACGTCAGGAGCGAACGCTGGCGGTTCAATGCTCACTACGCCTTCGACGATTCGGGTTCAGACACTGGCGACGCATTCCGTATCTGGTCCTTCCGGAGCGGTTCACACGACAATATCGTGCAGGGAGCGGCGCAGTTTGTGCCGTCTGCGAATACGGTTGAAGAACTCCACGCGGCTTCGAGCGAGATTGGAAACGGAAATACGGCTTCCTCCGCCGCGGATGTGGCCGCGGATGCCTTCGTTCCGGGCCAAAACGTAGGCGCCCTGCAAGTCACCGGCTTGGGCAATTTCGGAGGCAATGTCGCCCGCAATACGCCCAACTTTTACAGTCTCGGCGACAGCCAGATCAATTACTCGATCACCAGGATCGCGGGAGCGCACAAAATCTCCGCCGGCGCCAGCTTCAACCGGATTCTGCTCAACGAGGCCGGCGATCTCGACCGGGCCGGCTATTATCAGTTCACCTCGCTTCAGAATTTTCTGGCAGCGCAGCCCTCAAAACTCAATATTCTGGCGCCCGATTCCGGAACTCTGCGGCATTGGCGCATGCTGCAGGTGTCGGGCTACTTGCAAGACGATGTACGCCTGAGCAGCCACATAGCGATTGGATTGGGCCTGCGCTACGAGATGGCGACGACGCCAGTGGAGCGCGACGGCCTGGCCGGCTCGCTTCCCGATCCCCTGACGGATGCGAACGTCACCGTGGGCGGCCCACTCTACCAGAATCCATCCACGCATAATTTCGCTCCGCGCGCGTCGCTCGCCTGGGATCCCGCCGGCGACGGCCGCACGGTGGTGCGCCTGGGCGGCGGCATCTTTTACGATCTGCTGGGAACGCGCGAATTGCTGGAATCCGGCCTTTACATGCCGCCGTTCTACTATCGCTATGTCATCAGCAAGCCTGCGTTTCCCAACGCCTTGAGCGCCATTCCAGCGGTCGCCGGACAACCGTCCGTACAGATGCTCGATTACCGTCCGAATCAGCCCTATGTTATCCAGGTCCAGGTGCGCGTGGAGCATGAGTTCCGGCGCAATATGACCGGGCAGATGGAATACGCGGGATCGCGCGGCATTCATCTCGAGGGTCCCATCAGTAACATCAATACGCCCCAGCCGCAGTACCTCGCCAACGGCCAGCTATACTTCGCGGCGACCGCTCCGCTGTTGAACCCGGCGTTTTCATCCATTACAACCCGGACTTCCGCCTTCGACTCGGTCTACCACAGCCTGAACGCGGGGATTCAGATCACGGTTTTTCGGAGCTTTCGCGTGCAGAGCAAATTCACGTGGAGCAAATCCATCGACGATAATTCCTCGGCCGTCCTGACCGATTTCTACGCCGGCGAGACTGTGCCTACGATGTATAACCTCCGCCAGAACCGCGGACCGTCGGACTTCGATTGCCCGTTCGTCTTTGCCGGCAACTTCATCTACGACCTGCCGCAAGTGGGAACGCACCTGGCCCAGCGGGTGTTCGGCGGCTGGCAACTGGATGGGACATTTCAAGCGCAATCCGGCAATCCGTTCAACCCACTCGTAGGCTTCGACAACGCAAACCTGGGCGCTTCGTCGAGTGCGGCGGGAGAACGACCCAATCTGGTCCTAGGGCAACCGTTGGTCACGGGCGGTCCGCAGAACTACTTCAATGCGCTGGCCTTCTCGCTTCCGAGTGCGGGAACGCTAGGCAACCTCGGACGCGACGTACTGTCCGGCCCGGGCCTGATCAACTTCAATCTGGCCTTAGACCGGACATTTTGGAAACGGGAGAATCAGTCTGTCCGCATTCGTGTGGAAGCGTTCAACGTCGCCAATCGCCCGAACTTCCAGATTCCTTCGGGAACTTCGCTGTTCGACAGCACAGGGGCGCGATTGGGGGGCGTCGGACAGATTACGGCCACTACCACCTCCTCGCGGCAGATTCAGCTTTCAGCCCGCTATTGGTTCTGATGGGGATCGGGGCGATGAACGTAATACCTGTGCTGGAGACATTGCGGCAGCGGGCTTCGGAGACCCCCGACGCTCCCGCCATTCTGGCGCCGGGAAGGCCGCCGGCGACGTTCGCGGCCCTGGCGTCGAATGCCGAGAAGCTGTCGCAATCGCTTCGCGCAGCCGGCCTGGGAACGGACGATGTCCTGGCGGCCGCGCTGCCGGACGATGCCACAACTCTGTGCGCCTTTCTGGGCGTCTGCCCGGCAACGGCTTTCGCTCCGTTGAACCCCGATCTTCGGGAGGCGGAATTCGAGTCGGCCTTCAAGGACCTCCGCCCGTCGGCGCTGCTGGTCATGGCCGGATCCCCTTCCTGTTCGGTTTCCGCAGCGAGGGGGCTGGGCATTCCGGTCCTCGAAGCGCAACCGGGCCCCCAGCAAGGCGTGGGGCTGTTCGCCCTTTCCCCCGGTGCCGTGCCCGCCAAGGTAGTGCGGACCGAATCCCAGCCTTCCACTCCCGCGCTGTTCCTCCAGACCTCCGCCACAACCGGCCGCGCGAAGTTCGCCTGTCTTACACATTCCAATCTCACCGCCATGAAGGAGATAGGCATTTCCTCGACGCTGCTCAACCCTGCCGACCGGATGTTGAGTATGATGCCGCTCTTTCACCTGCAGGGGCTGGGAACTGCTTACGTACAGGTGCTGTTGGGCGGCAGCGTGGTGTGCGCATGGCCGTTCGATGCCCGGAATTTCCTATCCTGGATGCAGGATTTTCAGCCCACCTGGTACACTGCCGTGCCCACCCTCCATCGGGCGATTTTGGCGCTCCTCCGCGAGCATCCCGAAGTCAGGGATGGGTTGCGGCTGCGATTCGTCCGCTCGATCGGCTCGGCACTGCCCTCCGCCCTTCTGCGTGAACTCGAGGAGACTCTGCGCGTACCGGTAGTCGAAGGATATGGAATGACGGAAGCCGGCATGGTGACCGGTACCCCCGTGGCTCCGTACCGCCCCAAGCCGGGATCCGCCGGAATACGCATCACGCCGGGCGTGGAGATTGCCGATGAAGCCGGTAACCTGCTCCCTGCCGGCCGTGAGGGAGAGATCGTGCTCCGCGGGCCGAACGTCACGAGCGAATACCGCAATGCCGCGGAGGCCACGCGGGCCGCCTTCCGGGACGGCTGGTTCCGAACCGGCGACCTGGGCCGCTTCGACGACGAGGGTTATCTTTTCATCACCGGGCGAATCAAGGAGATCGTCAACCGGGGCGGCGAGAAGATCCTGCCGGGAGAGATCGACGACGCCCTTCTGACGCACCCGGCGGTGGCGGAAGCGGCTGCATTTGGGATTGCGCACGCGCAACTGGGCGAGGACCTGGCCGCCGCCATCGTGCTGCGCAATGGAGCGTCTGCCTCCGAATCCGCCTTCCGCGATTTCCTCGGCACACGCCTTGCCGCGTTCAAAATTCCGCGGGTCCTGGTCTTCCGTGACCGCTTGCCGAGGAGTGCCTCGGGCAAAGTGCAACGGTGGAGGCTGGCACAGGACTACGCCGAAGCGCAGCGGGCGCGGCAGGCCGCCGCTCCCGCCCAGCCGGTCACGGAGGACCAGGCGAAGCTGGTTGAAATATGGGCCGCCATCCTACGTATCCCCGCTCCCGGCATCGACGACGATTTCTTCGAGCTAGGCGGCGATTCGCTGACATGGACACAGGTCCTCGGGCGCGTCGAACGCTCCTTCGGAATCGCGCTTCCCTACGATGCCGTGCTCAGCGCGCCGACCATTCGCCGCCTCTCGGCCGCGTTACAGACTTCAGCCACGATCCGCAAGCAGATCGTCGCCATTCAGCCGGCAGGCGGCAAGCCGCCGTTCTTCATGATCAGGCCTCTACCGATTTTCCGGCCCCTGGCGTCGCGGCTGCCAATAGATCGGCCGTTTCTCGGCGTCGTGGTACCCGGGCCCAAAGAAGTCGAGTCCGGCGGCGCCGATCTGCAGGGCGTTGCCCGCCAGCTTGTTTCGGCGGTGAGGTTGCGGCAGCCTTCAGGCCCGTACTACCTCGGCGGATGGTGTGCCGACGGGGTGCTCGCCTTCGAGATGGCGCAGCAGCTTACGGCTGCTGGCGAAGAAGTTGGCCTTGTCGCCTTGTTCGATGTCCTCAATCCCGCACGCCTGCGGGCGCGATCGTCCCTCCGTTTGCTCGGCATGCGCCTGGGAATGGTGCGCTGGAGAGTCAGATTCCAAACCGCCAGCATCCTCCGCCTGGGTAGGAAAGAGGCTCTGGCATATATTGCGGAACGAATCGTGGCGGCGGCGCGTTTCCTCGGAGATACAATACGCGGGGCTTCCGTCCGCGACACCGTCCGCGGTAAGTACCATCCTTCCGGCGTCCGGCCACGGATCGGGGGCTATCGGCCCAAGCCCTATGCCGGCGCAGTAGTCGTTTTTCGCACGGGCCGGAGCCGACAGGCGGAAGCCGGCACCAGTGTCGGCTGGGACGAATTTGTGCGCGGGAGTCTCACGCTGATTCCGGTCCCCGGCGACCACCTCACCATGTTCCTGGAGCCGAACGTCGACGTGCTCGCCCGCGAACTCGCACGATGCCTGGAACGGGCCGAAGCCGCCACAGGCGTGTTGTCCGGCAGATAGCTTCGCAAGAGACTCGGCCTGCAACTCGTTCGGCGCGGCCGTCACCGCCTGTTTCCTTGCAATCGGAACCGTGGCATTACGAAGCTATATGCGGTGTAACGCATTTCACTCCAGGCCAGTTCATGCAGAGGATAGCCGGGGAACAGCGGTCTGGAGACGGGCGTGAACTTCACGCGGACGCGGATGCTTCTGCGTTCTCGCGTCAAGGCGAGAGGCAGCAGGAACTCATCGTCCCGAAAACGACGGTTCGAGTTTTGAACGACGTGCTCGGTGGCGCCGAGTTCCTGGCCGGGGTTGGAGAAGACGCATACGTTCGAACCGGCCAGATACCAGACGCCGGCCGGCTCCCAGCCGCTATCGTCGGACCCGGCATCGGCTACAAAGACCTCCGCACGCTGATTGGGAAACGAATAATCGAGCTTTCGGCGCAGCATCACGCCCAAGTTGCTAGGGTCGATCTGTAAGGTAAACTCGGAGGCCGTCTTCGTGGTGCGGCCACGGTCGGTCTCGGCCGGATAGATCTCCCGTCCCGCCAGGGAGTCCGGCCCCCATTCGTAGCGCGAAGTGATCTCGTAGGGCGCCGAGGCGTCCGGCGACCTATAGCGATGCCGGCGCTCGCTGGCCTCGTCGCCGACCATGAGTTCGTCGGTCCGGAGTAGCGCGGGCGCTGGCAGGCCGTACCAGTAGGTGACGGTCTGGTAATGCTGAGTGGATTCGTTGAGGCCGCCGTGCTCCAACTGGATGCGCGCATTCTTTCCGAAGGGCATCAGATCGGCCAGCAGGAAGCGATAAGCCGATTCGATTCTGTCCTCCTGGCTGACGGCCGTCTGGGTATTTCTGGCGCCTATGGGATGACCGGCGGAGGGGAGGGTCATATTCTCGCCACCCCAGTAATCCCCGCCTCCGCCCCACTCTTCGGTGCCAGTGCCTTGCGCCTGCGGTGTGCGGCTGTCATCGAAGAAGAAGCGGGGATCTCCTTCCAGAGTGGTGAGGTCGGCGGCGTCCGAAAAGATGAAGGACGTGCCGACGAACTGGCCGGACCAGTCGCCGCCCCCTTGGGTCGGGGTCGTGTCGAGCAACACCAGGTCCTTGCCCGGTTCGGGCGTCGCATGATCGCGATAGGTGGCGTGAAAATAGCCTACATAGTTTGCCGGGTCGCGATAGGGCGCGGAACGAACCTTCCACTCGATATCCGCGATGGGCACGCCGGCACCGGTCAGCTCGATCCGCGCGGAGCGGAAGAATGGCATCGGGAAGTAACAGCTCAGATAGACACGATCCGAGGTGTAGCGGACTACCATGGGGAAGGACTTGACGAGATACTCACGATTGTCGCGGTTGTAGAGGGCGCCCGCGCCGTAGAATAACGAAATTGGGGCGTCGATGGAGGATTCGCTCCGGCCGTCCCAGGTGACGCGCAGGCGGGCTCGGGAGAAGGCCAGCGCCTGGTCGCGCGGGATCGAGAATTCGAGCGCCCGCACCATCGATGGACCGTGCGTGTCGGTCCAAACGGAAATCGTGCGGTTGGCAGGCAATTGGATTCGCCCGGACCGCTCACGAATGCCACCCGTTCCGGCCGGCGCCAGATCGCTGCCGGCACGGCTGACGAGCTCGAGAACCGCGGCATCCGGCGGCGTGTTGCCGTCCCAAGATACGATGGGCCGCGATAGCTTGGCACCCGGGACGAACTGGTGATAGATGTAGTAACCCGTGCCGTAGAATGTCCGGGAATAGGCCATTCGAAACGATTGGGAGAAGCCGATGGGCACCCAACTGAGGTCGGCGCCTTTGGTGTCCGACCATGTCCACGCCAGCGGCTTGGGGAAGAGTCGCTCGGGAAGAAACACGGATCCCTTCGCAGGATGCAGCGGATCCGCGGTGCTGCTCTCCTGGACGATATGGTCCGTGTGGTCCACCTCGTAGTGCCACGGGCTGCCGTGCCAGTGGTTGTAGCGGACAAAGTACAGGACGCCGGGCGATTCGACGTCCAGCGCAACACTGAAATCGTCGGCCTCCTGATACAGGAAATGGGAAGCATCGGCACGTTCGTTCCCACCGCTCCTGTCGTAAGTGCTGCGCATATAGGCGCGGGCGCCGATGCGCTGATAGGGCCACCGCTCCCACATGCGATAGGCGTCGGCACCGACCGGTATCGTCGGCGGCTGCGCTGTGGCGGACGCGGCGATGCAACAGAGCCAAACCAGAGGTCTCATTTTCAAAACAGTCTACACCTCTCAGGTATTACCTTGCCTCCCGGGAAGAGAAACAATCGCTTGGTGGCGCCCGCAAGCCGTGGGTCGCGGCCGTACTAACTGATATCGTATTGAAGATGCTTTCGATGAAAACTCTCGCCACGCTCATCTGCGCAGCGAACGCGCTGTTCGGCGCCGGCCCGGTGCTCATGCCGCAGATAGACGGCCAATGGTGGCGGGTCGCCGGCGACCCCGACCTCGGCAGGTACACGAATCCAGCGCAGCAACCCGTCGACTTCGCCATTTGGCAGGCCGCCGATGGCTCCTGGCAAATCTGGTCCTGCATACGCGGCACGAACCGTGGAGGCAAGACCAGGCTGTTCTATCGGTGGGAGAGCGCCAAAATCACCGACCGCGACTGGCCGCCCATGGGCATCGCGATGGAAGCCGATCCCGCGTTCGGCGAGACAGCCGGTGGGCTTCAAGCGCCTTATGTCGTGAAGATCGGGGGCGAGTATTTCATGTTCTACGGCGATTGGGAAAACATCTGCAAAGCCAGGAGCGTGGATGGCAAGACCTTCGCCCGTCAACTCGTGCCCAACGGGAAATCGGGGATGTTCACCGAAGGGCCGGGCAACAATACTCGCGATCCCATGGTGATCCGGATTGGGAAGCGGTACCACGCCTATTACACCGCTTACCCAAATCGACTGGGAGCCGATTTCGTGCGCACCTCCAAAGATCTGAAAACCTGGAGTTCATCGACGAAGGTGGCCTTCGGCGGCGCAGCGGGAACCGGCCCATACTCGGCGGAATGCCCGTTCGTCTACTACCATAAAGCTTCGGGCTACTATTACTTGTTTCGCACGCAGCGCTACGGAGAGCATGCGCAGAGTAGCATTTACCGTTCCCGGGATCCGATGAACTTCGGGGTGGAAGACGACCGCTTCCTGCTGGGTACTCTACCGGTGGCCGCGCCGGAGATCGTGGAGAGTGAAGGGCAGCTTTATATCGCGGCGCTGTCGCCCGACCTGAAAGGCATTAAGATAGCCAGGCTGAAGTTCCTGCCCAAACCATGACGATCAAGGCTGCATCGCTCATACCGAAGGCTGACTGTTTCGAGGTCGGCGCCGCTCGGTAGGGATGCAGCCGCCGTGTTGTCATGACGCACGGGAGACGATCCAAAAGGCGGCGCAAATCGCGATCGCATCCTCCAGGAGGGCGATTGGAAGGTCCTTCCCGCCCGTTGCCTTTACGAGCCGGCTACGAAACTCGTAGCCGGCGAACGTTCCTGCAACGCCACCGAGGGCGCCGGCCACGAGGCCGCCGGCTAGCGCCTGGCCAGGCGCGCCGATTGCAGCTCCACATAGCATCCCCATCGCAATCCGTGTGGCGAACGGCGCGGGCGCTTTCCGGCTGGGTGTCTTCGGGAGCTTGTCGTTAATCAACTCCCCAATCGCAAGCACACTCAGGATGTAGGGCGTGCCAGCAAACCCGAGGAAGGCGAGCGGAGTGTTCTCCAGATGCAGCCAGCCCCAGCGGGCAGCCCAACTGACAGCCGCCGGCGCGGTCATGGAGCGAAGTCCGGCAACGACGCCAATCAGAAGCGCCAGTATGTATGGGAGCACAGGCCTGATATTACATCAACATGTGGCCCGCGCCCGCTCCGACGGATATAGAGATCGACTCACTTGTGAGTCCATTAACCGGTTCAAGCGGGAACTGGGGAAACACCATACTTCTCAAAACCGTCGGTCACGATGACGCACTGCTTTGCGGCGCCCCTCAAAGACGCAAGAAGATCGGCGTTGAGCTGGTCTGGGCGTGTGGCCCCGCCATGCCGAAAACCTGGATATACCTTCAATGCCGCCGAATGCCCGCCGGCCGGAATGGCGTCTTTTATGCTACTGGCGGCAGGGCTTTTCTGGCCTCCCGGTCCGGGCCGTCTTTCGCCCCGCAGGTATCGTCGAGGACCATGGTTTCGCCTTTTGCGGAGGAATACTTGGGCCATGTGGGAAGACCGGCCCCATTGGGATCGCCCGTCTTCATGAATTGCAGCAACGCGCCCGCCATCTTAGCGGATAGCGCTCTTGGTCTGGGGCCGCCGCCTGTATGGGTCAGCATCAGATCCGTGTTGTCAAACCAGAAACAGATATCCACGCAATGGAACGCGCGCATCCGGTTGTCAAATAAAGGAGGCTGCCAGGTGAACCAATCGACAAATACCGGGGCGGGCTGCTTGGATTTTACATCCGCCAGTGCCACCACGCTTTGCCGGTTGCTGCTGACCAACGACCAGATTTCCACCGGCTTCTTGCGCGGGAAGGCTTTCACGTAGGAGGCGACAACCGCTTTCGCGCTGTCGCCAAAGCCTACGCCAAAACCTGCTCTTTCCTTGAGCTTTTCCACCACCTGTTCCAGTGTGATTGATTCCAGTGAGGAATCGGCCCAGCTTGGGGACTGCTCGTTCTGAACGGAGCTGATGATCATCGGCACATCGGCAGCCGTGGGTGCGGCATCCGGATCGTAGGGATGCCGGGGCAGAATCGTGCCGTCCACGACGGGGCTAAATCCACGCGTCATGCCGCCCGCGGGACCTGCGTCCTTGGCCAAGGCCTGCTGTGCCTTTGTCGCAACGGCATAGAAGTCTTTCCAGGGCATGCTCTGCAGTTTACGCAGCTCGGTGGGCGTCAGCCCGGCCTGTTTCAGCACTGCTGCGCCCAACTGCTCGGAATAAACCTTGTCTCCCGCTCTGCGCGATGCCCCGCTCAATACCACGGCTTTGTGGAACAACCCCTTGGCCGATGGCATCGCGGTGAGGATGCAGACCTTGGCGCCGCCGCCAGACTGCCCCATAATGGTGACGTTTCCTGGATCGCCGCCAAAGTTGGCGATGTTGTCGCGAACCCACTCGAGAGCGGCCACAATATCCAGCATGCCTGCGTTCCCGGACGCGGCGAACTCCTCTCCGCCCACGCCGGCAAGATTGCAGAACCCCAGGGGACCCAGCCGGTGATTGATGGAACAAAAAACTACGTTACCCAACCGCGCGAAGTTCTCGCCGTTGTATCCATCTTGTTCGATGCCGTTGCCGTTCGTGAACCCGCCGCCGTGGATCCAGAACATCACCGGTCTTTTCTTGCCGTCGTTGATTGCAGGCGTGAAGACATTGATCCGGAGACAATCCTCGCTTACGTCGTCATAATTCCAATGATCCCGGAATGTACCGTATTTGTCTTCATACCGGTTTTCCATGTCTTGAGGCGCCGTATTGCCCCACCAGAGCGCCGGGTAAATATCCGTCCAGGGCTTGGGCTTCCGGGGAGGCATGAACCGATTTGCCCCGGAGGTATCCGCCCCATAGGGCATGCCGAGGAAGTAATTGATCCCCCGGAGCACGTATCCTCTGACCTTTCCGTATTGAGTATTCGCTACGGCGATATTGTCGCCGACAAACAGGATCTGCTCATCTTTGCCCTCCGTTTTGGCTTCGTTAGGCGAGCGAGAATATGCCGGGGACATCGCCCCTGCGGCAATGGCAATTCCGGATGCGCCCGTCCCCATTGTCTGCATGAACCGGCGCCTGTTTGATTTCATAGTTTTAGCTCTCTTATCGATGGTGACCGGAATTCCGTTTGGGCCATCCGGTTCGCAATCAGTATACCCCTGAGCGCATCCGCGCGACACTTCCGGCTCGTCCTCCGCTCGTCGTTCCTGTTCGTCGTTGCCGATCCTTGGCCCGGCCGCGTCCGGACGGCTGCCGAGATCGACGCCTTAACGCCGTTCAATTCCGGGTGAGCGTGAGTCAGATGGCGGATGGGATCAAGCTGGACGTTTCAAACCGTTTCTACCAGACTCGCCCGCGCCAGCGCAGCCCGATGTGCCACAAGCGGGGCATGCCGATATTAGGCGTGGGAGTGAACGCGGTATAGAAAGTTCGGTTTAGGGCGTTCTCCACCGATACCACGGCTGAGAGCGATGCTGCCAGCCGCTGGATGGCGGAGAACTCCAGCACCGTGTAGCCGGGCAACAGGTACTGGTTGAGATCGTCGTCGAACTGGTAGGAGTAACTGCGCATCGCAGCCGAGGCCAGCGTGCCCCCGCGCTGCCAGGCGAGCTGAGCGGTGCCCTGATGCCTGGGCACCTCGGCGATGCGCGGCCCCGTGGAGTAGCGCGAGTCGGCATACAGGTACTCGAGCTGCCCGGTCCAGTGGCGGTAGTGGCCGCGCAGGTCCGCTTCGACGCCGCGGCTGGTAGCGGCGGCGGTATTCTCGCGCTCGCGCAGGATCGAGTTGGCCGTGCTTGAGAGCGTCACGTTGGTGATCAGGTTGTCGAGCGAGTTGCGATAGGCGGTCACGCGAAAAGCCGTGTTTTCGCCGATCCAATCCACACCCGTTTCGGCGCCGAACACGGTCTCGGGGCGCAGGTTGGGATTGGCCAGCGTGTCGGTGTTGCCCACGCGGAATTCGCGATAGAGTTCGTTGAGCGTCGGCGCGCGAAAGGCCCGGTATACGGCGGCGCGCCCGCGCAGGCGCTTCTTGCCCGCCGCCACGCCTGCGTTGGGACTCAGAAAGCGGGTGCTCCCCGTGAAGTTCTCCCGCACCCCGGCGAAGAAACGTGCCGGGCCGAGCTCCCGGTCGGCCTGTCCAAAGACGCCCTCCTGCCATTGCACGCCGCCGCCCACGCGCAGGCCGGTGGGAACCAGGTGGTCCGTGCTGGTGCCGCCGGCGCGGCTCGCATCCGAGCCGGTCACCAGATGCCAGGCCGAGCCTTGGTGACGCCATATAGCCGCTCCTCCGGCGGCATCCGCGGGCACGGTCTCGGTGTAAGTCAGCGTCTCTATGGTGCGCTTGGCATTGACCGAAGAAAAGCTGCTATGGAACTCCTCGCGAGTATGGTATACCAGCAGGGAAATCGAATCGTGCGTGAAGTCGCGGGCGTAGCGCAGTGAAAGCGTGCCCAGGCCCGTCGAGTTATGGGTCAGCTCGGTGCCGTTGTGGCGCTCTTCGGCGAGTGCGTCGAAGCGGAAGAAGAAATTGCCGAACGAGGTGTACCGGTCCGCCCGCAAATCGCCGGTGACGAAGCGCACCGCCGCCTGCGTATCCACCGGGCCGCGAATCGGTTGCGGCACGATGTAATAGCCGTCCGTCTCGAACGCGCGCGCCGTGCCGGAAAGAGCCATGCCGGACCACAGGTCCGCGAAGCCCAGGGTGGCATCCTGCGAGCCTTCGTTACCCGCTTCGTATTGGGCCAGCACCTCGGGCTGCCCGAACGGGTGCGTGAACAGGCCGATGGCGCCGCTCATGGCGCGGTCGCCGAAGACGCTGGTGGCCGCGCCGCGCGAGACCTCCACGCGGTCCATTTCCTCGGGAATGAACTGGGTCCAGTAGACCCAGCCGCCGAAAGGATCGTTGCCGGGAATGCCATCCCACAGAACCAGCGTGCGGCTGGCCCCCGAAGATCCCAGGCCGCGCAGCGAGACGCCTTGCGTGGTGGGGTTGGCCACCACGCTGGAGGTGCGGCGATAGAGCGTGAAACCGGGGATCTGGCGCAGGCGGTCGTCCAGGTCGGTCCCCGGAACACTTTCGATGCCGGTGGAGTCCAGCACCGAGATATCGGCGGGCGTCTCGGCGGAGATATTCTCCACCACGGTGATCGAGGTCCGCACCGGCTCGGGCTGGGCCGGCTCAGGCTGGGCCGGCGGCGCCGTCTGTGCGGACAGAAACGGGCAGAACGTCAGGAGAGAGAATGCTAGCATCCACCCAGCCGGCTTCCAGGAAGCGGCGCGGGGAAGCGGTGAGGACAATTTTGTAGCTGGTCTCATCCAAGGGGGCTTCCGGAGTGTTCACGTTTTGCGGCGCGATCAACGCAAGGTACTTCAAAATACCATAGATGTCCCCGTCTTCCGGCTGCCTGAACTGTACTCCATTGGAGCGGAAATGTACGGATGCGCCCAGATTCGAAAGCCGCCAGCACAGGAAAGCACAGCAATCCACGGCGTGCTCGAACCAGGCGTCTTGTCCCAGCGGAACCACGCGGTCCAGGAACATCTCGACGGTCTGCTCCTGCTCGCGTGCGAACTCGCGGACCTGCAGGTTAGCGGTGTGGGCGGTGGCTTTCCAATCCACATGGCGCGCGCTCTCGAAGGCCTCATAGGGGCGTATGCGATAGAAATCCTTGCCGAGGCCGCGGTAGTGCGTCTCGATCTCGCCGGCGATGCCGGCGGCTAGGTCGTCGAAACCAGGCTGCGGATCGATCGAGGGGTAGACCACCATCTCGCGCCGCAGCGTGACGCGCGCGGATTTCTCCAGAAATCCGAACGGAAAGGTGGTAGAGAAGGCGAAACCGTTCTCGCGGTACGCGCCGCGTCTGGGAAAGCGCACCTCGACGTTCTCTTCGAGCGTGGCGCCGCCGGCGATCAGCGGAAAGTAGACCCCCGATTTGAGAACCGGGCTGCCCGGCTTGCGGATGGCTTCCACGCGAATGGAGAACGACGGCATGAACCATTTCTGATTGCGCACGAAGAGCTTGCCCGGCACCGCGCGGCCCGCCGGCACGTGCTCGGGAACCATGAAATCGAGCTGCAATCCAGCCAGGCACAGGCGGCTCACCAGGCCGGAGATCAGCAGCGTGGCGAGCATGGCGGCCACAATCAGAAAAAGCAGGTTGTTGGCGGAGATAATGGCGCCCACCCCCACCATTACGATGGTGGTGGCAAACAGCACGCCGCTGCCCGTGATCCGGTAGCGGATGCGGCGCACGAGCACGTGCCGGAGTTGTCGCCACAAGTTGCGCATGGCCGCTTTGATTGTAGCCCGCGCGCGGCGCGGCGCGATGGTCGAAGCGAATCCCGGCTTCGATTCCGAACATCACAAAGGCACAGGGAGCTGTACCAAGTGGAGAAAACCGTCAAGCAGGACGCCGATTACCGGCGCGAGCTTTCCCCCGAAGAGTATGCCGTCACGCGCCACAAGGCCACCGAGGCGCCTTTCACGGGGCGCTATTGGAACCACCACGAACCCGGCATCTACCGCTGCGTGTGCTGCGGCGCGGAGCTGTTCCGGTCCGCTGAGAAGTTCGATTCCGGATGCGGCTGGCCGAGCTTCACCGCTCCGGCCGAAGGCGAAAACGTCCGCGAAGAGCGGGACACCAGCCACGGCATGGCGCGCACCGAGACGCTGTGCAGCAACTGCGACGCCCACCTGGGCCACGTCTTCCAGGATGGCCCGCGGCCTGGCGGCTTGCGCTACTGCATTAACTCGGCCGCGCTGAAGTTCGAGCCCAAGAAGCCTTAGGCTGGGGACCCTATGCGAATGCGCGCGGCCGGCCTCGCGGCCGTACTGAGCCTCGTTCCTTATCTGTATGCGGGGGATCTGCACACAGCCGCGGCGCGGCCCGCCGATTGGGTGCCGGCGCGCTGGCCGTGGGCCGACGCGAAATCGCTCGATCTGCTCGAGGGCAGCCCCATCAACTGTTTGCTGACGGCGGCCTACACGCCCGATTTCCTGCGCGCGGCGCGGGAGCGCGGAGTGGCCGTGCTAGCCACTTTCGCACCCGGAGGCGACACGCTCGCGGCGGCGCGACAGGCAGCCGCGGCGGGGATCTCCGGCGTGGTGCTCGAAGGCGAATTCGCCGAGGGAACCGCCGAGGCCGTGCGCCGCGCCCTGAACGGGGCGCCGGTAATCGAGCTGACGGCGCGCAATCGTATGGTCCTGGGATCCGCCGCTCCGGTCATCGGAACCTACCAGGCGGTCTGGCCGGGAATCTCGCCGGACGCGGATACCCATCAGGCCGGCCCCACGGGCTCAGTCTGGATCAATACCAATACCGGCTTCATCCGTGCGGTGCTCGCCTGGGGCGATAACGCGCTGTGGATTGGCAACCAGCCGCCCGCCAAAACCGCCATCACCGGCGCGCAGTATTTGCAGGCGATCGCCGATGCGTCGATCTCCGGCGCCCGCTGGGTGGTGGCATTGGACGCCGATTTTGCCGCCCGCCTGGCACGCCGCGAAGACGCCGCCCTGCGCGATTGGAAACGCATGGGCGAGCTGATGGGCTACTTCGAACGCCATCCCGAGTGGCGCGAAATGCGCGAATACGGCAAGCTGGCGCTGGTGCAGGACCCCGCCAAAGGCGGCCTGGTTTCGGGCGGTATCCTCGATATGATCGCCGTCAAGCACACGCCCGTGCGCCCCATCCCGCGGCAGCGCCTCACGCCCGAATCCCTGGAAGGCGCCACCATGGCGGTCAACGTGGATGGCGATTCGCTCACCGCCGAGCAGAAGGAAGTGCTGCGCGCCTTCACGCGCTCCGGCGGCACGCTGCTGACCGGCC
>CAYRWE010000035.1:0-29976 GCA_964427655.1 uncultured Solibacteraceae bacterium | reverse complement strand
AGGTGGTCAACCGGCTGCGCCAGGTGACCTCCGCCATCAAGCAGGCGGGCGCCAATCAGGTCAGCGTGATCACCAGTTCCGCGGAACGCGAAGCCGCCGTGGAGTTCGCAAAGGCGGCTGCCATACGGCCAGCCACGCTGGGGCAGGCATTCCAGGAGATCGCCCGGGAGCCTGCGGTCGCCGAGTCACTGTTCGAGATTCTGGAGGCGCAGAGGATTCTGGCGGGAAAGGCCCAAATTGCGCTGCTGCCGGGCGGGCCGCACTCCAGGATGCTGGCGAACCTGCTGGCGGCGGAGAACGCCGGCCAGGAGGCGGCAGGACCGGCAAAGGGGTGAGTGACGCGCCTTTCGCGATCCGCATGAGGAGCAGGCGCGGTGCGGACCTCCCGTCCGCGATTGCTATCTTCCGGTCGCAATTACTGAGCAGGGTGATAAAGGAATATGGCAAACACTTTTGGCACCGACATTCTGATTCAGGCGCAAGACCCAAAGGACGCGGCTTCCTTCTACGTCGAACACCTCGGGTTCGCGATCACTGACGAAACGCCGAATATGGTCAGCCTTCACGGCAAGCACATCAACCTATTCATCGAGCGCGGCCCGGCGCTCGGACCGGTATTAGAAGTTACGGTCGACAGTGTCGAACAAGCCAAGCGCCGCCTGGTCGAGAACGGTTGTGAGATCGTCAAGGACGAGCCGGCGTTTCCGAGGTGCTATATCAAAGATCCTTTTGGCCTGATTTACAATCTGACGCAGTGAAGACTGCGCGCTGCCGCGGGGTGCGCCGCACCTGACGCGCAAAGATCGCGGCACGTCGGCGGTTCGGCGCTCGCACGTCGCGCCTGGGTAGCGGGCCAGTGTGTGTACGATAGAAACGTGGGTAACACTGAACGAAACCGCGAGGATGGGTTTGCACTGCTGTCAATGCGACTGATCGGATATGTGAGAAGCCCTTACCGGGATACTCGGGAGATTCCCAAGGGATTGGGCGCGAAGCACGAGGCGGAAGGAGTCCTCGAGATACGGGGCGAATTTGCGGCTGGACTAACGGATATTGAGGGCTTTTCTCACCTGTACGTCATCTGGGCATTCGACCGCTCCGAGGGATGCAATCTGGTCGGAACGCCGCCGAGCGACGATCGGCCTCACGGCGTGTTCGCGACCCGCTCACCGCGGCGTCCGAATCCGATCGGATTAACCGTGGTCGAACTGTTGTGCCGGGAAGGCCCGGTACTCCGTGTCCGTGGGATCGATATGCTCGACGGAACGCCGATTCTCGACATCAAGCCCTATCTCTCAAACGTTCCGCCGGAACGGCTACGGCGCGGGTGGCTCGCGGAAGCCGAGGCGCGTATCGGTGAGAAACCTTAGTGCACTGTTCCGGGTCAGGCTCTGCCCCGCAACCGGCCGATTTCACGTCGATCGCGTTTCGACGGCCTGCCTTCCCGCCACCCTTCGGAACGCGGCATCGCTTTACGTTCCTCAGCCAACTTTAACCGCAGCGCACGGCTGGCGTCGGTCTCACGGTAGAGGGTCTGCGCAACCGCCGCCGGGCCTCGCATCTCGCTGAGAACCAGGACCTCTACCTGAAAGTCGCCGCCTTCGCTCTTCACCTGCAATAGGTCGCCGACTCGGACCTCGCGCGCAGGTTTGGCCGTTTGTCCGTTGGACTCGATCCTTCCCAATTCACACGCCCGCGCAGCGAGCGAGCGCGTCTTGAAGAATCGGGCGGCCCAGAGCCACTTGTCCATTCTCACGCGGATCATCATCCTATTCTCGTCCTAGGATGGGATCTCCGGCGGCCATGGGCAGCCATTCTTACGACGGGTCCGACGCCGTTCTTTTCCTTGGACCAGCGCAGTCTGTGTCGTTTGGAGTATTGTAGTTTCCATGCGCTCGCCGCGAGGCGGCGCGCGCGGAGGGAGGGACTGCTGTGAAATTGACGATAGTGCTCCCGATGCTAGCCTTCGCTTCGATAGCGACTGCGGCTGATGTCCCGTCTGCACAGATCCAGATTTCGGGCGCGGTTTTGGCGGCGCCAGTGGAATTGCGAGAGGGTGCGGCGGTGCTTGGGTATGATGCACAGGGCGGGCGGGTGCAGATTCGGGAAGGCAAGAACGAGCTGATCTGCCTCGCCACCGACCCCACGAAGACTGACTTCAACGTTGCCTGCTACCACAAAGATCTGGAGCCATTCATGGCGCGGGGCCGCGAGCTCCTGGCGCAAAAGGTGACTGGGGCAAAGCGCAACGAGATCCGCTTTAAGGAAGTGGAGGACGGGAAGCTCCCGATGCCGAGGGAGCCACGGACACTTTACGTGCTGACGGGCACAAGCTTCGACGCCACAAGCGGGAAGGTGCAGGATCCTTACCTGCGCTGGGTGATTTACGTGCCTTTCGCTACGCCAGAATCAACCGGGCTGTCCACCAAAGCGACCGAGGGTGCACCGTGGCTGATGTCCCCTGGGACGGCGGGTGCGCACATCATGATTAGTCCTCCGAAGAAGTAGAGCGCCTGCTACGGAAAGCGCGGCAGCCACAAGCAAGCGGTGGCTCATAGACTGCGGATGTGGGGGGGGCGGCGCTCTCCCGCCAGACATCCCGGACCATATAGGCGGCCCGGTCTGCCGGGCGATATGCTGAGAAGGTTCCCGCCGGCTCCCAACAGAGACGGCGGCCTGTTAGCGTATCGTATGGGGAGATCGAATGCGCATTCCCTATGGAGCGATGTTGTCGGCGTGCCTCTCCGCCGCGATTCTTCTGCGTGGTGCCGAACCGGTTTCCGGTCCGCGGATCGTGGCCCGCCATTCCTTTGTCATGACACACCCGCCGCAGCACGTTCCCAGCGGCACCGTCGTCGACGGCCCCATCCTGGGCAACGGCGATCTGGGCGTGGTCCTTGCCGGGCCGCCCGAGGAACAGCGGTTCTACTTCGGCAAGAACGACTTCTGGAGCCAACAGGGCGTGCCCCTCTCCGTCGGAGGCTTGGTCTTGCGGATTCCGGAGCTGACCGGGGCGAGCTACCGGCAGGAGCAGGATCTCTCCAACGCCGAGGTGCGCGGTGCGTTCACCAAGGCCGGCCTCACCGTCAAGACCCGCTCCTGGACGGCGGCAACCGAAAACCTCCTGGTGACGGAACTGGAGGCCGCAGGCGGTTCGGTCTCCGTCACGGCGAAACTCTTTCCGGACCCGACCGTTCTTCAGGACAACCGGAAGTCCGTGAACCTCGGGCGCGAGCAGCATGGCCAGGGGCGCTGGTACTTCGACGGCTTGCTCGATGAGATCCGCATTTACGGCCGCGCGCTCCCCGAAGTTGACATCAAGGCGCTGGCCGGGATGCGCGACGTCCCGCAGGGTCTCGTGCGCCGCTGGGATTTCGACGAGCAAATGGGCCGCAACGCCATCGACACGGACATCAAGGTGGTTCTGGGCGCCGACTGTGCCCCGCCGCCGCCCGTGGCGCGTTCGGCGGAAGCGCCGCTCGATGAGCCGCTCCGTTGCATGGTGGATGGATACAACCCCGATTATCAGCGTTTCGCGGCGGGGAAGCGCGGCCGCGCCATCAAGCTGATGCATGAATGGGCGTACGTCGATGCCGGCCCGGTTCCGCCGCTTGCCCAGGTGACGGTCTCAGCCTGGATTTACGTATTCAAAGCCGGCGACGCTAACTTCATTCTCAGCAAAGGCGATTGGAACGAGGCGTATAGTTTGTCGCTCGATCACGGCCGCCTGCGTTTCAATGTCGGGGATCGGTTCGTGCGCGGCAGCCGCGCAGTGCCCAACAACGAATGGGTCCACGTGGCGGGAACGTTCGATGGCCGGGATCTGCGCGCGTACGTGAATGGCGAGGAGATCCTCCCGCGCGCCCGGTTCCTGAACGGCGGTGCCGAGTCCGGCGTCATCTGGGTAAGCCGGAATGCGGATGGGCCGATCGACGAAATGTATGCGTGGCCCAACCCGCTCTCTTCCGCGCACACGGCTGCGACGCGCGGGCGCGAGGTCAGCTTTGCCACTCGCGCATTGGGCGTCGAAGCCGTTATCGAGGGTGGCGCTCTGCACTTCGACTTGAAGCCTGGCTCGAAAGCCTACCTGGTGACTACGGTGCTAAGCGACCTCGATGCCCCCGGGCACCTGGCAGCCGCACGTGCGCGCGCCACAGCCCTGACGGCCGCCGATCCGGACAAGCTCGGCGCGGCGCATCGCGCCTGGTGGAACCATTTCTGGTCGGAATCGTTCGTCGAGATCGGCGACCCTCTGATCGAGAAGTTTTACTACGCGGCGCAATATGTGATTGCGTCCTCCAGCCGCACCGGGAAGGTGGCTCCCGGACTTTATGGCAACTGGGTCACTACCGATCACCCCTCCTGGAACGGCGACTATACGCTGAACTACAACCACCAGACGCCGTTTCTGGCGCTTTATTCTTCCAACCATGTCGCTACATCCGACTCCTACGATGCGCCGGTGCTGGACGCCCTGGACCGCGCCAAGCTTTACGCCTGGACCATGCTGGGTGTGCACGGAGCCTATTATCCCGGCCACCTCGCGCCATGGGGGATCGAGCGGCCCTTCGACTACGACCCGTTCATGGGCCAGAAGAGCGATGCCAGCTTCCTGGCCATCCCCATGCTCATGCGGTTCTACAGCACCTACGACCTCAATTACGCCAACCGCGTATACCCGTTCCTGCGCGAAGTGGGGAACTTCTGGAAGGAGTACCTGAAGTTAGAGAACGGGAAGTACATGATCTACGACGACTGCCCGGGCGAGATCGGTCCCTGGCTGGGCGACTGGACGTATCAGCGCTCCCCGGATTGGCAAGCCTGTCCGGCCAACGTGAACCCGACAAACGAAATCGGGTATGTTCGCGCGGTTTTCAAAGGCCTTCTCGATATGAGCCGGGAACTGGACGTGGACACGGATCGGCGCTCCGAGTGGCAGTCCCTCCTCGATGGTCTGCCCGGATTTGAAATCGCGGAGAGCGAGGGCAAACCTATGTTGCGCCTCGACAGCCCGATCGAGTGGAGCGCGGGAGCCATCTGGCCGGCCGGGCAGATCGGTATGGAGAGCGATCCGAAACTGCGCGTGGCTGCCAAAAACGCGCTCTCGGCCGGAGGCTACAACACCCATCCGATGGCGGCTCCTGAGTTGGTGCGGGCGGGCTACGCCCCCGAAGCCATTCTGGAAGGGATGCGCAAGCACGTGAGCGGCGACTACCCCAACGGATACGTAATCTGGCCGGGGGGCGGGGTGGAGACTTCTAGCACCGTGCCGGGCGCAATCAACGAGATGCTGTTACAGAGCTACGAGGGCGTCCTGCGCATTTTTCCGGCGTGGCCCAGGGAGCGCGACGCCCGGTTTGGCCAGTTGCGCGCCTACGGAGCCTTCCTGGTATCGGCCGAGCTGGCCAGTGGCGAGGTGCGGGGTTTGATGGTTGAGAGCGAAAAGGGAAAGGACTGTACCCTGCAGAATCCCTGGCCGGGGCAAGAGCTGACGCTCTACCGTAATGGCCGGCGGGCCGAACAGTTGGCAGGCGAAAAGTTGACGTTCAAGACCGCCGCCGGAGAGCGGATCGCAATCGAGGCGCGTCGCCCATCATCTCGCCGTCCGAACGCACATCGGTCTTCGCAGCCTAACGCCTTGGAGAACGGACCGAACGTGTCAAGCCGCTGAGCAAGGCCGATTAACAGGCAATCGGGCTTTTACAGTTCTTTTACGGCACTCACACCAATGCGGCATGGGGACCGTTCTAGTCTCGTTCAGGGAGGGCTTTGCGGGCTTGGCAAGTTACCCAGAATTCGATCCCAATGTCGAGCAGTTCCTGCCGGAGATCCCGTCGATGGCGCTGGAGAGGCCGCGGCCGGCGCCCGCCCGTGCAGGCATTCGGCCGCGCGCCTGGAAGTCGATCGCCATCGCCGAACGTCTGGCCGCGCTGGTTTTGCTGCTGTTCCTGCTTCCGGGCCTCGCTCTGGCGGCATTGGCAATCGTCCTGTCTTCGAGACGCTCTCCGCTGATCGCCCACCCCCGTGTGGGAAGAGGCGGCCGCGAGATTCGGCTCCTCAAACTGCGAACGATGTGGGACTGCGCCGCCTCCGGGCGCCGCCGGGCGTGGTTCGTCGAACACCTGCCGGAACAGCCAGTGCCCGAATTGAAATCGCGCCGCGATCCAAGAATCCCCAACGCCTTTGCGGCCGCTTGCCGCAAGTACTCGATTGACGAACTTCCCCAACTGTGGCACGTCGCCCGGGGCGAACTGTCTCTGGTCGGCCCGCGCCCCGTGACCAGTTCGGAACTGGCCGAGCATTACGGGCCGGAAGCCGAGGAGGTGCTGGGGGTGACTCCCGGCCTGACCGGCCTCTGGCAGATCAAGGGCCGCGACTCTCTCAGCTACCGCCGCAGACGCCGCCTGGACCTCTTCCTGGTCCGCCACTGGTCGTTTCGACTCTATGCGTTCATTCTGTTGGCTACCATCCCGAAAGTGATAACGGGGCGGGACGCCTGGTGAGCACCGGGTCCAATGAACATCCTCTTCCTGGACCAGTTCGCGACGCCCGGCGGCGGCCAGCGCAGCCTGTTCGAGCTGATGCCGCACGTGCGGACGCGAGGCTGGAATGCACGGGTGGCACTGCCGGGCGAAGGCATATTCTCAGGTATGTTGCGGGCCGCAGGCTTCCCCGTTGATTTCATTCCCTGCCGGGCGTACACTCCGGCGCGAAAAACCGCTCTGGATATCGTGCATTTCGGAGGCGACCTGCGCCGGACCTGTCAGGCCATATCGGCCCTTGTGGCGGCGCATCGCACCGATCTCCTGTATGTCAATGGGCCGCGGCTGCTGCCCGCCGCGGCTTGGATCGCCAGAAGACATTCGATCCCGCTGATCTATCATTGCCATCATCGGCTGCAACAGGCGGTCGCGATCCGGCTGGCCGCCGAAGCACTCAGGTGGGCACATGCAAGCGTGATCGCGTGCTGCCGCTTCGCGGGGTCCCCGCTCCAATCTTTCGTGCCGGAGTCTCGCTCTCACGTGATCTATAACGGCGTGCCCAGCCCGTCCTGGAGACGCCGGCCGCGCGACCCCGTCCAAGCCTGGAATATTGGCGTGGTTGGCCGGGTGGAGCCGGAAAAAGGGCAACTGGAATTCATCGAGGCTGCCCGAATTCTATCTTCCGAGTCCGGCAACTGCCGGTTCCTGGTTGCCGGGGCTCCCCTGTTCTCCGGCCCCGAGTACATGGAAAAGGTCCGTGCCGCCGCCCGCGGCCTCCCGGTCCAGTTTCTCGGCTGGCAGGAAAATGTGGGATCTATATTCGGGCAACTGGATCTTCTGGTAGTTCCGTCCGCGGATATCGACTCTACCCCGAGGGTGATCGTAGAGGCCCTGTCTGGCGGGATCCCTGTGGTCGCATTTCCCTCGGGCGGTATTCCGGAGATTATCGAAGACCGCAACACGGGCTTTCTGACGAAGACGCGGTCGGCGGCATCGCTCGCCGCAGCCATACGGACGGTGCTCACGATGGGCTGGCGTCCGCTCCGGGAAGTGGCCCAACGGGGCCGGGCCGCCTGGGAGCGTAAATACACACTGGAGCGATTTCAGGAAGCCGTGGGAGACGTCATCGCGGCGGCCTCGTCGTGCCCTACACTCCTGAACAGGAGCGCCGCGACCACGGCCATTAGCGCCGAGACGAGGAAAACCGCGCCATAACCAAACCGCGAAACGGCGGCGCCTGCCGCCAGCGCCGATACGCTCCCCGCCAGCGACGTCACCAGGAAACAAAGCGCGGAGGCGCCGCTGCGCTCGCCTGGTCTCACACGGTTCATGAGCATGGTGAAGATCCCCGGCTCGCTCATGTACTGGAGCGAAGCATAGCCGATGTACACGCCTGCCGCTGTCGCCGGGCCGGGGCTGATCGCGAGCAGAGCGAGCGTGACGCCGGTCAGCACTTCCATGGTGACTACGCCATTCACGCTTCCCAAGCGCCGCAAAACCCATGGCGCCGCCAGGACCGCCGCAACCTGAAAGATCTGCCCGCAGGAGTACAGGAATCCGATGCGCACCGTGCCCATGTGCCAACGCTGGGCGAAGAACGCATTGAAAAAGGGATTGAAGGCTCCGACCGCCAGATTCCAGCAGCAGATGGAAACCAGAAATGCGCGCACGAATCGGCCGCGGGGATAGCTCCTGGTTTCGGCCCGCGCAATTCGAGCGAACCGCAGCCGGAGAAGGGGCGCCACTCCAAGCGCGGAGAAGATGGCCGCGGCGAGCAGAGCGGTTCGCTCCGGGTGCACTGGCGCCGGGAGCGGGATGCGCGCCATCAGCCCTGGGAGTTGCCCGCCCAGTAGCCCGCCAAAGATGCCGATGGACATCCCCGCGGCGCCCGCCAAACTGAAAGCGCGCTCGGAGTTGCGGCTGCCGCTCAGACCGGCAATCGCCGGCGAATAGGAGACTGCCCACAGCGACAGAAACGCTCCGTGCAATAGGGCCGTGGCGAACAACCAATCGCGGTGCGCATCGAAAGCGCGCAGGAAGGCCGCGGCCGCACTCCCCAGGATGGCGAGCAGTAGTGTGTTCCGCAAGCCGAAGCGGCGGGTGATCGCGGCGGCGGGAAGCACGCCGGCCACGGTACCGGCGCTCATCAGGCTCGCGACCTGGCCGAGTATGTTCTCGTGGAACCCGAGACCCAGCAGATACAGGTTGTACAAGAGCACGAAAATCGACATCCCCATGCCAAAGAGGGTCGAGCCGGCCATGTATCGAAGGAAGCCGCCGCCCAGTTCCGTGCGTAGCCAGTACCAGCGGACGCCGCTGGCCAGCACCGACGCCAGAGCGCGCCCATGGTGCAGCGCCCGCGAACCGGCAAAGCGCGATCCCCGGGCCGCTCCATCCGCGACATTGGCTGCGCGGATCGGAAGAACACGGCGGAAGAACACCGCGCATTTGTCCCGTGGCCGGTCGATCAGCGAAAGTTGCAGCCAGATCTCATCTTTCTGTGGCCGAAACAGAGCCTCGATGGGAGAGGCGCCGAACCGCTCGAGCCACAATACGGCATCGCGCGGCAGCGCGGCGATCTCCTCAACCGCCACATACGGAAGCCGGCCGCCGAACCATCCGGAGACCAATTGGAAGACGATGAGTTCGATGCGGCGCAATTCCTCCGGATGGTCCCGCCGCCACGTGGACCAGAACCGATCGTCGGCCGAATGCCGATCCAGAAAGCCCGCGATTTCCCAGGCGCGCTGCAAACGCACGTCGCCGTGCAACAGGTGCATCATCAGGTGCAGCGCCGCGAAGGCGAGGGTGTCCGCAAGCGAGAGTGCCGGCAAGCTTCGGCCGTTCCGAAACACCGACTCCCGCCGATTCCAGAACTCCTGCTCGCCGGGAACGTGGATCCGCTCCATATGTTTGTCCCAAAGCCGGTGATGTACTTCCACGGCGATGGGGAGGTCGGAGGCGAAGTAATCGCCCCGCCATTCGAAATCGCGCTCGCGAATCATGGGTGGCAGGTGGCGTTCCTCACGGGCGCCGACTGGGCGGTAGCCCAGGTCCAGCAGAGCCTGCCGTGCGGAGGATATGAATGGCGGCTGGCACCACAGGTCGATATCGCCCTGTGCGCGCAGCAGCGGATCGGGAGTGAAATCGGGCGCATGCGTGACGCCCTTGAGCACAACGAAATCGATGCCGCGCCGGTCGAACTCCGCGGCGATCTCATCGAGCGATCTTTCGAGGCGCGCGAAACGCACGGAATAGTCGCTGAGGTTCCGGCCGATGCGGGACCGCAGCCAGCGCGGCAGAGCGTCTCCGCAGGCGGAACCGAGCGTCAGCGTGAGCTGCGCCCGGTCGCAGAAAGCCAGCACGTCGCGCAGACTGGCATCGTCAAGCTGCCGGATTAGGCCGGTTCCATCGATATCGAAACGAAGCGCCTCGATCGCCGCCAGCGCGTATGCCGGAATCCTCGCGCCGGCCAGCCGTGGAACCAACTCCTCGGGCGCACGGCCAACCGCCCGTTGCCTCAGCGGAACGGCCATTAGAAGTTGAACCTTGCGCCGAATTGAAGCCGCCGGGGCTGGCCCGTGGTCAGGATTTTTCCGAAGAACGGTCCCTGATCCGGATAGGGGTCGGGGTAGCCGAAGTTCGGGTGATTGAAAACGTTGAAGCCCTCGGCTCGCAACTCGAAGCTCCTTTTTTCGGCTATCGTGAAGCGCTTGTGCAGAGCCAGATCGATCACTTCGTTGCCGGGGCCGGGAATCGCGTCGCGCGGGGCGTCGCCGAACTGGTACGGCGGGGGAGCGGCAAAGGCATTGGTATTGAACCAATGGTCGGCGCTGCGCTGGCTGGAAGGCAGGCTGATGGATTGGCCGGGCACTAGGTTGGGCCGCGTGAATGTGCCGGCGTTGGCGGTGTCCGTGGAGATGTAAAGAGTATCGAGCGGCGTTCCGTCCTGAATCGTGACCACGCCGCTTATTTGCCATCCGCCGAGCAGTCGGCGGAAACGCGGTCGCTGGGGAAGGCTGTAGACGAAACCTGCGCTAATCCGGCGGCCCACGTTGAACGTGGAAAGGCCGCGCTCCAGCCGTAGGTTCCGCTCGTCCTGCGCGCCGCCGCCATCGTACAGGCCGGGTATCACGATCGAAGAGTCGTCCAGCGACTTGGACCACACGAAGCTGGCCAGGAACGACAACGACTTTTGCAGGCGCTTTTCCGCCCGTAACTGGAGCGAATTGTAGGACGAATTCGCTATGTGTTCGAACTGAAACAGCGTGCCCAAATCCGGAAATGTCCGCAGCGACTGAAGATCTCCCGGCCGGGGGGGCAGGTCTTGGCCGGTTTCCGTGTGCAGCGCCGTATTGAACCGGCGGAACCGCCCGAGATGCGAACCCTTGCTGCCGATATATGATGCCCCGAATAGGATAGAGCCAGGCAACTCGCGCTCGAAGCCGGCGTTCCACTGCTGCACATACGGCGTCGGCAGATGGCTATCGACCCCGAAGTAACTGGGGAATCCGGTGCTGGCGGTGGTGGGGAAGCCATTGGCGGTGGTCAGTATGGGGAGCGTGGTTCCATCGGTGCTGTTCACTTCGTTTTGCAGGCCGTTCAGAACCAGATCGTATGCTTCGATGGCGAGCTCCGGGGTGAAATAGATACCGTAGCCGGCATGAAACACCGTATCGCCGCCCGAGGATAAAAAGCCCGGCAGCCGCCAGGCGACGGCTGCGCGCGGCGCGAAGTCCCAGCGGTTGGGCAGGTTCGCGCTTCCCACGCTCACGAGTGTGGGCGGGGCCGGCAGATCCGCATAGTCCAGGTTCAGAAGCTTGCCGCGAGCTTCGGTGAATGGAGACGAATACTCATAGCGCAAGCCCACGGTGAAAGTGACGCGGCTGGCGACCTGCCACTCATCCTGCACGAACGCACCGTAGTCGTTCTGCCTGAGATACCCCCGCGAATCGCCTACGCTCCGCTGGGTACTCTCGGGGAAGCCCAGCAGAAAATCGGCCAGCGCATCGCCACCCGTCGGATCCACGCCATTGCCGGTGAAAGCGCCGCTGTAGGTGTACTGGCCGCGGACCGAATTGCTCTGGCGGTAGTTGAACTGGAAATGAATCCAGTCGAAGCCCGCCTTGAGCGTGTGCTTCCCATGGACCAGAGAGTAGGCATCGGACAACCCCCAGGTGTTGTCGCGCTGCACTTGCGGCAGCGTGGGATCGTCCGTGACGGTCGAGAAATCGGCCACGAAGAAATACGGAAGGCCGAAAGTGAAGGGATCCGTGGGGGCGTCCGTGAGGCCGAGAGCCGCGGAGACGTTCTGCTGGAAGGCGCTGAGCGGGACATCGAACAGACGCAATCGCGTGAACGAGGCACGCAGCTCGTTGCTCGACGACGCGCCGGCCAGAGTGTGGCCCAGTACAACCTGCTGCGCCCGCAGCTTCTCCGAGGTCGGCCGGAGAGGGAAGTTGCCTCCGATGCCCCCTCGCTCATCGTTGATGGTATATCGGCCGAACAATGTGCCGCCCCGCCGTAACTGATGGTCGAGGCGCGCGGATACGGAATCGTTGTCGTTGGTACTGGGTCCGGTGTCCAGGTAGTTCCCCGCGGAACTCCCAAAACTGTTGGGCAGCGGCTCGTATTGGTCCAGATACTGCCGCGCAATAGGGTCGATCCGCGCCGCCGGAATCGCGTCGCCGGGAAAGGGAGTGCGCGCCGCCGCCGTGGAACTGCTGAGCGGATCGTAAATGGTGCTCTCCCCCTGGAAATCTCCCGCGCGCAGGCCTTGGTCGGGAACCAATTGCAACGAAGGAGACGCCGATTTCCCACGCAACCCTTCGTAAGCAACAAAGAAAAACGTGGACGCGAGCGGCATGGGGCCGCCCAGGGAACCTCCAAACTGGCTGCGTCGGAGAATGGATCTGGGCAGCGCAGGGTCGTCGAAGAAATTCCGCGCATCGGTGGCTTCGTTCCGAAGAAATTCGAACGCGCCGCCGTGAAAGTCCCGGCTGCCGGTCTTCGTCACCACGTCGACTACTCCGCCGGCGGCGTTAGGAAATGCGGCCGAGGCGAGCGAACTCTGGATACGGAACTCCTGCACCGAATCCATCGGCGGAGCGATTACCGCGGCAAACACATTGCGGTCCGTATTGTACCCGCCGTCAAGAAGAAAGGCATTCATCGAGGGGCGGGCCCCATTGATCGGCGGGTTTAAGGCCACCGACCCGCGCGAGCCCTGCTGCACGTCGTTATCGGCGTCGTGCACAAATCCTCCCAGTTGCCTCGGGATGGCGCCCGGGCCGAGCGTGACCAATGCCATCACGTCGCGCTCGTCGAGCGGCAGCGCGGTCATCTCTTGCGCGTCGACGCGGTAACCGGCTGTGCTGTTTTCCGTATCGAGCGGCGATACGGCGGCCGTGACGGCAACCGCCTCGCGGATTTCTCCAACCGTCAGCCGCAGGTCCAGGCGCGCCTGCTGGTTCACTTCGATCGCGATGTGCCGTGCCACCGCCACGCGGAAGCCTTCGCGCAGCACGCGAATCGAGTAAACTCCCGGAGCGAGTTCTTCAATGCGATATGCGCCCGAGCCGCCGGTGAGGACGCTGCGCGTGAAACCCGTGGCTTCCTGCTCGGCGGTAACGTCCGCCGCGGAGACCGCGCCGCCGGATTCGTCCTGGATCGTTCCGAAAATCGATCCCGTGGAAACCTGGCCCAGCGCCGCTGTCGCGAGCGCCAACACAAGCAAAGCGATTCTCATAGCGATTTTCTCCGGACGACGCTTTCCAATGCGTCCACCGCGGCATCCAACTCGCGGTAGCGCAGCTCGAACAGTTCCGCATCGAGCAGGCGTTCGACCGCGGCCCGCTCTTCTTGAAGCGATTTCAGCTCCGGCGGCCACACTCCGGCCCACAAGAGGTTAACCGCCTCGAGCTTCGAAACCGGGCGCAACTCCACGCGTCTTTCGGCGGCATCGCGCCGGTTGAGGAACATGATGAAATCCACGTGCGCCTCCGCGGCCGTACGGATCGCGGGCAGCATGGCGGTACTCACTTCGATGGTGGGCTTGCCGTTGCCGCGCCGCCTCTCCCGAAGCCCGGAGAACTCCGGGAACAATTCCCCGGCGGTACCTCGAAAGCGGAATACGCGCGGGTTGCCGAGCGCCGTGCGTCCGCTATCACGCCGGACGAGCGAGGTGCCGTCATCGGACGTGTAGGTCCAGCCGCGCCGCGCGCAAGCATATGACAGTGAAGATTTCCCCGCTCCCGAGTCTCCCGCCAGAAGCACGCCGCGGCCATCCAGGGCGACGCAGGCCGCGTGAACCGATACCAGGTGCCTGGTGTCCAGAAGGCACCATGCCATGGCCTCCAGAAAGTGGTAGCGGAAGAATTCCGTGTTCTTGACGACCGCCTCGGTGACCCAGGCGAAGGCGAATCCCTTTTCGAGATCGCAACACTGGAAGTTCTCGCGGCCGGCCACTCCGGTCAGCAGATTGGATTGCGCGCGTACTACCGGCGGCAGCGGGCACCGCCGGCTCGATCCGTGCGACACCAGGCAGCGGACCTCGAGCGGGCGCTCGTCGAACCGCTTCTGCGCTCCCCCCCAACTCTTGTCCGCGGCCGCCAGAACGGCGGGCGAGTTGGATGCGATCGACACCGGGAAACCGTGCGGGTAGAACTCCGCCTTCCAGGGCATCGCGAGCGAAGCCAGGAGCGGATCCACGGCCGCGCCCGGCGCTACTTTGGCGATGGTTTGGCGTCTCATCTCGCCCGAGAATAACCGGGCGCCCCACCGCAGGTGATTGCCGATCTGTAAAAAACTCGTAAACCGCCAGGCCTTGGGCGCGAGCGCTAATCCGTTATGTGACGTGCGCCACCGTGCCGCCTGACCTGGCCGATCGCGCCTGTAAAACTTCTGTGACATTGCTGTGCATGCGCGCGGAATCATGTGAAGCCCGGTTTACACTGGCGATGGATTCAAACGATTCTTCCATGCGGGCTGCGATCGTTCATTATTGGCTTCTGAACATGCGCGGAGGCGAAAAGGTGGTCGAAGCGCTCTGCCGCCTTCTGCCGGACGCGGACGTGTTCACGCTGTTCTACGATCCGGAGCGCGTCTCTCAGGCGATCCGCTCCCGCGTGGTAAAGGCGTCGTTTCTCAACTCGCTGCGCCGCTATCATCGGTCGCTTCTTCCGTTGGCCCCTTTGGCTCTCGAATCGTTCGATCTGCGGAGCTACGATCTGGTGATCAGCAGCGAATCCGGTCCCGCCAAGGGAGTCTTGACTCACTCGCGCACACGCCACGTCTGCTACTGTCACTCGCCCATGCGATATCTCTGGGATCTCTATCCTATTTACCTGCACGAATGGACGAAGGCGCTCTGGAAGCGTGCCGCGCTGGCCGCGCTATCCTGTCCGCTGCGCCTGTGGGACTACGCGTCGGCCGCTCGCGTGGACCAATTCGTGGCCAACAGCCGCAACGTGCGGCAGCGGATCTGGAAAACCTACCGGCGCCATGCCCAGGTGGTCTACCCGCCCGTGGAGGTCGACCAGTTCCACTGGCGTCCCGACCGCGACTATTACCTGGTGGTCTCGGAGTTAGTGGCTTACAAGCGGATCGAGGACGCCGTGCGCTGCGCCTCGCGCACGGGTCGGCGGTTGAAGATCGTCGGCGAGGGCCCCGAGTACAGTGCGTTGCGCCGCCAGGCGAATGCCAACGTCGAGTTCTGTGGGCGCGTGCCGCGGCAGGAGCTATCGGAACTCTACGCGCGCTGCCGGGCGCTCCTCATGCCGGGAGAAGAGGATTTCGGAATCGTCGCCGTGGAGGCCATGGCGAGCGGGAAGCCGGTGATTGCGCTGGGCCGGGGAGGAGCGCGCGAAGGCGTGGCGCCTGAGGAGCACTCGCCCTCCGGCGTCTTTTACGATTCGCCCGATGAAGCCTCGCTCGGCGATGCGATCCGGCGATTCGAAGAGATCGAGCGCGCCGTGAACCCTCTGCGTCTGCAGGCTTGGGCGGCGCGCTTTTCACCGGACCGGTTCCTGGAGGCTATGCGGCAAACCATCGGCCTCGAGTCCCCCAACCTCCCAGCGCGACATCGCGCGGTGGGCGCCGTAAAAGAGGCTTGAACATGAGCCTACGCCTCAGTGTCGCGCTTGCGGGGTTCGCGGGTCTGGCCGCGTTTGCTCAGGTTCAACAGGACGCGCTGGACTGCGAATCGATCCGCAATTACGACGATCCGCGCTGCGCCGCCGAAACGCGCAGCTCCGGGCAGATGTCGCGGGAAGGATCCGCCTATCCACGCCTCCCCGTGATCCGCGACCAGGCCGCTTCGCCCGGGGCGATGGACCGCGCCGACCGCGATCGGAGCCGCGAAGATCCCACCGCGGGCCCTCTCACGCCGTATGTGCCCCCCGAGGAGCCCACCGAATTTCAGCGCTTCGTTCAGCAATCGACCGGGCGCCTGCTGCCGATCTTCGGCCACGATCTATTCCGTCAGCCCCCCAGCACGTTCGCTCCGGCGGACCGCGTCCCGGTCACTCCTGAGTACACCGTGGGCCCTGGCGATCAACTGCTCATTCGCGGATGGGGCCAGATCGATCTGAACGTGACGCCCGTGGTCGATCGCTCGGGCGGCGTCTACATTCCCCAAGTCGGCCAGCTCAACGTCGCGGGGATGCGCTTCGCCCAGGTGCAGGACTACCTGAAAGCCGCCATCGGCAAAGTGTTCCGCAATTTCGATCTCAGCGTGAACATGGGCCAATTGCGTTCCATCCAGGTCTATGTGGTAGGGCACGCGCGGCGTCCGGGCGCCTATACTATCAGCTCGCTCAGCACGCTGGTGAACGCCATCTTCGTCTCCGGCGGGCCGGATGCGCACGGCTCCATGCGGCACATCCTGCTGAAGCGCGTTGGCGACACCGTTGCCGAGTTCGACCTTTACGACCTGCTGCTTTCCGGAGACAAATCGAAGGACGAGCGGCTTCTGCCCGGCGACGTCATCTACATCCCGCAAGTAGGCCCCCAGGTGGCAGTGACCGGGAGCGTCAATACGGGCGCGGTTTACGAACTGCGCGACGGCAGTTCGCTCCAGGAGGCCTTGCAGCTCGCAGGCGGTCTAACCCCCGTGGCGGCCAGCAGGAAGGCTTTGATCGAGCGAGTAGACGGCACGGCGCGCCGCGTCATCGAAGCGCCGCTCGAAGATGCGGTATCGATGAAACTCCGCACCGGCGACATAGTGAATATTCTCTCGATTGTTCCGCGCTTCGAAGAAGCAGTGACGCTGCGCGGAAATGTGGCCGACCCCATCCGCATGCCGTGGCGTCCCGGCATGCGCATCCGCGACCTGATCCCCGACCGCTCCGCCCTGCTGACCCGCGATTACTGGCGCTCGCGTAATCGTTTGCGCCCCGATCCCCAGCCCCGCGAAAGGAACGCGAACGAGAACCTCTCTGTCGAAGAACTCGCGGATAACCTCGCGCCGCAATACAGAACGCCCCAGCAAACTCCCGTGGACGAGCGGCCCCGGACCACCATCGCCGCCACCTACCAGGCGAACTCCCGCCGTCTGTTCGAAGCGCCGCGGACCGGAGCCGGCGTGGCCGCGCCCGGATCCATCGCCGCCACCAAGGCCGAGGAGGCGTCAGCCGGCAACAAGGTAGAGCGGAACACGCTCGAGGTCAACTGGAGCTACGCCGTCATCGAGCGGCAGGATCCCAAGGATCTCAAAACCAGCTTGATTCCGTTCAATCTGGGCAAGGCCATCATCGATGGCGATGAGCGCGAGAATATCCCGCTCCAGGCCGGCGACATCGTCACGATTTTCTCGACGGCGGACCTTCGGGTGCCACAGGCCGAGCAGACCCGCTACGTTCGCCTGGAGGGCGAATTTCTCGCCGCCGGAGTCTATAGCGTTCGGCTCGGAGAGACTCTGCGCGCACTGGTGGCGCGCGCCGGAGGTCTGACGCCGCAGGCATATCCGTTCGCTTCCGAGTTCCTGCGCGAATCGAGCCGCCTGGAGCAGCAGCAGCGGCTCGACGATTTTGTGAACTCGCTCGATCGGCAGGTGGAGTCCTCCGCGTCCAACATCCGCGGCTCGGTGATCTCGCCGGAGGAAGCCGCCGCGGCGGTCAGCCAGGTCAACAGCCAGCGCGAGCTCATCACCAAACTGCGGCAGGTGAAAGCCACCGGGCGAATCGTCCTCGATCTCGACCGCCGCCTGCCGGCGGCCGAAGCGCTCCCGGATCTGCAACTCGAGGACGGCGATGTGTTCATCGTCCCGAACCGCCCCGCCATGGTGAATGTGGTCGGCAGCGTTTACAACGGGACGTCGTTTCTCTACGCCCCGGAAAAACGCCTCGGCGACTATCTGCGCTCGGCTGGCGGCGCCACCCGAACCGGAGATCCGCACCACACGTTTCTGATCCGTGCGGACGGTTCCGTGGTGGGCAAGTCCTGGGCCGCCGGCGTGTTCAGCCAGAGCTTCGAGGGCCTGCGCCTCAACCCCGGAGACACCATCGTGGTGCCCGAGGAGATCAATCGGACCACTTTCCTGAAGCAGTTGAAGGACTGGTCGCAGGTGTTCGCCCAATTCGGCCTGGGGGCCGCTGCCATCAATGTCCTTAGATGAGACAACCGCGTTCGCCGAGCCGGAGATTGCGCTGCTCGATACGGCCGGCGTGTTGGCATCCCGCAAGCTCACGATCGCCGCGGCGGCGGTGGTCTGTTCCGCAATCGCCGCGCTGGTGGTCTTCCTGATGCCGCCGACATTCACCGCCGAGGCGGTAATTCTTCCACCGCAGGCCGACCAATCCGCCCAGGCGATGCTCATGGGCTCGCTCGCGGGGTTGGGCGGACTGGGAGGTTTGGGCGCCGCCGCGGCGGGTGGCGCCGGATTGCTGAGAAATCCCGTCGAGCTCTACATCGGGGTGCTGAAGAGCCGCACCATCGCGGACGCGCTCATCGCTAAATTTCACCTCCAGCAGGTTTACCGGCGCCGCGATCTCACCGCGACGAGAAAGGAACTCGAACGGCGCACCAGCATCACCACCGGACGAGACTCGCTGATTCGCATCCGTGTGGAAGACCACGACCGCTTTCGCGCGGCCGCCCTCGCGAACGCGTACACGGACGAGCTTCACCGCCAGAACTCACGCCTGGCCCTGACCTCGGCCGCGCAGCGCCGCCTCTTCTTCGAGCAGCAATTGGCCGCCGAGAAGAACACGCTGGCCGATTCCGAGATCTACCTCAAAAAAACCCAGCAGGCGAGCGGCCTAATCTTTCCTCCCGGCCAATCTGAGGCGCTCATCCGCTCCATTGCGCAGCTCCGTGCCGAAATCGCGGCGCGCGAGGTGCAACTGGAGAGTATGCGCACGTACGCGACGGCCGACAATCCGCAGGTCCAGATGCTCGAGCGCGAGCTGGCTGCGTTGCGCGAGCAGGCGCGCACACTCGAAGCGGGCAAAGCCGCGGCCGGATCCATCGACGTGTCGGCACGCCGTTTGCCCGAGGCGAACCTCGATTACATACGAAGCCTGCGGGATCTCAAGTACCACGAGGCGCTCTTCGAGATCCTGGCCAAGCAGTATGAAGCCGCGCGCATCGACGAGGCCAGGCTCGCGCCGGTCATCCAGGTGGTGGATTTCGCTGTAGCCCCCGGCCGGAAGAGTGGCCCCCCCCGGGCGCTCCTGACCGTTGCGGCGGGCTGCCTGGGAGCGCTCGCCGCCGGGGCCTTCGTTCTGATTCAGGATTACCGGCGGAGAACGAATGGATGAATCGCTCGGGGATGAACCGGCTGCGCGATAACCTCGTGGCGCTCTCGATGCTGCAGGCGTTCAATTATGCGGCGCCGCTGGTCACCGTGCCCTACCTGGTTCGCGTGCTGGGGCCGGCGCATTTCGGGATGCTTTCGCTGGCGCAGGCCCTCGTCCTCTATCTCGATCTGCTTACCAACTACGGTTTCGATTTGAGCGCCACGCGCGCGGTCGCCTGCCTGCGCCACGATCGCGAGGCTCTGGCACTGGCTTTCTGGCGCACGATGTACGCCAAGGCCACACTGATGCTGGTGAGCGCCGCGGCGCTGGCCCTGCTGGTGGCTGCGGTCCCGCGCTTTCGGGCCATGCCCATGCTGTACGCCGGCGCATTTCTCACAGTCGTCGGCAGTGCCGCCTTTCCCGCATGGTTCTTTCAGGGCATCGAGCGCATGCGGCCGATCGCCATCGCCCAGGCCTCAGCCCGGCTGCTGACGATCCCCGCGCTCATTCTGCTGGTGAAACAGCCGCACGATCTTATCCGGGCGGCGGCCATCCAGGGAAGCGTCCCCGTGCTGGCGAGCACGCTGTTACTGCCCGTCGCCTGCAAAATCAACATCGGAAGACCGCTCCTGCCGTGTCTCTCCGGGATCGCGAGCACCCTGAAGGGAGGCTGGCACGTGTTCGTCGCGCAAAGCGGAATGGCGATGAACCTCTCAACCACCGCCGTGATTCTCGGGTTGATCGCCGGCGATGCCGCGGTCGGCTACTACGGCGCGGCGGACAAGGTGATCCGGGCTGTGACGTCGATGCTCGGCCCCATCGCGCAAGCGCTCTACCCGCATCTCAATCATCTCAAGACGCAGTCTCCGGCCGAGATGTCGCGGCTCATGCGGAAGAGCTTCACGTGGATCTTATTGCTGGCCTTCGGAGCCTCATTCGCCGCCCTGGCGCTGGCTGGGCCGGCCGGCGCCCTGCTTTGGGGGCCGGAGTTCGGCCGCTCAGTCGCCATCCTGCGCTGCCTCTCGCCCCTGCCGCTTCTGTTGGCGCTGATCAATGTGATGGGCACCCAGACGATGCTGGTTTTCGAAATGGACACAGCCCTCAGCCGGGTCGTTATCGCCGGGAGCCTGGCGAATTTACTGCTCACGGCGCTGGGATCGGCGGCGCTAGGCGGATTGGGCGCCGCCGCGGCACTCGTCGGCACGACGGCCGTGATGGCTGCGGGACTTGCCAGGGCCCTCTACAAGCGCTTTTCACTCCGGCGATTGTCCTTGAGGGCTACATGCGTGCCATGACCCATCGCACTTCGGCGCGCCTCTCAGCGCCATGGCTTCTGGCCATAGCCGCGCTGAGCGCCGCCCCGATCCTCAAGCTCGGAGACGTGCAGGCCGTCGAAATCGTGCAACTCGCCTGGCTGGCATTGGCCGCGCCGGCATTCGTTCATGGCGGCATGAGAATTCCGGCTCGCGGGATCTGGTGGCGGTACGGAGGCAAGTACGCCTTTTTTCTGGGCCTTGCTCTTGGGCTGTCTTTCCTCGCGCTGCGCCTTCCTTTCTATCCGCCGCCGGAACTTCCGGCCCTCAAGCAGCCCCTGTGGCTTTCGCTCTCGCGCGCCTTCGAATGGCTCCTCGCGATCTACTTCATGCTCGCCTCGGCCCGCGCGCTCCGCGGCAACCCGGTTCTCTTCCGGCTGGCTCTGGATCTCTATGCGGGAATCGGCGTGCTCAGCGCGGCCGGCTCTCTCCTCGCCTGGGCGTTGTTAAAGACCACCGGGACCTCGTCATTTCTGGTTTACGGGTACGATGATCGCGTTCGCGGCCTCTTCAACGAGGGCGGCCCATACGGCGTGTATCTCGTCAGCGTGGCGATGGCCTTGCTCCTGCGCGGCCGACTGTTCCGCCCGGCGCATCCGATGCTGCATAAAGGGGCGCTCGCGATTCTCCTCGCGGGCCTCGTCGCCAGCGGATCGAAAGCCGGGCTGCTGGCGGCGGTCGCGCTCTGCCTGGTCGCGGCGGCCGCCTCCGGGAGCCGCGTGCGGCGGGTCGCGCTGGCCGGCGCGTGCGCCCTGATCCTGATAGTGTCCGCGGCACTATTCCAAGGCAAACTCCTCGGGTACTTCTACGCCTATCTCAATTTCGACGAGGCGCTGGCCTACCGTCCGGGCGACCCCAGCCTCATCATGGGACGCATCGCGGCCGCCATCATCGTGCCGCGAATGGTTGAGGCCCATCCGCTCGTCGGGATCGGCGTCGGCAACTACTCCCTGATGCGCAACGATCCCGATTACCTCGAAGGCCTTCCGCCCGTTGACGATTGGGATCTGCCTGGCATGGGCATCGCCGGGGAGGCCGCCGAGCTTGGCATTCCGCTCGCAGCGTTCTTTCTGGTTGTCCTGCTCGAACCGATGCTGCGGGCCGGCAAGCGCCGCGCTCCCGCCGTGGTGGTGGCCGCGGCTTCGTTTCAACCGCTGGCGTTTTTGGTGGGCGTCAATCTGAATTTCTTTTACCCGTGGATGATGGCGGCCTTCGCGATCGCGCTCGAAGATCCCTCAGCCGAGCAATGAGTGAAACGCATGCAGATACAGCTCAGCCATTTCGCGCATTCCGTAGCTTCGGCCGCGTTGCAGCCTCCCGGCGCGGGCGGCGCGGATCGCCGGCTTTTCAATGGCGATCTCTCGCAGGGCCTCTCCCAGCGCCCGCGGATTGCCTGGCGGGATCAGCCGCCCCGCGGCACGTCCCTCGATCAATTCCGGGATGCCACCGATGTCGCTGCCCACAAGATAAAGGCCGTGGCACCGCGCTTCGATCAAGGCCAGCGGCGCGTTCTCCCGGCATTCGGAGAGCTGCAGGAACACATCCGCCTTCGCGAGCAGCGCGTCTTTCGCGCGCCCCTCGACGAAGCCGTGCCAGGAAACGTTGGGCATGCTCAGGGCCGCTCGCCGAAATTGCGGCTCGTACTCTCCCCGACCCGCGATATGGAACTCGCAGGCTCCATCGCGGAACATCGACAGCGCGGCGAGCAGCGTCTCGCAGCCCTTTTCCCGCACCAGGCGCGAGAGGAACAGAACGCGCAGCGGCCCCTCGGCCGCATCATTATGATCGATCGCGGCGGCATTCACCGCATTGGGGATGATGCGGATCTCCGGTTCGGACCACCCGGCCAGGCGGTGCGTTTCCGCGATCGCGCGCGCCGGAGCGGCCAGAATCCGCACGTGCTTCTGAAACCGGCGATGATAGCCCGCGTACACGCGGCAAGCAGGACACAGCCGTTCGCAGAGTTCGCCGCCGGCGCGCCGCATCGTGGCTCGCGGGCAGAGCAGGTGGTGGTCGTGCAGCGTGTGAACCAGCGCGGCAGTCCGTTTTCGCGCCTCGCTCCACACCAGCGGCGAAAGGCCGTCGATATTGTGCGTATTGACCGCGTCCGGCCGGATGCTCTCCAGCGCCTGACGCAGCGGGCCGAGCGTGGTGGGATTCCAGAGGTCCACCGCGTGCCACGCCGCGCGTGCCAGGCCACAGGGACGCTGCTCTTCCTTGTCGAAACTCCAGTACAGGTTCCACGGAGCGATGCGCCAGACGCGGATGCCCTCCCAGGCATCCTGTTCTGTCTTCCGGCCGGTAGAAATCACCTCCACGTGGTGACCGAGCTTCCGGATCGCCAGGGCCAGTTGCGCGGCCACTTGTTCGGCCCCTCCGATGGCGTATGGCGGAAAAAGCGATGAAATGAGCGCGATTCTCATGGATGGTAGGTCCTGATGCCACGCGACGCGATCCTCTGCGATGGCCGCTGGCGCGGTCCGCACGGCATCGGCCGATTTGCGAGCGAGGTTCTCCAGCGGCTTCCGGAGCACACGCGGCTTGAACGGGGGCCGCGCCCGCTGTCCCCCGCCGACCCGTTCTGGCTCGCCTTCCAGGTCGCGCAGAGGCGTCCCGGCGTTTTCTTTTCGCCCGGATTCAACCCACCCCTGCTATGTTCGGCTCCGCTCGTCTTCACCATCCATGACCTGATTCAAATTCGGATGCCTGGCGTAGCCACGCTGGCCAAGCGTCTCTACTACGAAGCCGTGGTCAAGCCGGCGTGCCGCCGCGCCTATCGCGTGCTCACGGTCTCCGAGTGGTCGCGGGCGCAGATCGTCGAGTGGGCCGGCATCCCCTGCGAGCGAGTGGTCAACGTGGGCAACGGCGTGGGCGCGCCCTTTGAGGCCGATGGCCCGCGATACCAGCCGGGCTTCCCCTACGTGCTTTATGTCGGCAACTCGCGCCCCCACAAAAATCTCGGCCGCCTCCTCTGCGCCTTTCGCGACCTGCGTTCTCCCGAGCTGCGCCTCATTATTGCGGGCGCGCTGAACGTCGAAGTCGAACTGCTGCTGGATCAGCTCGGAATTCGCGCGCGCACCCGCATCCTGGCCGGCGTCGGCGATGAGGAACTGGCCGGCTTGTATCGGGGCGCTCGGCTCGTGGCGCTGCCCAGCCTCATCGAAGGCTTCGGCCTGCCGGGGCTCGAGGCCATGGCCTGCGGTGCTCCGGTGGTTGCATCCCGCGCGACGGCGCTGCCGGAAGTGGTGGGAGACGCCGCTTGGCTGGTCGATCCGCTTGACGTTCGGGACATCCGCTGCGCGATGGAACGCGTCATGTCCGATTCCGAGCTGCGCAGCGCCATGCGCGCGCGGGGCATCGCTCGCGCCCGCTGCTTCTCCTGGAACCGTGTGGGAGAGGCCGTGCGCTCGGTGCTCTCCGGCGCCACATAAGTCCGAGCCGTGCCGCTGCATCTCGATTGGCTTGCCTCCGTCCTCAATCTATCGAAGACTCCCGCGCGGCTCCAAGCGACCGCGCACAAATTTACAGACTGTTTACAGGGCGGGCTTTTACAACGTCCTTACAATTCCTTGGCGACCCCCGAGAAGATCCGCTGATACGCTCGAACCGTGAAGTACCCGGTTCCCACCAACCGCCGCGGATTTCTTAGCGCTGCGATTTCAGGCCTGGTCGCCGCGATTGGCGCGGGGCTCGGGTTCGTCGCTCTGCCCTATCTTTTCGTCCCGTCAAGACAACCCGGGCAGGAGGGCTGGACTGACGCCGGAGAGCTCTCGAATCTCGAGCCGGGAACTCCTTCGGAGATCGCCTTCGCACGCCTGCGGATCGATGGCTGGGATGCGAGCGCGCTCAAAGCCAGCGCCTGGTTGGTCAAGCAGCCGGGCGGCGGCATCACGGCCTTCTCGCCGGCGTGCACGCACCTCGGCTGCGCCTATCGCTGGAGCCGCGCGCAGAACGAATTCCAGTGCCCCTGCCATGGTTCGCGATTTGCGATAGACGGCCGTGTGCTCGGCGGTCCCGCCCCGCGCCCTCTCGACCGCTACCAGGTGAAGCTGGCGGGCAACCGCGTGTGGCTGGGGCCGATCGAGCCATCGGAGGCGTTGCGCTCATGATTCCGGAACTCCTGCGGTGGCTGGAGGAGCGGACCGGCATTCCGGGTGCCGTGCGTGCGTTCTTCAGTGAAGAGATTCCGGCCTCCGCCGGATGGGCCCAGGCCATCGGCAGCGTGGTGCTGTTCCTCTTTTTCATCCAGGTATTCACCGGCGCTCTGCTGGCGTTCAACTACGCACCGACCCCCGGCGAGGCGTACCGCAGCCTGAACTATATCCTGCGTGAGGTCCCGGGCGGCCGCATGGTTCGCGGCCTGCACCATTGGGGTTCGAGCCTAATGATCGGCGCGGTCGTCCTGCACATGATTCAGGTCTTCCTCTATGGCGCTTACCGAAAGCCGCGGGAAGCCACCTGGATGGTGGGCGTCGCGCTGCTGCTGATCACTCTCGGCTTCGGCCTTACGGGCTACCTTCTGCCTTGGGACAACCGGGCCTACTGGGGAACGGTCGTCACCACGGAGATCGCCGGCCAGGCGCCACTGGCCGGCGGTTACATTCGCAAGCTGCTCGGCGCCACCGGCGGCGTCGGAGCGGTCACCTTCGCGCATTTCTATGCCCTCCACACCATTCTGCTGCCGATCTTCGCTTTCCTGCTGGTTGCCTTGCACGTGTATCTGGTCAAGCGTCACGGCGTGTCTCCCGCGCCGTTCGAGAATCGGCCCAAGCGGAAGTTCTTCCCCGAGCAGGTCTTCAGGGACACCTGCGCCATCTTCGCCGTGTTCGCCGTTCTATTTTTTCTGGCGGCCCTAGCCGGGGCTCCGCTCGAAGGGCTAGCCGATCCCACGAATACCACCTACATTCCCCGTCCCGAATGGTATTTCCTATTCCTTTTCGAGTTGTTGAAATTCTTCCGGGGAACCGCGGAGCGCATCGGCAGCGTTCTCCTGCCAACGCTCGCGGTGGCTCTGTTGTTCTCCATACCGTTCCTCGATCGCTCCCGGCTCAGACCCGTCACCCAGAGCACCTTCGCCCTGGCCGCGGTGGCGCTGTCGCTCATCGTGGGGGTTTCGCTGACCGTCGCGGCCGTCGCGACCACGCCGCATTCCACCGGCCCGGACCCCGCCGAGGCCTTTTCCACCGCGCCATCGGCCCTCGTAAGCGGGGCACGCATCTTCGCCGCCAACGGCTGTGCGGCCTGTCACAGCATCAATGGCGTGGGGGGATCGCTGGCGCCCTCGCTGAATGGCGTCTCGCAGCGGCACAGCCGCGCGTGGATCGCGCAGCACCTTGAGGATCCTAAATCCCAAACCCCCGGGACCATCATGCCGCAGTTCGACCTTTCCGCGCAGGACCGCGACCTGTTGCTCTCGTACCTTTTGTCGCTGCCCGCCAAATAGTGCAAGCTATGCGAACCGCGCTCATTCTGTGTGCCGTGGCGATCGCGTGCGCGGCTGAGGATTTTCCTCAACGGGTTCTCTCCGATGAAAGCCTCCTCTTCGGCAGCCCGTTTCGCGCCAAGCCGCGCGACCTGGCGTGGATCCTCCCCTTCAGCGTCGTCACGGGCCTGCTGATCGCCAGCGACAGCCATACCATGACCGCGCACGTGAGGTCCAATGCCCTGGCTGTTTCGCGCAGCACCGCGATCTCTAACGCCAGCCTCGCCGGCCTGGTTGGAATCCCTGTCGCGATGTATGGCTTCGGGCGGCTGCACGAGAATCCCCATTTGCAGGAAGGCGCCGTTCTGGCGGGCGAAAGCTTCGTGGACAGCCTGATCGCCAGTGAAGCGCTCGAGCTGACACTCCGGCGCAGCCCACCAACGCAAGATGGTGCAAGCGGCCGCTTCTTTAGTTCCTCCTGGGCGGACTCTTCGTTTCCTTCGACCCACGCCATGCTGAGTTGGAGCGTGGCCTCTGCCATTGCCCACCGCTATCCGGGCTGGCTAACGCAAACCGTGGTGTACTCGCTGGCGGCCGCCTCCAGCCTGCCCCGCATCACGGCCGAAAAACACTTCCCATCCGACGTGGTGGTAGGCGGCGTGCTCGGCTGGCTGATCGGCCGGGACATCTTCAAATGGCGGCACACAGATTGGGACCCGGTCGCCTTCTCCGCACCCGCGCCGCCGAAGCCCGCGCGTCGGGACCAGTTCGCGGCGAGTTTCTACGCACCGGAACGGGAGGTCCCGCCCGCCGCCGAAGGGCCGGTCTACGTGCCCGTGGATAGCTGGGTCTACCCGGCCCTCCTGCGCCTGGCCTCGCTCGGCTACATTTCCGATCAGGCTGCCGGGATGCGTCCCTGGACCCGACGCGAGTGCCTGCGCCAGCTCGCGGAGGCCGAGGAAGCCCTGGCCTACGGTAGGACGCGCCCCAAGGGCAGGAGTCCCGAGGAAGCCTTGCGCCTGGCCCGCGCCCTGCGCGAGGAATTCGAGCATGACCGCGGCGCAACGGATTATGTCGAACTGGAGTCGCTGTACAGCCGCTATACCAATATCGCCGGCCAGCCGCTCGTGGATGGCTACAATCTCGGCCAGACCGTGATCGACGATTACGGCCGGCCCATCTCGGAAGGCAGCAATGCCATCGCCGGGTTCTCGGCCGATGCTGTCGCGGGGCGATTCTCCTTTTACACCCGCGCGGAATTCCAGCATTCACCGCCCTTCTCCAGTCCGGCCCTCGGGCTAAAAGCCGAGGACAATCAACTGGAGCCTGTGCTCGCGGCCGCTCCTGGCGGCGTAGACCGTTTCCGCCCGCTCGAAATGTATGTGGGCGTGCAGCTCGGCGGTTGGGCGCTGACCGTGGGAAAGCAGGACCTCTGGTGGGGCCCGGGGCAGTCTGGCCCCTTCTCGTTCAGCGACAACTCCGAGCCTTTCTATTCCTTCCGGCTCTCCAGCACCTCGCCCATCTATCTGCCCGGCCCGCTACGCCATTTGGGAGGCTTCCGGCTCGATCTGATCGGCGGCAAGCTCTCGGGTCACCAACTGCCGCCGCGTCCGCTTCTCAATGGCCAGAAACTCACCTGGAACATCACCAAAGACCTTGAACTAGGGTTCACCCGCTGGTCTCTCTTCGATGGCGCCGGCGTACACGGATTCACCGTGGGATCCATCGTCCGCAACCTGTTCGCGAACGGTCCGACCGGCGCGCTCAACGATCCCGGCGACCGGAAATCCGGCTTCGATTTCCGCTGGCGCATCCCGCGATCGGATATCACCCTCTACAGCGACTCTTATTCCGATGACGAACCTTCCCCGCTCACCTCTCCGCGGCGCTCCGCTCTCAGCCCTGGCATCTATATCGCGAGCCTTCCCGGCCTGAGCCAGTGGGATCTGCGCGTGGAGGCGCCCTCCACACGCCTGATGTGGAACGACCAGGGCGGTACATTCCTGTACTGGAACAACGTGTACCAGGACGCGAATACCAATAAGGGCTACCTGGTCGGCAATTGGACGGGTCGCGATGGGCGCGGCCTTTTCGTCCAGACTTCCTGGTGGCGGTCCGCGCGCTGGCGGTTCGACTTCGGGTATCGCCAGAACCGCATCGGCCCCGCATTTCTGCCCGGCGGCGGGACCGAAACCTGCGGCTCGGCCGGTGGGTCGTTCCGCTTGCGGCCGGATTGGAGCATAGACGCCTCAGCTCAGGTCGAACGCTACTTTATCCCTATCCTGGGCGGGGCGCGCCGCGACGTGCTCACGTCCGTCAAACTGACCTACAGCCCTCACTGGAGGCCGTTTACAAAGAATTGACAGGCTCGTGACTGGAGATACCATCCTCGGCCGTTGCCGCTGCATCCAATCCCCACCATGCACTCCATAGAGGAAGCTTGGAACACCGGGCGTTCCGGAGGGGGCGTGCGGTCCGAGGCTTCGTTTTCCGCCTCCCCCGGGCACGCCACCGCCGATTCCGCCCACGTTCAGACCATTCTCGTCATCGATGACGACGATAGCCTCCGCGACACCGTCTCCCTGATGCTCGAAAAAGAAGGCTACCGGACGGTGCAGGCGTCCGAGGGCCGCTCCGGGTTCGAACAGACGCTGCTCCTCCGGCCCGACCTGATGCTGGTCGACCTCCGTCTGCCCGGGATGAGCGGAGTGGAGATCTGCAAGCAGGTGCGCGCCGCCCAGGTGGCCACGCCCATCATCGTCCTGAGCGCGGTGGGAGACGAAATCGACAAGGTCCTCCTGCTCGAAATCGGCGCGGACGATTATGTCGTCAAGCCGTTCGGGGCCCGCGAATTGATGGCGCGGATCCGCGCGGTCTTGCGCCGCTCCTCTTCCGAGGTCCTTAAGATACTGCACATCGGGGATGTGGAAGTCGACCTGGAACGGCGCACGGTGACGCGGGGAAACGAGGAGATTAAGCTCACCCCCGCTGAATACAATCTGCTGGCCTTCTTCCTGCACCATCCGGACCGCCCGCTGACGCGCGACATGCTCCTGAACTCGGTGTGGGGATACAACTTCATGTCCAACACCCGAACCGTGGATGCGCATGTCCTGAGGCTGCGCCAGAAGCTCGAGGCCGAACCTAACATTCCGAGGCACATCCTGACGGTCCATGGCGTGGGCTACCGGTTCCTGCCGTAGTTCGGGATTTGGGGCACATTCCGTGCACGAGCCAGCCAGCGGAGACCTTCCGGAGTGTGGCATCGGGGAGGAGGAAACCGTCCTGATCGTCGACGACACGCACGCCAGCGTTCTGGCGCTCGAACTGGCCTGCTCCGCGATCCCGGGGATTGCGGTTTGCGTCGTGCCGTCGGCGCTCGAGGCCATAAAGCTACTGGAGCGCGGCGGGCCGATGCGCGCGATCGTGACGGATATCCGCATGCCGGGCATGGACGGATTCGAGTTAATTCGATTCCTGCGCGATGACGCACGCCACCGCGCGACACCCATCATCGTCATTACCGCGGACACGGATCCGGACACGCCGGAACGCGCCGCCCGTCTGGGCGCGAACGCGTTCTTTGCCAAACCCTTCTCTCCGGCCGCTGTCCGGCAGACACTGGAGCGACTCCTGGATGCCCATCAAGACATGTGAGCTTTGTCTCGCGCAGCCGGCCGGCACGGCGGTCCGCTGCGTCGTCGTGGCCTTGTGCGCGGCTGCGAGCCTGGCGGCCCAGAGCCCGGCCGCGCCGGATATCGGCCAGCTCCTGGAGCGCCTCGACCGCCTCGAGGAGCAGAACCGCGAGCTGGCCACTGAGATCCACAAACTCAGGACGGAGCTGGCTGCCCGCGAGCCCACCGTGAACCCGCCGGCAGACCTGGAGAATCGGCTCGAAGTTCAGGAGAGCCGCACAGCCGAGCAGGCCCAAACCAAAGTGGAAGCCTCGCACAAGTTTCCCATCCGCCTCACCGGCATGGTGCTGTTCAATAGCTTTCTGGATTCCTCGGGCAGCGGCGGCG
>CAYRWE010000034.1:0-30527 GCA_964427655.1 uncultured Solibacteraceae bacterium | reverse complement strand
CTGCGCGAGATGGCCAAGGGCGGCATGCACGATCAGCTCGGCGGCGGCTTCCACCGCTACTCGGTAGACGACCGCTGGTTCGTGCCACATTTCGAGAAGATGCTCTACGACCAGGCGCAGCTCGCTACCTCCTATTTGGAGGCTTTCCAGGTCACCGGCGACGCGCTCTATGCCGCGACGGCCCGCGACATCCTGGATTATGTCCTGCGCGACATGACCGGGCAAGAGGGCGGCTTCTATTCGGCGGAGGATGCCGATAGCGCCGCCGATCCCGCCCGGCCGGAGTCGAAGAGCGAAGGCGCTTTCTACATTTGGAGCGCCGCCGAGATCCGCGCCTTAGTAGGCGCGCCGGCGGCCGATTGGTTCGCGTACCGCTACGGCGTCCAGGAAAGCGGCAACGTTTCGAACGACCCGCACGGCGAATTCGGCGGCCGCAATATTCTCTTTCAGGCTCACACCATCGAAGAGACCGCCCGCCAGTTCGGCCGCGAAATCGAAGAGGTGCGCGCCGCCTTGGACCGAGCTGTGCGCATTCTGCTCGAAGCCCGCGCGGCGCGCCCGCGTCCGCATCTCGATGACAAAGTGCTGACCGCCTGGAACGGGCTCATGATTTCGGCCTGCGCGCTGGCCGGAGCGGTCCTCGAAGAGCCGCGCTACGCCGATGCCGCTCGCCGCGCCGCCGAGTTCATCGCCGGCCGCCTCTACGACCCCGCCACCGGCCTGCTGCTGCGTCGCTATCGCCAGGGTGAGGCCGCCATTCCGGGCTTTCTCGACGATTACGCCATGTTCGCGCAAGGTTTGCTGGATCTCTATGAAGCCCAGTTCGACCCGCGCTGGCTGGATCTGGCCCTGCGGCTCGCCGAAAAGGCCCGCGAGCTGTTCGAGGACCCCGCGGCCGGCGGTTTCTTCGGCTCCGCGCCCGATAGCGGCCTGGTGATACGCGTCAAGGAAGATTACGATGGCGCCGAGCCCTCCGGCAATTCCGTAATGGTGCTGAACCTGCTGCGCCTCTCCGCCATGACCAACCGGCCGGATCTGCGCGAGGCCGCCGAAAAGACGCTCGCTGCTTTCGCGCCCCGGTTGGTGGCCATGCCCGCGGCGCTACCCCAGATGCTGGGCGCGCTCGAATTCCACCTCGGCGAGCGCCGCGAGATCGTGGTGGCCGGCGACCGGCATGCCGCCGACACGCGCGCTCTACTCCGCGAATTGTTGCGCCATTTCGTGCCTAACCGAATCGTGCTGCTGGTGGATTCGGACGAAGCGCGCCGCGATCTTGCGGGCGCCCACCCCGCCATCGCCGGGATGCACAAGCTGGACGGCCGTGCCGCCGCGTACGTCTGCCGCGATTTTGTTTGCCAGTTGCCGGTTTCCGAGCCGGCTGAATTGGCCGAATTGCTAGAATAGGATATTCACCCCTAACTTACTGGAGGAGCAATGGAAAGACCAGGAGCAACGACTCTCAAAGGCAATCCTCTGACGTTGGTAGGCCCGGAACTGAAGCCCGGGGACGCCGCCCCCGATTTCACGGTCGTGGATAACGGCCTCAAACCCGTCACCTTGAAAGACACCGGCAACCACGTGCGCATCGTCAGCGTGGTTCCCTCGCTCGACACCCCCGTCTGCGACGCGCAGACCAAGCACTTCAACGAAGCCGCTTCGAAGCTCCCCGGCGTGGATATTCTGACCGTGAGCGTGGACCTGCCCTTCGCCCAGACCCGCTGGTGCGGCGCTTTCGGCGTGAACAACGTGAAGATGCTTTCCGATCACAAGGATGGCTCTTTCGGCGCCGCCTACGGAACGCTCATTAAGGAGCTGCGCATCGAAAGCCGCGCCATTTTCGTCATCGATCAGGTGAACCGCATCCGCTACGTGGAATACGTGAAGGAAGTGGCCGATTTCCCGAATTACGAAGCCGCGCTGGCGGCGGCGCGCAACGCGCTTTCCGTCACGGCTTGAGGGCGCGCTGAGATCCACGGAGTTACTGCCGGTGCCGGGCGCGGGACGCATGCTCTCGCGCGCGGCCGGAAACCCGCTGGTGCGCGGAGGTCTGACGCTCGCGGCCGGGGTGCTGACGGGCAATGTTCTGGGCGTGGTGCGTGTCGGCCTGATGGCCTATCTGCTGGGCACGCACAGCCGGGCCGATTCGCTGGCGGTAGCCATCGGCCCCCTCGACACGCTGAATTCCGTGCTCATCAACAGCATGGTCTTCACTTTTGTCCCCATGCTGACGGCTTGCCAGGGCGCCGCGCGCACGGCCCTCTTCCTTAAGCTGAGCCGCATCTTCGGGTTGGTCTTCGCGGCTATCACCGCGACCGTGGTTCTGAGCGCTCCCTGGCTGATGCACGTGCTGGCGCCTGGGCTGGACCCGCGCTACTTCTCGACGGCCGTCACCAACATGCGCATCCTCTCGCTTTCCACGGTGGCCGCCGGCATCGCCGCCGTGCATTATGCCCTGCTCTTCACCGCGCGCCGTTTCGCGCCCACGGCCTTCTACCAGGCGGCGCTCAACCTGTTCACCATCGCCGGCGCGCTCAGCCTTTGGAAGTTTGTAGGTGTATACGCCTTCGCCATCGGATACACGGCCGGGGCGCTGGCGCAGCTTGCCATCGTCTACTTCGCGGCGCGGCGAGGCCTCGATACCGCCGGCGCACCTGCCTGCCCGGTTCCCTCACGCGAGATTCTCGCCAAGCCGGCGCTCTTCGTCGCCTATGCGGCCGGGCTGGGGCTGAACATCACCTTCACGCGCGCCTACGCCACCCATGCCGGTCCCGGAATGGCCGCGGCGCTGGATTATTGCATGCGCGGCGTGGGGGTTCCGATGGCCCTGCTGGTCAACCCCATCTCCAATTCGCTGCTGCCGGAAATCGCCCGCCTGCGTAGCGTGCAGCGGCTGCGGGAGGCTTTCCGGCTCATCGATCGCACGGTGGCGCTTACCGCCTTGGTGGCGGTAGCCGGCTGCGCCTTCGCGCTGGCCTTCCGGCGGCCCGCCATCGCGCTCTTCTTCCAGCGCGGCAGCTTCACGGCCGAATCGACGCGCCTGGTTTCGGCGGTCTTTCTCGGGCTGGGTCCGGCGCTGGTGGGCTGGAGCCTGATTGAGATCGAGGCCCGTTCGCTGTTCGCTCTGGAGCGCCCCTGGCCGCCGGTCGCGGCCGCGGCTCTGGCCGTGACATTAAATATGATCGTCACCTGGAGACTGGCCTCGTTCCAGCCGCAGCTCATCGGCCTGGGAGCCACCTTGGGGCTGATAGCCGGGTTTGGGGTACTGTTCCTGATGGCGCACCTGCGCCGGGCGCGCTGGCTCGAGCGCGGCTGAAACGCCTACGCCGCGCCCGTGCGCACGGCGGAACCGCGCGGCTCGATGGCTTCCAGCACGCGCTTCAAATCGGCCTCCTGAACCGGCCGCGCCAGCACGAAGCGCCCCTCCCCCTCGAAATCGGCCGCCAGTTCGGCATCGTAGCCATCCGAGAGCAGGATGAAGGCGCTTACGTGGGCCTGCATCCGTTCGGAAAGCTCCACCCAATTTAATCCGGGGGCGTGCAGCGAACAGAAGGCTATGTCGAAGCGCATACGCTGGCTCAGCTCCAGGGCCGTGTCGGCGTTATCCACCGGAACCACGCGGAAGGTGCGCGAAGCCAGCAGCGCCACCAGTTGGCGCTGCGCGGCGTCATCGCCATCGATCACCAGCGCGGTCATGCGGCGGCCATAATCCGCCAGCGGGGCCTCCGGAGCGAAGACCGGCGAAACGCGCTCGCGGGCCAGAGCCGGCAGTTCCACCTCGAAGCGCGGATCGGCGTTGGCCTTCTCGATCAGGCGAACCTCGCCGCCATGTCCCGCCACCACCGTGCGTGTCAAACCCAGTACCGCCGCGGTCTCGCCCGCCTGGCGCGATTCGGGCGGCGCCGAAAAACCCACCTCCACGACCAGCCGCTTGGCCAGCACGCTGGTACGGATCGTCAGGACCTTCTGCGGCGCTCCCTCGAGCGACTGCTCCGCGTGCACCAGCATATTCAGAAAGGCCTGTTCTAGCTGGCCCTGCGATCCCAGCACGTAGAGCGGCTCGCGGCTGGTCAGGTTGCGCACGCGTATGCCGGAAGCCTTCCAATCTCCTTCCCGGAACTCAATCAGATTGTGCAGCAGCGTATTGATGCAGACCGGCCGCGCCTCCACCTGCTCCGCCGCGAACGAGACCAGCCGCGATACCATCCCGGAGGCTTTCTGGGCTTCGGCGGCGATGGCCGAAATCTCCCGCCCGGCCGGCCCCGCGTGCTCTCTCTCCTGCGCGCGCATCGCCAGTTCCGAGATGGAAGCCAGCGGCGCTTGCAGCTCGTTCACCACACCCGAGATCAGCCGTCCCGCGGCCGCCAGCTTCTCGGTCCGGAAGAGCTGCTCCTGAACGGAGCGCTGGTCGAGCAGCCGGATGGCCACGGCGATCTGGTTGCCAAGGTGCTGCCCCAGCGCCTGCTCATCGGCCGTGAAGTCGCGCGTGCGGTTGTCCTGATCGAGCTCCAGCACGCCTACCAGTTCGCCCTGCGCCTGCATGGGAATCAGCAGCAGAGATTTCGGTTCGCCGCCTTCCCGGGGAGCTATGGGAAACGGGCTGCGCCCGATGTCCGGAATCGCCAGCAGGGTGCGGTAGTGGAAACAGGCCACCGCTCCGGCGGGCGCGCCGCCGGCCGGCTCCGCCAGCGAGGTCGAAACCGGCTCGCCCCCTTCGGCGGTTACTTCGTCCAGCGTCTTAGCCGCGCGGTTGTGCACGTAGAGGTGTACGCCGGTGATACCGAGGATAGCGGGCAAAGTCTCGGCCAGCAGCTTCAGGATGGCCTCCGCCGAGCAAGCGCCCAGAATCTCCTCGGCAAGATGAAACGTCCGGCGCAGCCGCTCCCGCTGCCCGTTCATGCGGTGCTCGCGGCTCCACAGGAAAAAGCTCGCCAGCAGCACCAAAGTGGTGGCGATCGCCAGCGTCAGCGGCGGAATGAACCAGCCCTGGTCGAGGCGCACAATCGACGCCGGGTCGTCCACCAGCAGTTCGAACGATTTGTTATAGGGCGGCCCGGTGCAGAACTGATGCGCCACGCCGGTGGCCATCACTTTGTCGCCGGTGTTGAACCGGCTCACATCCGGCATCGGCTCGCCGACGGCTTCCGGAACGAAAAGCCGGAAGACATTCGAACTTCCCGCCAGATCGATAAACGCGCCGCCGGTATTCTCGCCGGTTTCCACCACCCGGCCTTCCGTGCGCACCAGCTTTCCCAGGTAGCGGAACCCCTGCAAGTCCTTCAACGGCACCCGAGCCGGCGCCGGGGCCGCCTGCCGGTCCAATATGACAATGCCTTCCGGAACGATCACGGGCGTCCCATACGAGGACCGCAGGGTGCCTTGCACCTGTACCCGGTCGCCGGGATGGAGGGCTTCAAGGCCCAGGTCGCCCGGAGGAGTTTCGAGGAAGATGCCGCCCGCGCCATTCTGGATGGCCAGCGTGTTGCGGCTCGAAAAATGCATCGCCGGAACGCTCACCACGCCTTCCACTTGCACCTTTTCTCCGGCGTGTAGGGGGCTGAAATCGGCGGGGATGCGCGCGTTGAGGGCGTCCAGCGGGAGGCTCGTTTGGGCCGCCGCGGGCAGCCACACCAATACCGCCACAGCCAGCAGTGCGCTGCGCAGACGGGTCATGCGACGCGGCTTCGGGCGTCCAGCCATGGATCCAAATCCCCGTTTAGGAAATCATCCACCGTCAGGTCCGTACCTGGCAAGTTGCCGAAGGTAGTACGGATGCCGATAACCGCCATACCCGCGGCCCGGCCGGCAGCCACTCCGGCCAGCGAATCCTCGAATACCACGCAACGGGAAGCCGCGACTCCCAGCAGTTCCGCGGCCCGCCGGTAAATCTCGGGATCGGGCTTGGGACGGCTGACCTGGTGGCCGTCCAGCACCACCTGGAAGTATGCCTTCATTCCGGTCTCTTCCAGAAGCAAGGCGATGTTTTCCGGCTCGGCGTTACTGGCCAGCGCCATGGGCGCGTCCCGGTGCCGCTCGAGAAAAGCGCGCAGGCCGGGCACCAGCAAATCCTCGACCCGCCCGCGAACCATGTGCCGGTACATCTCTTCCTTGGCGGCGCTGCGCGCGGCAACCTCGGCGGCGGAGAGACCATCCCCATAGAAATCCCGGATGATGTCGTCGTTGCGCTTACCCAGGTTGCGCTCCTCCATCGCCGTGGTCATCTCCAGTCCGAAGCCTCGGTTGAAAACCTCCCAAGCCTTGCGATGCACCGGATGGGAATCGATGATCACGCCATCCATGTCGAAGATCAATGCCAGGCTGGGAGCTGAACGGGGAGTCAACTTCGATTGTATCCCATGCCAGTTACTCGCCGCCTTCGCCTCTCAGGTTCAGATGGAGCCAGTTCATATAGTTGGGCGCACCCTCGACGAGCGGCAGGGCGATCGCCTCGGGGATCTCATACGAGTGGTTCTTCTCGATCGCGGCGCACACTTCCTCGAACAACGCTCGCGACGTCTTGATGACCAACAGGCATTCGTCCGCCGTCTCGACGGCCCCTTGCCAGCGATAGGTGCTGCGTATTCCGGGAACCACGTTGACGCAGGCCGCCAGCCGCTCTTCCACCAGCAGGCGGGCGATCTTTCCGGCTTCCTCTTGGCCGGAGCAAGTGCTGAGAATGACAATCTTATCGGTCATTTTAAAAAAATCTGCGAGTAAATGGCGCTACACGATGTTACTATTATCTTCCAGGCCATAAGTCCCATGAAAGCTCCCCTGGCGCGCTCGGCCTACTTCATATCCCTCCTGCTGGTGTTGACTTATGCGTTTTTCACGTTGCGCGGACCGCGCGGCGTGGCGGCGCTCAACGACAAGCGGCAGCAGATACACGAGCTGGAGACGCGCAATACCTCGCTGGCCCAGGAGATCGAGCGTAAGCGCGATCGCATCAAGCGGCTCGAGGACAGCGCCTCCGACCAGGAGCTGGAAATCCGCGAGCGGCTGAAACTCCTGCATCCCGATGAGAAGGTTTTTATCATCGGGGAACCCGCCAAGCGCTAATCGCCGCGGCACGCGCCCGGTCTTCACTCCCTTGCCCCGAGAGCCGCTTCATCCCAGGCGCGTTTCGGCCGTACCTGGATATTATCCGCCTTGTAGACCGCGCGCACCTCGGCGGCGTCCAACGGCTCGCCGGCGGCATCCACAGCGCCCGCCAGCACCACCTGCCGCCGCCCGATCGCAGCGGCGATCTCCGCCAGGTCGGTGAATCGCAGGATCTCCCAGATGAAATTGGCGAAGGCCGCGTTGTACTGCTCCACATCGAGGATGCTGCGATAGGAAACCAGCGGGCCGCTGAGATACAGCTCGTCGATGCGCGCATCGAGCGCGGCGGCGAACAGGGCCGGGATGGTGAGCCGCCCGGTAGCCGCCAGCCGCAGCCTCCGGCCGGCCGTCGAGGGATGCCTGCGCAGGGCCGCGGCCAGCGCCAGGATATCGGCGGTTCGTTGCCCGGCCAGGGGGCGCCCTAAAATCTGCGAAGCCCAGGCGTAGGCGTCTTCGAGCGCATGGTCCCGCGCGTAACGCGGATTCCCGCGGCCCATACGGGGCGTGAGGTCGCCGATGCCGCGAATGTCCGCGGCGCAAACCGCGAAACCGCGCGCCGCCAGGCTGGCGTATAGATCGCCCTCCTGGCCGTGAACATCCCGGCCGGCCGGGTCGAGGACCAGAATCGTAATCCCGGACTGGGCACGCTCCGCGCGCGGAAGATAGAGCCAGGCCGGCAGCCGGACTCCCGGCGTGGACTCAAGTTCCACGGCCTGAATGTCGATATCCTTCCAGGCGGCCTGCCGCAGCACGGCAAATCCCGCGGCCTGAGAAGGTGGGTCCAACCGCAGCAAGCGCTTCAGAATTGCCACCGGACTCGCGTTCGCCTCGCCGCCGGCCGGGGCGCTTGCCGAGGCCAATGCGGCCCGCGCCAGGCTCAGCGGAGTCTCTTCACTACCGCCCTGGCTCTTCGCGCCGAGCTGGGTGCTGCCTTCCTGGATAACGCGCAGCGCCGCCTCCGGTTCGGCAGCGGTGGGCGGCTCGATGTTGAGCGGCGCCGCGCCGGGTTGTAGCTGCCGCGCCAGCCAGTTACAAACGGCCAGTCGGCTATCCTCGGCCAGATCGTGCGGAAGCGGCGTGTCGCTCCATTCCAGTCGGCCGGCGGCGCCCAGCGTCGCATAGACTCCGCGCAAGCGCTGGAATTCCTGCCAGCCGCTCGCCAGGTAGTTCGGGGAATAGACCGCCGCTGCATCCAGATCGCTCACCCGGATCAGCAGCGGCCGCGGAGCGAAGGCGTGCAGCAGATCCCATCGGTCGAACCCGGCCGCGGCGCCGGCGACGAAGTTCTGCTCGGCATCGTCGGTCGAGCCGGGCGGCAGGAAATTGTCGCAGGCGAAGTTCTCGGTATTGCCGTTCAGCACTGCGGCGGCGGCCAAGCGCGGGTCCGCGGCCGCCAGCAGCATGGTCAGCGTGCCGCCGCCCGAATGGCCGGCCGAAGCCAGGCGCTTCGCATCGGCCAGCGGATGGGCCGCCAGATAATCCAGGCTGCGCACCGCGTCCCAAAGCAGCAAGCGCGTGGCTGTGTAGCCCACTAGCAGAAGTTGGCGGCCGGGAATCTCGTGAGCCTTATCCGCCGAGGGCAGGCGGCTATGCGTCCCGGACTCATCGGGATAATAGAGGCGCTCACCCTGCCCCATGGGGTCGAACGCCAGCACCAGGAACCCCCGTTTGGCGAGCGCCTGGCAGCAGCGCTGATACGGCTCGTAAGCCTTTCCCTGGTCCACGTGGCCAGCTTGAAACAGCACTGCGGGATAAGGCGGGCGTCGAGCCGTGGGAACATACAGCAGGGCCGTGACGAAGAAGCGCGGCCGGCTCTCGTAAACCAGCTTCTCGATCCGGTAGCCCTCGCGCTGGAGAGATCCGGTCGTCCGGGCGTTTAGCGGCGTGCGCGCGGGTTCGCCTCCAATCAAGCGCCACAAGGTATCGCGCACCCACTTCTGGCGCAGCCGAATGGCCTCGGCCGAAGTGAGCTTGTCGAGTTCCCGCCGGCGCGCCTGTCCGGCCCGCGCGGCCAACCCGGCTAGATAATCCGGCAGAATATCGTGGTAATCGCGGTAAGCCACTCCCGGAAAGGTCAGTTGCGCCCCGGCCGGGCGGGCCAGCAGGGCGGCAGCCGGCAATAGGAACCCGCGCCGAGTCATGGTCTCGGCATCCCGCGGCCCGACGCGGCCCGTCCGGACTGGTATGTTAGGAGTAGCACTTTCGTTATGGGCAAACGGGTTATGCTTGCGATAGTTGGCGCGGGGATCGGCTCGCTGGCCGGTCTGCTGGTTTCGTTTCTGGGCGCCGGAAACCCGGCCCTGATCGTCGGTGCCATCATTGGCGCGGTGATCCCACTGATCTGGCTGGGCACTCCGGGCCGCTGAGCGGGACGAAGCGCCAGCCCATGACAACCAAATCGACTATGCCTCTTTGCGCATATTGTGGTTCTTCGATTGACGCGAGCGTCTGTCCCATATGCGGCGGGACTGCCGCATCGCCCACTCCGGTCATTTCCGAGCAGGCCGCCAACGTCGCCGCCGCGCTGTGCTATCTGGCCTTGGTTGCAGGGGGCGCGCTGTTCCTGGCCTGGGGGCCCTACGATCGCCACCCGAAGATCCGCTTCCACGCCCACCAGTCTATCTTTTTGGGTGTGTCTTGGGTAGCGATCTGGTTTGTTTTCAGCGCTGTTTCGCTGGCTTTCCATCTCGCGGGCATCTTCTTCGTCGCGCACCTCTCTACGGCGATCGGCATGACATTTCTGGTGTTTTGGGTCTACATGATCGGAAATACATATCTGGGCAGAGAGGTAATCCTCCCCGTTATCGGGCCAGCGGCCCAGCGACAGGTTTAAACACCATGGCGGAACAATCGCGCGTTCGCGCGCATCAGAGTAGTGTGCTCAAGGGTTTGGCTTTAGGGCTGGCGCTTTCGCTGGCGGCCGCGGCGCAGGTGCCGATGATCGGAGATATCAACCTCTACGGTCTCCACAAAGTCTCGGCCGAAAAGATCCTGGCCGCCATCAAAGCCCGGCCCGGAGACCGCCTCCCGCCTTCCAAGGGCGACCTGGAGGACAGCATCGAGGACGTTCCCGACGTAGTTCTGGCGCGCGTCGAAGCGGTTTGCTGCGAGGGGCGCGACGCCCTTTTATTTGTTGGGATCGAGGAGCGCGGCGCGCCGCATCCCTCCCTGCACTCTCCGGCGGCCGGCAGCGCGGTGCTTCCCCCCGAGCTGGTTTCGAGCTATCACGATTTTCTGGATGCGGTTCAGCACGCGGCCATCCAGGGCAGCGCCGCCGAAGATTTGACCGCCGGCCACTCGATGATGTCGGACCCGCAGGCGCGCGCCTTCCAGGATCGCTTCGCCAGCTTTGCGGCAACTCACCTGGAGCTTTTGCGCGAGGTTGTCCGCACCGGCTCCGAGCCGGAACAGCGCGCCATCGCGGCCGCCGTAATCGGCTATGCGCCGCACAAACAGGAGATCGTGGACGACCTGCAATACGCCGTCGAGGATGACGATGAAACCGTGCGCGCCAACGCCATGCGCTCGCTATCGGCCATCGCCGTTTTCAATTCCAAGCATCCCCAGCAGGCCGTTCCGATCCCGCCGACCTGGTTTGTGGACCTGCTGAACTCGGTGGTGCTGAGCGACCGCGTGGAGTCCGTGCGAGCGCTCATTAACCTGACTGAAACCCCCAACCCCGGAGCGCTCGATTTGATGCGCCAACGCGCCCTGCCGGCCCTAATCGAGATGGCGCGCTGGAAGACGCTCAGCTATGCCTTGCCTCCCTTTCTGCTGGTGGGCCGTATCGCGGGCGTGCCGGACGAAGAAATTCACCAATACTGGGAAAAAGGCGACCGCGAGACGGTGATTCAGAAAGCCTCGGTCCCCCGGCGAACCTCGCGGCGCCACTGAGCCGCCCTTACCGGCACAGCCGCACGACTTCCGGCGCAATCTGCGCGAGCGAGAGAACGCGATCGACGGCCTCCAGCTTGATGGCTTCCGCGGGCATCCCGAAGACCACGCAACTGGCCTCGTCCTGGGCGATATTGAAGGCCCCGGCCTGCTTCATTTCGAGCATCCCCCTGGAGCCGTCGTCGCCCATCCCGGTCATGATCACGCCCACCACGTTGCGGCCTCCATAGCGTGCCGCGGAGCGAAACAGGACATCCACCGAGGGCCTGTGCCGGCTCACCAGCGGGCCTTCGCGGATTTCCACGTAGTAGCGCGCCCCGCTGCGCTTGAGCAGCAGGTGCTTGTTGCCCGGCGCGATCAGGGCCCGGCCCCGGATCACCGAATCGCCGTCGGCCGCCTCCTTGACCGTGATGCGGCACATCTGGTCGAGCCGCTCGGCGAAGCGGGCGGTGAATTCTTCCGGCATGTGCTGCACGATGACGGTCCCGGGGGCGTCGAGAGGCATGGCCTGCAGAAACTCCCGCAGCGCCTCGGTTCCGCCCGTGGAGGCGCCGATGGCCACCACCTTTTCGGTGGTTTGAATCATCGCCTGGGAGGTGAACTTGGGCAGGACCGCGTCGGCCGTCAGCTTGGGGGTAACCTTGAGGGCGGGCGCCGGGCGGCGGTGCCCGACCCGCGCGTGCGCCGCGGACTTCACTATGTCGCAGATCTTGATGCGCGACTCTTCGAAGAACTCGCGCACCCCCAGCCGTGGCTTGGCCACGATCTCGACAGCGCCCTTTTCGAGAGCCGCCAGAGCCACATCCGAGCCCTTGCCGGCCAGGCTCGAGCAGATGACCACCGGTATGGGGTGCTGGCTCATGATCTTCTCGATGAAGGTCAGGCCATCCATGCGCGGCATCTCGATATCCAGAGTGATGACGTCGGGCACTTCGGCGCGTATGCGTTCGGCCGCCGCATAGGGGTCCGGCGCCACCGCGATCACCTGGATCTGCGGATCGCTCTCGAGGATCTCCTTCAGCGTCTGCCGCACAAACGCCGAATCGTCCACCACCAGCACACGGACTTTCTTGAGCGTTTGCATGTCATTCGGCCGGCTTGCGAAAAATCGCGGCTTCGATCTGTCTGAGCGGGACATCCAGGCCGGCCAGGGATTCCGAGTGGCCGGCGAAAAGATATCCGCCGGGAGCCAGGTTGCGGCACATCCGGTTGATCACGGTTTCCTGGGTGGCCCTCTCGAAGTAGATCAGCACGTTGCGGAAGAAGATGAAATCGAAAAGGTCGTGCAGGCCATAGTTCCGGTCCATGAAGTTGAGCCGCTCGAACTCCACGCGGCGGCGCAGACCCGGATCGATGCGCACCTGCTGCCGGGATGGGTCGCGGCTCCGCAGCAGGTACCTCTTCTTGAACTCCGCCGGCACGGGCGCGGCCAGCACGGCCTGGTAGATTCCGTCCCGCGCATGCTCCAGCACATGGGTCGAAATATCGGTCGCCAGGATGCCGAAATCGAACCCGGATCGCGTCTCCCCGTAGTGGTCCAGCACCATCGCCAGCGTGTACGGCTCCTCGCCTGTGGAACACCCGGCCGACCACACTTTGATGCGCTCCGGGCGACGGCCCTCGTGATTCAGCCGCGCGGGCAGAGCCGTGCCGGTCAGAAATTCGAAATGGTGCGGCTCGCGAAAAAAATCGGTCTTGTTGGTGGTGATGGCGTTGATGAAATGGTCGCGCTCCTCCGCGTTGGCGGAGGCGAAGAAATATTCGCTGTACTGTTCGAGCGATTCCAGGCGCAGTTCGCGAACCCGCCGGTAGAGCCGGCTCTGCACCATGGTGAGCTTCGATTCCGGCATTTTGATGCCCAGCTCGCTCGTGACATAGCGGGCTAAACGGTCGAAGCTCTTCGGGGTCAGCTCGAGAGTGGATTCGCCTGTGTCCATTGGTTTTCCGCGCGGCTACCGCTTATGGAAGAAGAAGACCGCCGTGAGCTTGGCCTCCGGCTCGCGGGCCAGACCGGCGGTCTCTTCTGGGAGCGGCACGCTCGCACCAAAAGACTTATCGGATGAAACGCGGGTTCTGAGATACGGATGTGAATTTGGGCAAGCTAAAGCATGCCCCACCAGGTGGGGCATGCTTTAGCTTGCCCGGATGGTACGCTTTATCCGCCGATGACGCTGAGATCGCGCACCGCTCCACGCGACGCACTGGTCGCCAGCGCCGCATACGCGCGCAGAGCGGCCGACACCTGGCGCTTGCGGGTAGCCGGCTTCCAGGCGGCATCGCCGCGCGCCAGCATGGCCTCGCGCCGTTTGGCCAGTTCCGCCTCGGTGGCGCACAGGCGAATGGAGCGCCTGGGAATATCGATTTCGATGCGATCCCCCTCCTGAACCAAAGCCAGCGCGCCGCCCTGCGCCGATTCCGGCGAAACATGGCCGACCGCGAGTCCCGAAGTGCCCCCCGAGAAACGCCCGTCGGTCACCAGCGCGCATACCTTGCCCAATTCCTTGGACTTCAGGTAGCTGGTGGGATACAGCATCTCCTGCATACCCGGCCCGCCCTTGGGACCCTCGTAACGGACCACAACCACGTCGCCGGGCTTGATGCGGTCTCCCAGAATCCCTTCGACGGCCTCTTCCTGGCTCTCGAAAATGCGCGCCGGACCGGTGAAGGTCAGGTGCGCCGCGTCCACGCCGGCGGTCTTCACGATGGAGCCTTCCTCGGCGATATTGCCGTAGAGCACGGCCAGGCCGCCATCGGGACTATAGGCGTGTGCGATGTCGCGGACGGCGCCGTTTTCGCGATCGAGATCCGGGCCGGGGTAGCGCGCCTCCTGGCTGAAGGCCTCCGTGGTGCGGACGCCGCCCGGCGCGGCGGAGTAGAAGCGCGTCACGGCCGGGTCCTGGGTATTCAGCACGTCCCAGCGATCCACCGCCTCGCCCATGCTGGCCGAATGTACTGTATGCACATCGCGGTGCAGCAAGCCGCCGCGGCTCAACTCCGCCAGGATGCCCACGACGCCCCCGGCGCGGTGCACGTCTTCCACGTGGACGGTGGCCGAGGAGGGCGCCACCTTACAGATATTGGGCACCCGCCGCGAGAGCCGGTCGATATCGCGCATGGTGAAGGGCACGCCGCCTTCCTGGGCGGCCGCCAGAAGATGCAGCACCGTGTTGGTGGAACCGCCCATGGCGATATCGAGCGTCATGGCGTTCTCGAAGGCCTCGAAGGTGGCGATGCCGCGCGGCAGCGCCGTTTCGTCGCCCTGCTCGTAGTAGCGGCGAGCCAGATCCACGATGCGCCGCCCGGCTTCGAGGAACAGCTCTTTGCGGTCGGCGTGAGTGGCCACTACGGTTCCGTTTCCGGGCAGCGCCAGGCCCAGCGCCTCCATGAGGCAATTCATGGAATTGGCGGTGAACATGCCGGAGCACGAGCCGCAGGTGGGGCAGGCTGAGCGCTCGAATTCCTCGGTCTCCGCGTCGCTGACGCGCGGGTCGCCGGCCACGATCATGGCGTCGATGAGATCCACCGCGCGCACCGTATCGCCCTGCTTGACCTTGCCCGCTTCCATGGGCCCGCCCGAAATGAAAATCGTGGGAATGTTCAGGCGCAGCGAGGCCATGAGCATGCCGGGCGTGATCTTGTCGCAGTTGGAGATGCACACCAGGGCGTCGGCGCAGTGCGCGTTGCACATGTACTCGACGCTATCGGCGATCAGGTCGCGCGAGGGCAGGCTATAGAGCATGCCGTCGTGCCCCATGGCGATGCCATCGTCTATGGCGATGGTATTAAACTCCTTGGCCACTCCGCCGGCGCGTTCGATCTCGCGCGCCACCAGTTGTCCCAGGTCCTTGAGGTGCACGTGTCCGGGCACGAATTGCGTAAACGAGTTGGCGATGGCAATGATGGGCTTGTCGAAATCGCCGTCCTTCATCCCGGTGGCGCGCCAGAGGCTGCGCGCGCCGGCCATATTGCGGCCGTGGGTGGTGGTTCGAGAGCGGTAAACTGGCATGGTTATACGATATCAGGCCGCGGGGGGCCGGGTGCGTAGGCCACGAGGCTGGCCAGTTGGCTGGGCAGTTCCAGAATCGCGTTCCGCATTTCGCTGTCGAACTTGGCCAGTTGCGCGCTCAGGCATCGGCAGCCCCACAAGGCTAAGAGGGCCAGGGCCAAACCAAAGGCGGCAGGCATTAAGGCTTCCGACAGCCACCCGCAGAGATTCGCCATGGCTTGGGTCTTTTCCCCTACAACGGGCCTGAAGGAGCCGAAGATCCCCAACACAGTGCCCAGCATCCCCAGAAACGGTGCTGTCGCCGACACTGTCGCGAGACCGAATAACCGTCGCGCCGTCTCCTGGTGCACCGCCGCCGCGGATCGCTCGGCGGCATGCTGCGCCAACGTCACACGCCAGTTCACTTCCAAATAGACACCGCAAGGCCCGATTAGTTCCCGAATGGCCGGGTTCGATCTCTACAACTCTCCCTCGACCTCTTCAGGCAGCGGGCCGGTCATGTCGCGCAGCTTCTCGAGGAGCGCATCGTAGAGCTCCGCGTAGTCGCGTATCGAGGGGTCGCTCTCGCGCACTTTGGAAAAGGTTCGCCGCATCTGCCGTACGGCCACCAGAAGGAGCTTCAGCTCGTCCTGGCTGAACCCGAATGTTTTGACCATGAATCGTACCTCGCGGATATTTCCAGAATCTCACGCCGCGGCCGCGATCACGCGCGGAATCCCCGCCAGGTCCGGGTCCACCTGCACGCTGCGCCATCCGGCCAGCAGCTTCGAGACATGCTCCAGCGAACCGAAGCCGAGTTCCAGAATGAGCCAGCCGCCGGGGGCGAGGACTCGCGGGGCATCCGCCACAATGCGGTCGTAGATCTCGAAACCGCTCTCCCCGGCGAAGAGCGCCAGATCCGGCTCCCAATCGCGCACCTCGCGCTGCAAGCCGGCGCGCTGGGCGAGCGGCACGTAGGGGGGATTCGAAACCACCAGGTCCATGGTCCGGTCGGCGATGGCATCGAGCAGGTTCGAAACCACCAGGTTCACGGGAGCGCCCAGGGTGCGCGCATTGCGTGCGGCCACCACGGCGGCGGCCGGCGAGATCTCGGTGGCCCAGGCCTCGGCGCCGGTTTCGAGCTGCAGGGTGGCCGCCAGCGCTCCCGATCCCGTGCCCACGTCCACCAGCCGGCGCGCGCTTCGCGCCAGGCGCAGGGCGGCTTCTACTACGTGCTCGGTCTCAGGCCGAGGGATCAGAACGTCCGGCGTAACATGGAACTCGCGGCCGTAAAACTCCTGGCGATGGGTGATGTACTGCGTGGGCTTGCCCTTCAGGCGCTCGTGCAGGTAGCGGCCGTAGTGCAGCCACTCCACTTCCCGCAGCTCCCGCTCGGGATGGGCATAAAGGTAGACGCGTTCGACATGCAGGGCGTAGCCCAGCAGCACTTCAGCGGTGAGACGCGCAACCCCGATGCCGCCATCCTCCAGCAGGCGCGTGCCCTGGAGCAAAGCGGTCTCGACCGTCATGGCGCCGTTATGCCACCGCGGCGGTGCCGTCGATTCCCTGCTGCTTGAGTTTCTCGCCCTGGTAGAAGGTTATGAGCCCGTCGACAACCTGATCGAGCCGGCCATCCATGATCAGGTCGAGCTGGTGCAGGGTCAGGCCGATACGATGATCGGTCAGGCGGTTCTGCGGGAAGTTGTAGGTGCGGATCTTCTCGCTGCGGTCGCCCGTGCCCACCTGGCTGCGGCGTTCGGCGCCCAATGCGGCCTGCTGCTTTTCGAGTTCCAGCTCGTAGAGCCGCGAGCGCAGTACGCGCTCGGCCTTGGCGCGGTTCTTGATCTGCGATTTTTCATCCTGGCAGGAGACCACCAGGCCGGTGGGAAGATGCGTCAGGCGGACCGCCGAATAAGTCGTGTTAACGGACTGGCCGCCCGGTCCGGAGGAGCAGAAGGTATCGATGCGTATGTCCTTGGGATCGATCTTCACTTCCACCTCGTCGGCCTCGGGCAGCACGGCCACGGTGATGGCCGAGGTGTGCACGCGCCCCTGCTGCTCAGTGACCGGGACGCGCTGCACGCGGTGCACCCCGCTCTCGTATTTGAGCTTGCCGTACACCTTGTCGCCGGTAACCAGGGCGATGACCTCTTTGAGGCCGCCCGCGGAGGACTCGCTCGAAGACGTCAGCTCAATCTTCCAGCGCTGCGATTCGGCGTAGCGCGAGTACATTCGGAAGATCTCGGAGGCGAAAAGCGTGGCTTCGTCTCCGCCCGTGCCGGCGCGGATTTCGAGCACCACGTTTTTATCGTCGTTGGGATCCTTGGGCAGCAGCAGCACCTTGAGCTGCTCCTCGATGGAGGCCAGCTCGGGCTGGAGGCGCGCGGCCTCCTCTTCCGCCATGGCGCGCAAATCCGCATCGCTCTCTTCGAGCATTCCGCGAGCCTGCGCGAGCTGGCCTTCCACCTGCTTCCATTCGCGGAACTTGCCCACCACGTCGGAGATTTCGCTATGGGCCTTGGTGACCTTGCGGTACTCGTTGGCGTCGCCGATCACGGCCGGATCGGCCATCTGTTCTGTAAGCCGTTCGAAGCGCCGTTCGAGCTGCTCGAGCTTCTGCGCGAATTGCATGGGGGTTTATGAGATGACCAATTCCCCGCCCTGCGCTTCTTCGAGCGCCATGGCGCCTTCGAGCGCGTGGATCGCCACGGCAGCCTGTTCGTCGCTCGGCGGCCGCGTAGTGATGCGCTGGAGCCACAGGCCGGGAGCCGTGAGGGCCGCCAGAAACGAGCCGGGCCGGCGGGCGGCGAAGCGGATCAGCTCGTAGCTCACCCCGATAATCAGCGGCAGCAGCGCGATGCGCGAAAAGAATCTGGCCGCGAAGCCATCGAAGGGAATAAAAGGATAGATCAGCAGGGAGACGATCATCAGCAGCATCAGGAAGCTGGTGCCGCAGCGCGGATGAAAAGTGGTGAAGCGCTGGGCATTATCCACCGTCACCGGCTGGCCGGATTCGTAATTGAAGACCACCTTGTGCTCGGCTCCGTGGTATTCGAACAGGCGGCGGATGTCGCGAAACCGCGAGATGGTCCACAGGAATCCCAGGAAAATGATCATGCGGATGATGCCATCGGCGAAGTTGAACGTCAGGCGCCCCTGGAGCGCCGGAAAGACGGATTCGAGACGCGTGGCCAGGTAGAGCGGCAGAAACTTGTACATGAACAGGAAGAAGGCCAGCGAGAAGATCAGGTTCAGCGCCATGGCCCAACCCGGTATCTCGGTGGGCGTCTTCTCGCCCGAGGCTGCCGCCGCATCCGCCAGCGCCGCGTTGGCCGAGAAGCGCAGCGCCTTAATCCCCAGTTTCATGGCCTGATAGAGCGTCCCCAGCCCGCGCAGTACCGGATATTTGAAAATCGGGTACAGCTCGGACATGCGCGCCAGGGGCATTTCCTCGGTGACGACCGTGCCATCGGGCCGGCGCACCGCCACGCAGTAGCTGTGGGGAGCGCGCATCATGACGCCTTCCATGACGGCCTGCCCGCCAACGAGCGTTTCTTCGCCGCTCTCTAGCGCGGGAAGCAATTGAATTTGGGTGAGTAACCGAAAAAACGTGCGAGCGGACACTGGACCTCTTACTGTTTCCATTCCATTATACGATAGGTCCAGCGCTTCGGACTCGCCAGACACTCGCAAGACCTTGCGGCGCTTCAAACCTGAGTCCCCGGGAGGAACATTCCCAGGGCGCCGGTCGCGTCTTCCAGGGTCACGCTGACGGGTATCTCCTTCTTATTACGAACCACCGTCACGGTAAAGGTCTTCTGGGACCGCAAGCTACGCAACACGCCGGTGATCTCGCGCGTGGTATTCACCTTGCTGTCGCCCACCTTCACTATCACGTCGCCGGCCTTGATCCCAGCCTTTTCCGCCGGCGAGCTGCGGATGACCGCCTTCACCAGCACGCCGTCTTTTACCCCGAAGAACTCCGCCAGTTGCCCCTCCGGACCGAGCGATTCGCCTTCGATCCCCAGCATCCCGTTGCGGTCGATCATCATCATGCGCGGGATATCGGGCATTTGGGGCATTTGCGGCATCTGGGGCATTGGCGGCATGTTCATGTTGCCCATGGGCCAGCCTTGGCTTCCCATCATCGCGTCCCTGTGGGCTTCCACCGTAGCGGTGAGCGTCTGCATGGCGCCGTTGCGCCACACGCCTAGTTTCACCTGGCGTCCCGCCGGAGTCTCGCGCACCAGGCGGGTCAACTGCTCGCCGCCCTGCACCTTCTCGCCGTTGAACTCCAGGACCACGTCGCCTTCCTTCAGCCCCGCCTTGGCGGCCGGAGAATCGGCCATCACGCTGGTCACTTCCACGCCGCGAACTTCGTTCAACTTGAGCGCCTTGGAGCGCTCGTTATCGACATCTTGGACGCCGATCCCCAGATACGGCGTCTCCCTTGCCATCATCCTGGACGCCGACCGGCTCCTCGCAGGAGGCTGTGGAGGCTGCGGCGGCTGCGGCGGCGCGGTCTGCGCCACCAGGGCCGGCAGTGCCAGCCACGCGGCCAGGCACGCCGCGCCGATTGCCAGATTGCTGTTCATGATAGTCCTCTATTTCTGCCGTCTGATGAAAATCGTTCCGCCCATGTCCGAGATACGCAGCACCGGCCCGCCGCCGTTCACCGCGCCCTCGGCCACCACACGGGTCCCGCGCATCCGCACCGGGATGCCCGGAAATTCCGAAACAATGCGCCGGATCGTATCGGCCATATCGTTCTCGGCGCGTATCGTCACACCCAGGTTAGACGGGATAGTTACCGTAATGTCACCACTGCCGGTCGAAAGCGCCGATTCCGCAACCTGGCCGGCGAGCAGGCTGGCCACGATGTTGCCCCACTCCGTCGACACCCGCATGGCCCCCGCGATGTTGGTCGCCTGAATGCCGCCGCTGCCCGATTCGCAGTGCAATCCCGCGGCTCCGCCCACCAACACCTGCCCGGCCATGCTGCGCGCGGTGACCACCCCACCGGCCTTGCCGATGATGATCTGCCCGCCGCCCGTCACTGCCGTGACCGAGCTTCCGGCCTTGACCAGACGGATCGTGCCGGCGGCGGTCTGGGCATTGACGGTCCCGCCCAAATCGCGGCCCTCGATGTCGCCACCTTCGCTCACCAGCACCGCCTCGCCGCCCGCCGAATCCACCGTGATGCGGCCCGCGCCGGTCACGCAATGCAGGCCCGCTTCCACGCGCCCCACGCGGATGTCGCCGCCGCCGGTGATCAGTTCGCAGTGGCCGCCGATCCGGTCCGCGGCGATATCGCCGCCCAGCGAGCGGACCTCCAGCGTTCCGGCGATTCCGCTGGCATTTACTGAGCCTCCGGAGCTCGAGATCGCAACCTGCGCCAGGCGCGGGGTTCGCACCGTGAGGGTGACGCCCGAAGCGCTGGTCAGCACGGCCCATTCGCCTTGCGAAACGGCGCGCACGCCGCGGCTCTCGATCAGCGCCTGCGCCTCGGAGTCGCTGTGCGCTCTGACGGACGCCCTGGCGGTATAGGAAATGGCAGGCGAGCCGCCGCTCTCGAGCGTGACCGCCCCCCCCGCCTCAATGCGCAGCCGCGCCGCCGCCGGAACGCTCCCGGTGATGGTCACCGTCCGATTGCCCGGCCGGTTCTGCCCCGCCAACGGCACCAGCGCCACCAGGGCCAGTATGACGGTGGGGCATGCTTTAGCTTGCCCAAGAAACGCACGAATGCCGTGGCGGCGGCTCGGCCTAGAAAGTCCCGATCGAAGCATTCATTTCCTTCAACGCCTGCTCGCACTTCAGGCGCACGTAGGTGTTATCTTCCCTTTGCATCAGCCCTTGCAGCACCCCCACCACGGCGTCGTCGCGATGCGTCACCAGAAGATCCACCACCTGCATCCGCACCGCCGGGTTGTCGTCGGTGAGCAGCGACTGCGCTAGCGTCCGCCGCACGTCCGGATCTCCCGCCAGCGCCTTCAGCCCTTCCACGGCCTTCAACCGCACGCCAGCGTTGGGATCGTGCGATAAGGCGTTGAGCAGCGCATCGCGCACCTCGCTCGAAGCCGCGTGGTTCTTCAGCGCGTCCACCGATTCCACCCGCACCGAGGCGTTATCCTCGCGTGTGGCGGCCAAGAGCAGCCGCTGGATGGCCTGATCGTCCATATTGCCCGAGACCACCCGCCGGCGCGTCTCGTCGAAGGCGATCCGCACATGGCCGGCGCTATCCGGATCGACCGATCGCACGGTCGAGAAAACGTTATCCGAGGGTGCCATCGACAGCGTGGAGACACCGCCGGGCACGATGCCCGCGAAGTGCGAAGCGAAGAATCCGATGGCCACCAGCGCCACCGCGCCCACCGGCTGGCGCACGCGGCCCAAACCCGTCAGGCTCTCGTTCACGGCTTGCCAGAGGAGCGCCCACGATCCGTGGGCCCGGCCCGCGCGCGGCTCCCCTTGCCGCACCGCCGCCATCAGCTCCGCGCGGCAATCTTCCAGAAGCGCCGCCGAGGGTTGCAGGCTGCGTTCGTCCAAGGCGGCTGCCAGGGATCGCTGGCGGCGCACTTCGCGGGCACAGCCGGCACACTCGTCAAGGTGCTGCTCCAGACGGTCTTCTTCATCCGGCGGGAGATCCCCGTAACCATAGAGTGGAATCAGTTTTGCCGCCGCATCGCAAGTCATACGAAATCTCCCAATTCCGCGCGCATTTTCCGGGTGGCGCGAAAGAGGCAGTTTTTGGCCGCCTCCTCGCTGGTGCCCAGAATCTCGCCAATGTTCCGCAACCGCATGCCCTGGTAGTGCCGCATCTCGAAAACCAGGCGCTCGCGCGGCGTCAGCTCCTCAAGTGCTTTCTCGATTTTGCCCTGCAACTCCCGGTTCCACATGGTGCGTTCGGGATCGGAATGCGCCGAATCCTCCTCGAAGCTCTCGATGCGGTCCACCGGCCCTTCGGAGGTCTCCACCACTGTAGACTCCTCTTTTCGCACCTTCCGCTTGCGCAGCAGGTCCAGGCAGATGTTGGTGACGATCCGGTAGAGCCAGGTCTGGAAACTGCAATCGAACCGGAACGTGTGCAGGTTGCGGTACACCCGCAGAAACGCCTCCTGGTAGACATCCCGGGCGTCCTCGGGCGACCGCAGCAGGTTCAGGGCGAGCCTGAGCACACTCCGGTCGTAGGTGCGCACCAGTTCCTCGAAAGCTTGAGGATCGCCTCGCTGCGCATCCCGGATTAGAGAATCGACCTGTGGACTCACTCGGGCGCCCGCCGTTGCTCCGGCTGGTTCCGACACCATAAGCCCCGCCACTTGTAGCGCCTTACCGTCCCTTCATCGCTCTGATACTTTAGACGCGGCTGCACCGGATCTGTCACCTCGCTCCCATCTGTAACAATATAAGCTGCGGATGTTTCTTTTCCATATTTTCCGGTCGTTTCTGCCGCTCGAGAACCCGATCGGCTTCGGGGTGGCCGATTTTATCGAGTTCGGCCTCGCGGCGCTCGTGGTGGCGGCCATCCTGCTCCGACCGCGCCTGGAACCGGGTTTTCGCCGTCTGGCGGAGAAGACCGGCCGGTCGATGGCGCTGGCGGCCCTGTTCCCGGTAGCCGCCCGGCTGCTGCTGCTCCCCAAATCGGCGGTTCCCATACCGGGAAGCTCCGACGATTTCAGCTACCTGCTGCTGGCCGACACGCTGCGCCATTTCCGCCTGGCCAACCCCATCCATCCGATGCACCGTTTCTTCGAGGCGCTTTTCGTCTTGCAGGAACCCTCCTACGCCTCCATTTACCCGGCCGGACAGGGGATCGCCCTGGCTCTGGGCCGCGCGATCTTCGGCCACCCCTGGGCCGGCGTGCTCATCCCCGTTGCCGCTTTTTGCGGCCTGTGTTACTGGATGCTGCGCGGCTGGACCACCCCGGTCTGGTCGCTCGCCGGCGCGCTGCTCGCGGGCATCGAATTCGGCCCACTCAATCAGTGGACCAACACGTACTGGGGCGGAGGCGTCTCCGCTGCGGCCGGCTGCCTGGTTTTCGGCGCGCTGCCCCGTCTGCGGGAGCGCCCCCGCTCGCGCGATGCCATCCTGCTCGGGCTGGGGCTGGGGATCGAGATGCTCACCCGCCCCTTCGAATTTTTTCTCCTGATGGCGGCCGTCGCGCTCTATGGCCTGACCCTGCGCGGGCCGGTCCGCGTGTTCGCCAAACCGGCGCTCGTCGCGACGCTGGCTTTCCTGCCCGCGGCGGGGATCGCACTGCTCCAGAACCACGCCGTCACGGGAAGCTGGACCACCATTCCTTACCAGCTCAGCCGTTACCAGTACGGCGTCCCCACCACCTTCACCACCCAGCGACTGCCAGTGCCGCGCCGCGAGCTGACGCCCATCCAGATGCGCACCTACGAGGGGCAATCCGCCGTGCATGGGGAGGGCACCGATACGCTGACGGCCTGGCTCGAGCGCCTGGTTTACCGGCTGCGCTTTTACCGCTTCTTCTTCCTGGCGCCGCTCTACGCGGCCCTGCCGTTCTTCCTGTGGAGGCTGCGCGAGCCGCGCTTCGCGTGGTTGGTTGCGGCGCTCGCGATTTTCGCCCTGGGCACGAATTTCTATCCCTACTTCTTCCAGCACTACATCGCCGCCCTGGCGTGCCTCATGGTGCTGGCCTCGGTGACGGCTCTCGAGACCCTCGGCCGCGTGAAGCTGCGGGGATGGCCGGCCGGCCGCGAAGCCGCGCTGCTAATCGCGGCGCTCTGCGCCGCGCACTTCCTGTTCTTCTACGGCGTGCGCCTCTTCGCGGAAGATGCCACCGTGCGCTCCGTGGCGCGCTACGAAGCCTGGGACTACATCAACATCGGGGACGCCGAAGGCCGCCGCGCCGTCCAGCAACGCCTCGACCGGATCCAAGGCAAGCTGCTGGTCTTTGTGCACTACGGGCCCACCCACGACGATCAAGAGTGGATGCACAACGAAGCCGATATCGACGCCGCGCGCATCGTGTGGGCCGACGACCTCGGCGATACCGAAAACGAAACGCTCCTCGATTATTATCCCGCCCGCGCCGCCTGGATGCTCGAACCGGACGCTCTCCCGGCGCGCCTGGAGCCGTACAATCCCCAGCGCATCGAGATCCTGCCGATTCACTGAGACGCGAAACGCCGCTTGCTGACGCGCGCGGCTCGGTATCGTTTCCGAGCCACGACCGTGAGGGAGTGGTTTTGATCTCTCTGTCTAGAACGTGTAGCTCACACCAAACATTGGCGTAAACTGCTGGAAGATCCCGCGCGCCGTGTTATTGCCCGTGGGTGCGATCTGGCGCTTGGGGAACGCCGTCATGTAGTCGATGAAATCGGCGCGCAGCAGCACGTGCCGCGTCAGACGGTACTTCACGCCGCCGCCCGCAGTCACCAGGAATTTCCACTCGTCCTGGGTGGTGAGCGTCCCCAGGCTGGCCAGCAATTGGGGCGCGGGCGGCGGACCCGCGATGATGTAGCCCTTGGCCCCGGCGCCCACTTCGAGGAACGGCCGCAAGCGCCGCTCGCGCCGTGCAAAGTGAAACAGCGTGTCGTAGGAAAAGGCGTGCGACTGGCCCTGGATATCTTCCTTGGTGCCGCCCGAAGACAGGAACGGGTGGCCATCCTGGTACAGATAGCGGATCTCGCCGGAGATGTACTGGTAGAGATCTTCGCCGACCACGAAGCCCGCGGCGAAACGGTTGCGGATGCCCGCCTGCGCGTTCTCGCCCGCTCCGTAGATGGTGCCGTCGCGATACCAGCCGTAGCCGATCGTGCCGCCCACTTCGTACTGTTGCGCGGAGCACGCTCCGGCTGCCAGCGCCGCCGCCGCAAGCCATTTCCAGGTCACACCAAAAGTAAACACCACCGGCCGGCGGATGCGCAACCGCGTATGTACCATACGCCTCAGTTGCCCAGAAGCCGTTTGTGCAGCACCGGCAGGTCGGTCCGGATTACAATCGTGCCCTTGCGCAAACTCTGAATTCGCGCCAGCCGGTCGCGCACGTCGTGGAACTCGGAGGTATCCAGCACATATCGCGGCTGCTCGGCCAGCTCGTGCTGGATCTCGCTCTGCGCGGCGCGGATCCGCGAGCTGGTCAGGGGATGCGTGGAAAATGTCCGGGCGATGGTTCCGGGCTTCTTCTTCTCCTGCGATTCGATCTTCTCGAAGAAATCTACCAGCGCCAGAGGATCGTAGCCGGTCTTATACAGGTACTCCAGGCCGAGATGGTCCGCCTGGCACTCCATGGCGCGGCTAAACTCCAGAAATCCCAGTGGAATCGCCAGGCTGGCGATTTCGCGCGCCGCGTAGCCCGCCCAGCCCCCCAGGAAAATCATCGACATGCTGGCATAGTTGAGCAGCTCGCCGCGGGTGGCCTGCTTGGTGCCGTGGCGCGCCGCCACGTGCGCGATTTCGTGCGCCAGCACGCCGGCCAGCTCCGCTTCGTTGCCGGCCTTGAGCACCAGGCCGGTGTTGACGAACATGAATCCACCGGGCAGCGCGAAGGCGTTGATTTCCTCCGAATCGATAACTTTGATGATGAACGGCACCTTGGCGTCGGAGTTGCGCACCAGGTTCTGCCCCAGCCGGTTGACGTACTCGGTCACCACCTCATCGTCCACCAGCCGCGTCTCCAGTTCCACTTCCGAGGCCATCTGCCGGCCCAGCGCGATCTCCCGCTCGAGGGAGTAGAAGTTGACGCCTTTGCCGGGATCGGAGTTGCCGATATCGTCGGGGCCGAGCTTGGGCTTGTCCTTGGAGAAAGCCGCCGGCACCAGCAAGGCCACCGCGGCCAAAGCGATCGGTATGTGTATGCGGCCCTTCATACCAGCCCTCCAATCCGGTCCACACTGCCGGCTGTCCCCAGCTCAGCCTAGCGGCACCGCGACGAAGATCGTCTGGCCGCCCCGATTGATCAGCAGCAAGGGCGGCTGGTCGCCCGACTTCGAAAGCAGGTTCCGTATGTCATCGGGCGAGCGCACGGGCTGCCGGTTCACTTGCTGCACCACATCACCGGCCTGCAGCCCGGCCTGCGCCGCGGGACCGTTCGGATCGAGCGCCTGAATCACCACGCCCTGCGTTCCGCGCGGCAGATTGAGCTGCGCCGCCAGGTCCGGCGTCAGCGGCGCGGCGGTAATGCCCAGGCGCGAGCCGCCCTGATCGCCGCCGCCCGGTCCACCGTTCGCACGCGCGCTTTCCGGCGTCAGCTCGCCCAGACGCGCGCGCACCTGTTGTTGCGCACCGCCGCGCTGAATGGTCAGCGTCACTTCGCTCGCGGGCGCCGTGCCGGCGATCTCGTTGCGGAAGGCGTTCGAATCGCCGATATCCTTCCCGTTCAACTGCAGAATCACGTCGCCGGTCTTGATCCCCGCCTTGTCCGCCGGCCCGCCGGGCGTGACTGAGTTGATCAGCACGCCGCGAACCTGCTTGAGACCCAAACTGGCGGCGATATCGCTCGAGACCTGCTGGATGCCCACTCCGAGCATCCCGCGCGCCACCCTGCCCTTGCTCACCAACTGATCGAGAACGTTGCGCGCCATGTTCGAGGGGATGGCGAACCCGATCCCGATATTGCCGCCGTTATTGGAGAGAATTTGCGAGTTGATGCCGATCAGCTCGCCGCGCGTGTTGACCAGCGCCCCGCCGGAGTTGCCTTGGTTGATGGGCGCGTCGGTCTGCAGGAAGTCCTGAAAGCTGCCGTTGCTCAGGCCCGTGGCGCGGCCTTTGGCGCTGACGATCCCTTCGGTGACGGTCTCGCCGACACCCAGCGGATTACCCACGGCCAGCACTACATCGCCCACGCGAACCTGGTCCGAATTGCCGAGCTGCAGAGTCGGCAGATCTCCGGCCGAAATCTTCAGCACCGCCAGATCGCTGGGCGCGTCGGACCCCACCAGCGTGGCCGAGTAGGTCCGCTGGGAGATGAGATCCACCTTGATATCCTCGGCGCCATCGACCACATGGTGGTTGGTGAGGATGTGCCCATCGGCCCGCACCAGCACGCCCGAACCCAGCGCGTGCTCCACTTCGGTCTGGCCGCCGCCCCGCGGCATACGTCCGCCGAAAAACTGCTGGAAAAAGGGATCGTCGAAAAACGGAAACTGCTGGGCCCCGCGCACGCGCTTGGAGGAGCGTATGGTCACCACAGCGGGCGCTACGCGATCTACCACATTGGCATAGGAAAGCAGCGTGCCGGTTACCGAAACCGCGCCGGAGGGCAGTTGACGCGGCCCCGAGCCGCCGCTGGCGGGGCCATAGTACGAACGGTTACAGGAACTGAGCGCGAGAACGGCAACAAGAACCGGAACTACCCGTATCATGATCTATCCATAGCACGAGCCTCCGCATCGCGGGCGCCGGCTATGTTCGAACCATTCCTTCGCCGCCCGACAACCGCACCCACAAATACCCCGACCGCCACCGCGGCCGCTGCCAGCTCCCGCCGGTGCTGCAGCAACTCCCGGTATTTCCAAAGGGTCCGCCGGTGCTTCCAGGCGATTTTCAGCTTCTCACGCGTGGTCATTCGCTGCCGCAAGTTTGCAGGCGGAGTGCCGATGTGCGGCGCGGCCCAGGTGGGGCCTGCTTTAGCTTGCCCAGTATCGCTATTTTTTGAGATTCAGTACTTCGTTCAGGGAACCCTGTCGGTAGCCTTCCAGGTCCAGCGCGACGTACTTGAAGCCGAGAGCCTTGAAGATGGCCGTGAAGCGCTGCGCCATTTCGAGCGTCAAAGCGCGCTCCATCTCGTCCTTGGCGATCTCGATGCGCACCACCTCGCCGTGATACCGCACGCGGAACTGGCGGAAGCCCAGAGCCTTGATCTGCTCTTCGCCGGTCTCCACGGTCTTCACATTCTGGATCGTAACCGGGGTGCCATAGGGGATGCGTGAGCTCAGGCACGCGGAGGCCGGGCGGTCCCACGTCGGAAGGCCGGCGATCCGGGAGAGCTCTCGGATATCGGCCTTGCTCATCTTCGCGTCGGCCAGCGGGGCGGATACCTCGTGCTTGCGGGCGGCGTTCTGGCCCGGACGGTAGTCGCCCAGGTCGTCCAGATTCACGCCGTAAACGATGTGCTCGTAGCCGCGCTGGCGGCCGACTTCGTCCAGGCGCGTGAACAGTTCGTCCTTGCAATGGAAGCAGCGGTTGGGGTCGTTGCGGGCGTACTCCGGGTTGTCGAACTCGTAGGTCTTGATGTACTCGTGGGCCATACCGAAGCGGGCCACGAAGGCTTCCAGGTCGCGCTTGTGCGATTCGGGAAGCGAGGCCGAATCGGCCGTAACCGCCAGTGCCTCGCGCCCCAGCACTTGGTGCGCCGCCCAGCCCAGATAGGCCGAATCGGTGCCTCCCGAAAAGGCCACGATCACGCGCCCCATGCCGCGCAAAATGGAGAAGAGCCGCTCCTCTTTCTCCTGCAAATGTGTTTTGTCCGTTAGTTCAACTAGCGCGCCCATTGGAAGCCCCCCGTACGGCTATTCTAGCCTATTGCGCCCTCATTGCAGGGGCAGCGATTCCTGCCCGTTACCATTGCCGTTGCCGTTTTCGGGAGTATCCGGAATGGTGGACGCCGCCGCGATCTTGTCGCCCTCGTCGAGCGCCACCAGCTTGACCCCCTGAGTGGAGCGCCCGGCCTGACGGATGGTGGCCGATTCGATGCGGATGATCTTGCCGTTCTGGCTGATGATGATGAGGTCGGTATCCTCCTGCACCGAGAGAATCGCCACCACCGGGCCGGTCTTGCGGGTAGTCTTCATGTTGATGACGCCCTTGCCGCCGCGATTGGTGAGCCGGTAGTTCTGAAGCTCGGTGCGCTTGCCGAAGCCGTTCTCGGCGATCGACAGGATCAGGCCCTCCTTCTCCACCACCTCCATGCCCACCAGATAATCGCTTTCGGCCAGGTCCATGGCCCGCACGCCGCGCGCCTGCCGGCCCATGGGGCGAACCTGCTTCTCGGAGAAGCGTATGGCCTGCCCTTCGCGCGAGCCGAGGAAGATGTAGTTCTCGCCGCTCGTGATCTTGGCGCCGATCAGCTCGTCGCCTTCGTCCAGCGTCACCGCGATGATGCCGCGCGACATGGGGTTATCGAACTCGGTCAGCTCGGATTTCTTGATGACCCCGTGCTTGGTCACCATCACCACGAACTGGTCGGGAACGAAATCCTTCACCGCCAGCGTCGCTCGCATTTCCTCGTCCGATTGCAGGGCGATAAGGTTCGAGAGGTGCTTCCCCTTGCCGCTGGTGGCGGCGTCCGGAATCTCGTACGCCTTCAGCCAGTAAACCCGCCCGCGGGTGGTAAAGAACAGCAGGTAACTGTGCGTGGAGGCCACGATCAGGTGCTCCACCACGTCCTCGGCGCGCGTGCCCATGCCGATGCGCCCCTTGCCGCCGCGCGTCTGCCGGCGGTAGGTGTCCACCGAGGTGCGCTTCAGATAGCCGCCCCGCGTCACTGTGATGGCCACGTCCTCCACGGCCACCAGATCCTCGAGCCGGATCTCGCCGGTCTCATCCTCGATGCGCGTGCGGCGCTCGTCGCCGAACTCCTTCTGGACCTCGCGTAATTCCTTAATAATGAGGTCGCGCAGCACTTTGTCCGACCCCAGGATCTCCAGATACCCGGCGATGCGCCGCTGGATCTCGGCCAGCTCGTCCAGGATCTTCTGCTGCTCCATCCCGGTCAGGCGCTGCAACTGCATCTCGATGATGGCCTGCGCCTGCTTTTCGCTGAACTCGAAACCCCGGACCAGCGAATCGCGCGCCTCCCGCGGCGTGCGTTCGGCGCGAATCAGCCGGATCACTTCGTCCAGGTTCTGGAGGGCCTTCTGGAAACCCACCAGGAGATGTTCGCGCTCGCGCGCTTTGCGCAGTTCGTACTCGGTGCGGCGCCGGACCACCTCGATGCGGTGCTCGATGAAGTGCTTGATGACGTCGACGAGGCCCAGTTCGCGCGGCTGCCCGTTCACGATCGAAAGCATGATCACGCCGAAGCCGGTCTGAAGCTGCGTGTGCTTGTACAGGTTGTTCAGCACCACTTCGGCCTGCTCGCCGCGTTTGAGCTCGAAAACGATCCGCATGCCGTCGCGGTCGCTCTCATCGCGTATGTCGCCGATGCCCTCGATGCGCTTCTCGTTGACCGCCGCGGAGGCCTGCTCGATGAGCTTGCTCTTGTTGACCTGGTAGGGTATCTCGGTAACGACGATCTGCTCGCGGTCTTTCCCCATGCGTTCGATGGCGGCGCGGGCGCGAATTTTGAGCTGACCACGGCCCCGCGTATAGGCGTCGATGATGCCCTGCCGTCCCAGGATGAATCCGCCCGTGGGAAAGTCCGGCCCCGGCACCATCTCGAGGATCTGCGCCAGGGGGGTCGCGGGATGCTGGATCAGTTGAACCGTGGCATTGATGATTTCCGTCAGGTTGTGGGGCGGAATGTTGGTGGCCATGCCCACGGCGATGCCCGCCGAACCGTTCACCAGCAGGTTCGGCGCCCGCGTGGGAAGCACTTCCGGCTCGTTTTCGCTCTCGTCGTAGTTGGGCCGGAAATCGACGGTCT
>CAYRWE010000033.1:16612-31020 GCA_964427655.1 uncultured Solibacteraceae bacterium | reverse complement strand
CTCGGAGCGGCGGTTCTCGGACTGCCGCTCCGCTCGATACTGGACCTTTTCACGATTACCCGCCACCAGCACAACTCTGACGCGCCGCACCGTCCTGGCCGCGGCCGCCGTCTTCGGCAGCGGAACTCTGTCCCAAGCCGAGCCGGCAACTGCCATGGGGAGAGAAAGCCATTCCAACTCTCTGCGCGATGTGCGGCCCCAGCGCCGGATGCGGAATCCTGGCGATCGTTCGCGATGGCAAGTTCGTGGGAATCGAAAGCTGGAGGGTGCGCCGATCAATCTCACCATGGTCGTTCCTGCCCACCCGCTGCGTGTGCTGCTGTCGGGATGTCTGGTAGCCTTGGAAGTGCAACTGTGTTTGCGGAGCATGTCTTGACCCCAGTCCTACGCGATCGATTTCAAAGCCACAGAACACGCGATTTCACCGAGTCGGTCATCCGCGAGATGACGCGGTTGGCGATCCGTCACGGAGCGGTCAACCTGGCGCAAGGCTTTCCCGATTTCGCCGTTCCCGCCGCGATCAAACAGGCCGCTCACGCCGCCATTGACGCCGACCTGAACCAGTACGCCATCACCTGGGGCGCCAAGCCGCTGCGCGACGCCATCGCAGCGAAGTATCGCCGCACATACGGATTGGAGGTGGACCCCGAAGCCGAAATCACCGTCACCTGCGGCGCAACCGAAGGGATGATCGCCGCCCTGCTTGCCGCCGTGGACCCCGGCGACGAGGTGATCTCTTTCGATCCGTTCTACGAGAATTATGGGCCCGATATTCAACTGTGCGGCGCCCGAAGACGCATCGTGCGGCTGCATCCGCCGGATTGGAGCTTCGATCCTGAAGAAGTGCGGCGGGCCTTTTCGTCTCGCACCAAGGCAATCATTCTCAATACGCCCAATAATCCGACGGGCAAGGTCTTCACGCGCGCGGAACTGGAATTCATCGGCGGCCTATGCCGCGAGTTCAACGCTCTGGCCATCACCGACGAAATCTACGAGCACATCGTCTACGATGGCGAGCGCCACATCCCCATGGCCACTCTTCCCGGTTGGCGCGATCATGCCGTGCTGGTCAACAGCATGAGTAAGACGTTCTCCGTCACCGGATGGCGGGTCGGATGGGTGATCGCGCCGCCCGATCTCACCGGCGCCATCCGCAAGGTGCACGACTTTCTAACCGTAGGCGCTGCAGCGCCGCTGCAACATGCCAGTGCGGCAGCGCTCGGCACGGGCGATGAATACTACCTGGGCCTTTCGAGCCAATACGCAGAGCGCCGCGACCTCTTGCTGGATGTGCTCGAACACGCCGGCTTCCGCTGCTTCCGCCCGAAAGGCGCCTATTACGTGATGACTGACATCTCGGCCTTCGGTTTTGCGGACGACCTCGCCTTTGCCCAACACATGCTCACCGATATTGGCGTGATCGGAGTGCCGGGCTCAAGCTTCTATGCGAATCCGAAAGACGGCAGCCAGCAGATGCGTTTCTGCTTCTGTAAGAAGCTGGAGACGCTTCAAGCTTCGGCCGAGCGATTCGCCCGGCTCGGCCGAAGATAGTCTGCTGGACCTACAGCAGCCGGCCGCCTCGCCCCGCCTGAACTTTCAGCGAATCAGCTCCGAGGTCAGATTGTCAAGCCGCAGAATCGCGATGGTGTTGCCGTCGTAGGCATAACAAGCCCCGGAATCGGCCTTAAAGACGCGGACCAACACCGGCGGAACGAAGGCCATTAGCGTATTATTCAGCGATGGGAGGAAGCCAGGGTTCCCACCACAGCCCCAGGCTTGGGCGACAAGTCCAAGAGCACCTACTTCCCGAACTTCGAACTGGGAACTGCCGGAGTAGCATATGGGCTGGCACGGCTGTATGTCGAAACGCAGGACGCCCGGTTTCTGCAGGGCGCGAAGCAGGGAGCGCTCCATCTTCAGAAGATCGCTACGGTGCAGGGCGACTCCGCCCTGGTCCACTACCGCGAACCCGACAAGACCGACCTGTACTATCTGGGATTCTGTCATGGTCCTTCAGGTACGGCACGGCTGTTCTATGAACTCTACACCGCCACCAACAACCATGAGTACCTGGATTGGACTGAACGCTTAGCCCGAGGGATTACCCAGAGCGGCATTCCGGAGAAGTTGACGCCGGGATTCTGGTATGTCGTTTGCCAGTGCTGCGGCTCCGCTGGCGTGGCGGATTTCTTCCTGGGCCTTTGGGCGGGGACACGCCAGCCGGAGTATCTGGCATTCGCCCGGCGGGTTGTGGACCAGATGCTCAGCCGTGTAATTGACTTCAATGACGCGGGATACCGATGGTATCAGGCCTGGACCCGAGTCCAGCCTTGGGTGGTCAATGCCGAGACGGGATACATGATCGGCGCAGCGCGAATCAGTCCTTCGTTACTGCACTTGCATCTCGCGGACCAGCGGCGATATGAGGCGATTCTGTTTCCGGACAACCCATTCCCCAAGACAGTGCGTGCGTAGATTCCTGCGCTAAGTGCTAAGTCTCCGAGCCGTGCGTGCGAAGGTGTGTCAGATGCCTGTACCGCGGGTCCTGCGGATCGATCCGCAGCGCCTCGGCCTCTCTGAGGTAGTCCGCAACATGAGTGCGCTGGTATAGTTTGCGGTCCTGGCCTATCGGGCAGACTTTAAGACAGACACCGCAGGGCCAGCGCGATTGCGATACGAGAAGCTGATGATGCTTGGTGCAAGCCACGGCATCGAACTCGGCCGGCAGCAGGCCTGGGCGCGAGGCCAGCGCCTGCGCCGGACAGAGTTTTCGGCATAACTCGCACTTCTTGCAGAGGTCTTTCGCGATGACCGGGTCGCCCTCGATTTCCGCGGCCGTGAATACGACACGTATCGGGCGCGCGGTCCAAACCGAGGATTGATGAGGTTGTGGCTGAAGCCGATGGTTCCGAGGCCCGCGTACTTGCCGGCGTAGACATGGCTGAACGAGGCCGGCATACGTTTCAGCAGAATCTCGAGATTGCCATAGCCGTCGCGAGGGATCGGAATGGCGGGGAAGCCCCGATCGTTCAGAAACAGCGAAAGGCGGAACGCGATTTGATCCAACAGAACATTGCTCGCGTTGTACATTTCCTGGTAATTGATTGAAGGGGTGCTTTCCACAATCGGCAGAAGCATGGGAACACCCATTACAATGACCGTCCTGGCCAGGTGCCAGATGGCATCGGGACGATAGTCAGGCGGCACTTCTCCGGCGTCAGCCCAACGGGCAACGGGAGCGAAGCCAATCAGTGTGCTCCCAAGACGTGCTACCTCTTCGACGATGTCCCTTCTCAGCGCCGTCCCGAGATGCGGTTCAGTCGAGACAGACGCGCGGTTCGGTTTCATAGGAGTGTTTCACGCGCGGTCTACTGCCCAACATCGAATACGTGCTCTGGGCCGGCGCATGTGCGGCTTGCGCGGCCCGATTATCGCCTTGAAACTAACAGTGCGGGCCGTGTCGGTCCCCCCAGTCTGACAGGCTTCTTCCGGGCCGCGGTTCGCGCGAGTCGGTCAAGCGGGCCGGCGAAGAGGGCGCCTCCCACACAGGCCGAGGCGCACTCGGGCGCAGTCAGCCCGCGCGCGCTATCCGTGCAAAAATCGCACTTCTGCATCAGACCGTCGGCACCGTACTGCGGTACTCCGAACGGACAGGCCGTCGCGCAACTCCGGCAGCCGATGCATTTGCCGCGATCGACCATCACAATGCCGTCCTGGCTGCGTTTCGAAATGGCTCCGACCGGGCAGACTGCCAGGCATGCCGGCTTTTCGCAGTGCATGCAGGACCGCGAGTCGTTCTCGATGGCCACGTCGGGGTAATGCCCCGACTCCGCCGTAGTCACCCGCCGCCAATAGATCGTTTCGTCCGACGGGCTGTCGTGCGACTCCTTGCAGGCGATCGCGCAGGATCCGCAGCCAATGCACCGGGTCCGGTCAAAGAAGAACCCGTGCTGGCTCATAGTTGCGCCCTCTTTACGTCGACTAACACACTGTTGTAAGTCCCCGAGCCGCCGATTCGGTCCAGGGTATCGGCAGTCACGGTGTTGACCGCTCCGCCATGATCGATTCCGTCCTGTCCCGGCTCGTACCACCAGCCCTGGTGCATCGCAATCACTCCCGGAGGCACTCGCCCGCTGACCCGCGCCTTGCGCTCCGTCGCACCGCGGTCATTGAAGATCAGCACGGTGTCTCCATCGCCGATCGTGCGCCGGGCGGCGTCGGCCGGGTTTATGAACACCTCCCGCGGATGCAGGCTCGCGATCCAGGGGCCATTGAAGCGGCTGTGAAGCCGGGCGACCGAATGGGGCGTACAAATAGCCAACGGATATTTCTCGGCCAATGGGTGACGGCGGTTTTCGAACTCGTCCAGGTAGGTCGGCAAAGGCGGCAGGCCCTTGTCTTCGATCGCCTTCGAGTACAGCTCGATCTTCCCGGACTTGGTCGGGAAGGGCTGGCCGCCGCGGATTTGCGCCTGGAAGGGGATGAAAGGTCGCGGCCCGACGAACACGATCTTTTCCTTCTGCAATCGTTCCAGTGTGAGATCGGCCTGGCCCGAGGCGCTTGCCGAAGCCTTCAGCGTCGCGCGCATCCAGTCCTCATCCTCCCAGTCGGAGTGGAAGGCTTCGCCCGCGCCCAAGCGCTTCGCTACGGCGCCCCAGATGGCGATATCGGACCGGCATTCGTACATCGGCTCTATGCACTTTTCGCTATAAACAATGGCATGACCTGCCTGACCGTAGAAACCGCAATCGTGGCCCTCGAAGACCGTCGTGGCCGGCAGGAGCAGGTCCGCGTAGCGGGAAAACGGGGTGGGGAATTGGTCGGCGCAGATGATGTAATCGAGCGAATCGAGCGCGCGGGCGATCTTGTTGGAATCTCCCGCCTGATTGACAACACTTGCGCCATGGCCGATCAGCATGCGGATCGATACGGCTGTCACACTCCCGTCCGGTTGCGGCGCTTTGCCTGAAAGGATGGCGTCAGCGATGCGGCATTCATTCACCTGCACCCGTACCTTCCTGCTCCGGGTGGCGCCGAGGTCGCCAATGTGGATCTGCTTGTTGAAGCCCATTCCCGAGGTGGCGTTGGTCCCAGGCTTGCCAACCGACCCAGTAAGCGCCGCCAGCGCTCCACAGGCCAGCACCCATTGGGAAGGGTCGCATCCGGCCCGCGACGGCCCGTCTCCGGGGAAGATCGCGGACGGATGCTCGGTGGCGTACTCGACGGCCAGGTTCGTGATCGTCTCCGCCGGAACCCCGGTGATCCTCGCCGCGAATTCCGGCGTATACTTCCGCACGTGCTGTCTGAATTCATCGAAACCCAACACCCGGCGGGCCACGAAGTCCTCGTCGCAGAGCCTCCGCTCGACAATCACGTTGGCCATCGCCAGCGCCATGGCGCCGTCCGTCCCCGGCAGGATTGCGATCCACTGGTCAGCCTTAGCTGCCGTCTGCGAGAAGAAGGGATCGATCACCACGATGCGCGTGCCTCTCTCGCGGGCGTCCATCAGGATGCGCATTCCCTCGCCGGCGAAGTCTCCGCGGCGATTGCTGTCGGCAAAGCCGTATCCCCAGATGATGGCCAGGCGCGAATCCCGAATGGTATCCAGATCGCTTTCCGTGCTCGAGGTCCCATACATCACGGCGGCGGCCGCGGTCTTGTTGCCGACGCACAGCGATCCCCAGGTGTTCACCATGCCGCCGAGGACGTTCGGGAATCGCACGCGCGGGGCCATACGGGCCAGACCGCCGGTACCTCGCCCCGGGTAGAAGAGAATCCCCTCGTTGCCGTGCCGATCGCGAACCTCTTGGATCTTGGCAGCATAGATGTCCAGGGCTTCGTCCCAGGAGATGCGCTGGAAACGTCCCTCTCCGCGCCGTCCTTCGCGTTTCATTGGGTACTTCAGGCGGCTCTCGTCGTAAATGGTCCGGCGCTGAGAACGGCCCTTCACGCAGCAGGTATAACCGGGGAGGTTCGTGATGTGCGTGATCCGGCCGTCCCTGACGGTCACCTTCAGCGGACAAGTGGCCGTGCACAGACCTAACGAGGGACAGCAGGCGACGAATTGTTTGTCACCCCGGGCGACGTTTGCGGCCTTTCGCCCCTCGGGCGAAGACGGCTGAGCGCCGCGCAGCTCGTCTGCCGCCACCGCCGCGATGCCAGTGATGGCGGCGGTTGTCAGAAATGTCCTCCGGTTCAGCGGCCGGTTTTCCGTTTCGTCATCCATGCCCAGTTCTCCCCGCGGTTCTCGACTACCTCGTCTCAACCGCGCATTCGATCCATCACCGGCCAGACGGCTTCGATGATCTCGCCGCGGGCCGCGTAGATGCGGTCGTAGAGATTCACTGTAGGGTCGCAGTGCGGCGGGATAAAGTCGATCCGGTCTCCCAGGCGCGGGCGGTGAGCGCACCCGGCCACGTCGAGATAACCGAACTCGTCCCCTCCCCAGCGATATTGCGATCCAGGCAGGCCGACGGCCTCGGGCCCGTAACCCCGGTCGGTCGAGAAGGCCTTGAGACCGCCATCCACCGTCACGAATTCGGCGTGGTTCGCGCTGACCACGGTGGTGCGAATGCGCATGGCGTGTTTGAAGTCCAGGCCGATGCGCCGGTAAGCGAGGTCCATCAACACATAGCTACCCGGCTGTAACTCGTCGACCGCGTCGATGGCCGAATCGATTTCCCACGAGCCCGTGCTGCCTCCCGAGACGATGTCGCAACACAGGCCGCCGCGCCGGAATTCCTCGCGGATCCCGGCGGCGATTTGGAACGACTGTTGAGAGACGAGCTTTCGTTCCTCGACCTCGCCCACGTGCGAGCCGCGGACCGAATACGCCTGAACGCCGCGCAGCCACAGATGACGCGACCGTTCGATCGCCCGCGCAAGGCACAACGCCTCTTCCGGCGAGACCGCGCCGGTGCGGTGATCGCCGACATCGAGATCGATCAGGATATCGACGCGGCGGCCGGCCCGCGAGGCCGCCTCGGCGTACCATTCCACCTGTTGCAGGTGATCGACAACCGCCACGGCGCCGGTGGCCACGATTCGCGCGATCTTTAGGGGATCGGCAACCGGTGAAGTCAGCAACAGCCCAGCGATTCCGGCTCGCGCCATCAGCTCGGCTTCCTGAACCGTGGCCACCGACAATCCCAGGGCTCCGGCGGCCATCTGGCTCCTGGCGATCTCGACGCACTTGTGCGCCTTGACGTGCGGGCGCAAGCCTTTGCCCGCGCACCTGACGTGTTGCGCCATGCGCGCGAGATTGGCTTCGAGCAGATCGAGATCCGCGATGAGCGCGGGAGTGGGAACTTCGTTTATGGTGAGCACATCGTCCCTGTGCAAACGGTTCAGCGGCCGGGCGCCGGCGCGATCGACACGACACCCGCTTTTTCGAGTATGCGGAAGTATTCCTCCACCACGTCCGGCGCCAGCGGGCCGTATTCGGCGCTCGCCAGATCGCGAATCTCCAGCATATTCCGTTTGCCGTTGACGAAGTTCAGGGCCTCGAAGCCGGTGAAACGGCCTTCCTGCGCCATCCTTAGCTTGGCCGCGAAGTTCACGTCGTCGAGTTTTTCCGCCAGCCAGATGGCGCCGTACTCGGGGCGGTACAGATTGACCGGTCCGCGGACGTTCCCGTTGCGCGTGACCACGAACCCGGCCAGGCGGCGCTCGTCCTCGCTCGGCTGCGGTTCGCGGAGCGTGGTTTTGCGATCCGAGGCGAGCTGCGCGGCGGTTTCGCGAAACGCGGCCAGGTTGGCCGAATGCACGGCTTCGAGCTGCTTGTTGGCGCGCGCGATCGCAGCCGAGGCCGATGGCGAATCGCCGAGCTGGCGGAGCGTATCGAGCGCGGCGAGTTCCCGCGCGTACGAGAATCTGACGATGTTGATGGCCTCCCGGTACTGCGCCTGAAGATCGGCGGCGGGAATCATGGAGTCGATGGCGCGGCGCGCCTCCTGGCCCATGCGCGCTTCCGCCTTGCCGGCCATGACCTGCGCCAGCCGCACAACCTCTTCCGGCCCGGCACTCGCCAGGTAATATCCGGTCGCGCCGATGATAGTCACCTCGCGGCGCATCTGCGTGGGATCGACATTGGTGATGTTGTCGCCCTCGGGGTTGGCGTAGTGCAGGGGATGACCGTACTCGACGGAGGGGATGCCGATGCTGGTTTCATCCATGTCTTCGTGATCGCTCGGCCCCCAGAAAGGCTCGACGGTGTAGCGCATTTCGGCGCGCGTGCCCGTGAGGGCGAAGGTGGGGTCGGCCATCGGGCTGGTGAGCGGCAGGCGTTCGGTGGCCGTGTTGGCCTCGCCGACCGCGCGGAAAAAGTCCTCGGCCACGTCGCCCAGAAAATGCGGCAGGGAATGCGGCAGCAGGGCCAGGCGCGGCACCGCGTTGGCGGCCGCCTGGTTGAAGCCCACCATATCGACGCTGAAGAAGGTCAGCACGCGGGTGCGCAGCTCGGGATGCTCGTGCATGGTCATGATGTCGCCGAAGTGCTCCGCGCTCCACAGGAAACGGATGGTCCGGCGCGGCCGCGGAATGGTCCCCTCATTCACCAGCTTGGTCAGCACGCGGGCCACTTCGATGACCGCGCCGACGCCCGTCAGGTTGTTGCCGCCGCCGCTGTTCCGGTAGTTGGTATGCCCCTTGACCCAGACTTCCTGTGCGGAAGGGTCGGTGCCTAGCACCGTGGCGGTCACCTGTTTATACTCTCCCGCCCCCAAGGTGGCCTTCACCAGCGCGTGAACCACCACGGTTTCCTTGCGGCGCAGGCGCTGGCGGATTTCCAAGCCGGCGGGAGCGGGCAGAGCGAACAGGAATCCCGGTTTTTCGCCATTGGGCCCGCGCCACGGAATGTAGGCCGGCCCGCCGGTGCGATTCCCCAGCGAGGCCGCTCCACCGCCGCCGCCTTGCCCGGCGAGGCCCATGCCTTCTCCGGCCGGCACTCCCGCGCGCGACATCAGCAGTCCCGCCGCGCCGTACTTCCAAACGGCCAGCCGGTGCACGAACTCGGCACCTCCGGAGGCGAGCACGATCTTGCCTTTCACGTCCTTGCCCGCATAGTCGGAATCGCTGACGCCCTCTCCGACATCGATGACTTCGCTGGTCACATCGGCGCTGGTGCTGTAGCGTCCTAGCACCTGCCGGTTAACGGCGAAATCGGCAATGCGCTGGCCGTGCGGCTTCACCATGTCCAGGATGCCGACTTCGCCTTCCCAGGCGGGTTCGCCGACGAACGCCCAGTAGTATTTTCGGCCGTCGGCTGGAAAGCCCTCGATCTTCACGTCCGTCAGTCCGTTCGAGCGCAAACGGCCGGCAATGTACTCCGCCACGTCGTCCTCGCCTTTCGAGGGGGTGAAGCCCGTGTAATTCGTCACGATGTTGCGGAAATCGATGAGCGGCTCTTCGCCCGAACTCTCGTCGCGAATGGCATGAAACACGGAGGTTGGCAACAGCGTGTTCCGCTGACCGAACGAAGCGGTCGATAGAAGAGTCAGTGTGGCGACAACCGGAATGGCGATCCAAAATAGCTTCATGTCCTCTATCCTCATATCGGCGCCCTGACGCCGCGGTTTCCCAGTCCCTACTTAACTTGCGTGCGCTCGGGGACTATCGTACTCGTTTTTCGCGCGCCTTCGACCAGCGCGGCCGCGTCGGCTTCGAGCAGATACCCTTCCTTCCGCAGAGCCGCCGCAGCCGCCTCGAAGCGGACCACGTAATCCGCGGGGCCCTCATAGCGCTCTTCGAGCGACGGCCTGGGATCGTTCTTCATCATGCGCTCGAATCGCGTTCTGGCAAACGGGTAGGCAAAGACCGACATGTCTCCGCAGTTGTTCTCGATAGGGGCGTTCCACCCGCCGAACGTCTGCAAAGGCACCGTGACAGCCGGCAGGCGGATTCCTGCCTCGGCGATCCCGTCGCGGTCCCGCCGGGGAACCAGCAGTTGGGCCTTCGGATAATCCGCGGTGGGCGGTGGCAGAAGATAGGGAACTGCGGGAGACGTAGTGAGCGAGATCAGCTTTGTGGGGGGCGGAGGTTCGTTAGCTACCACCCAGCGCGTCAGGGCGGCCAGCGCCGCGCGCGTCAGCGGATGCCAGTCGAGATTCGCGCGAGGCATATCGCAGATCGCAGCGTTCGCGCCCGAAATGATGCCGTGGCTTGCGCCGGTGAAATCCCAGAGGCGCACGGTCTCCGGGATGGCGACGTCGGTAATTCCAGACGAGCCCGTGCGCACAAGGGAAAGCCGTCGGCGATAGTAATCGCCTTCGACATTCGTCGCGACGATCTTGGGCGGCGTCTCGCCGCGCGCCTTCAACGGCGCGAGGATCTCGGCGTAAGTGAACGGGTACACCGAACTGTCGCCGGTGATGGTCAAAGCGACCGTCTCGGCGCCGGCGCCTTCCGGCGGAATGTAGGGCATGGTCCCGCTCTGGCCGATGTGCGGATGCAGGCCGTCGAACACCGTTCGATTCCCCGCGCGGTTGAATCCCGCATACAGAAACGATTTCAACACGCGCGCCGTCTGCGACGATCCCGAGGCGATGGCCCAACGGATCGTCCCGGCTAGCGGATTGGGCGTTCCGGCTTTGTCGGCCGTCTCGAAGCGCAGAAAGGCGGCGAAATCGCGGATCGCCGCGAATCCCACAGCGAGCAGCGGGGCCGGTTTGCCGCCGGCGCCAGGATAGGTGGGGAGGCGGATTCCGTGGCCGTCTTCCCAGTGGATGCTGACGACGGTGTAACCGTTGTCTTCGAGATATCCGTTTCCGGCATCCGGCTTAGACCGCGCCGGATCGACGGGCGTGTTGTACAACCCGTTGGTGATCGGGTGGCCGCGGTTCTCCACGTCAAAGAGCATGACGCGATTGCCCGCCGATGGCCGCTCCGGCGCCAGGATTTCGAATTCGCTGCTGTATTCGATGCGCCCATCCGCGCGCCTGGCGGCTTGGGCCAGATGGGGAATCGGCTCGCTCGGATCCAGGCTCCCCACGAATGTGCCGCTGATTCTGATGTAGGGACCAGCCTTGAAATCGTGGAACGGCGCGCGGCTTTTGACCTCGATTCGGTCTACGGCCGCAACGGCGAATTGCGCCGCGCCGAGCGCCAGCCAGCAGCACCATGTCAGAGACCGCTTCATCGATGCCTCCCCGGCCGGCGGCGGATCGGCCCGCTTCGCGCCAGGCCGCCGGCCATACCGTTCAATTTCGCGATTTGAAAAGACTCTTGGGAATCAGGCTGTGGACGCCCAAAGTGCCGTCCACGCACTGGGTGATCACAAAGTCCACGCCCACGCTCGCCAAAACGTAGGCATCATCGTGGCTCATCTTCTTTTCGGTCATGAGGAAGTCGATCGTCTCCAGGATCGCCAGCTTGGCTGCCTCGTTGAGATCCGGGTCGAGTCCCATGGCGATATAGTGCGTGGGAGTTTCGGCACGCGGCCATTTGAGATGCATATCGTGGCGCACGATGAACTGGAACGTCCCGGTGAGCGAAGTCTCGAGCGCGTTGCGGTCCACCTCGCCCTCACCCTGTGCGGCGTGTCCATCCCCCACCTGGAACAGCGCGCCGGCCGCGTGGACCGGAATATAGAGAGTCGATCCTTCCACCAGGTCGCGGTTATCGAGGTTCCCCGCGTGAATTCCCGGCGGGCCGCTGCGGATCTTCCCCATCGAGGGCGGAGGCGCCACGCCCATCCCTCCGAAGAATGGCCGGAGCGGGACATCCACGCCCGGAGCGACGTGCCCGATCATGCGCTCGCGATCGAGCGGCACGATCCTGGCGCCGCGCTGGAAATCCTTGAACATGAAGTTGCCGTAGCCGTTGTACGCGTAGGGTAAGTCCAATTTTATTTTGAGGATGCGCACCTCCAGGACGTCGCCGGGCTGGGCGTCCTGGATGTAAATCGGCCCGGTGAGTTGCTGGCCGCCCCGGCCAGTGGGCGGCACTTTCTCATACGGCTCGCGCATCTCGCGAGTGATCTGGTCCGGTGGGACGCCCAGTTGCTCGAGGCGCGCCGGATCGGTGTCCAGTTGCGTAGCGACCTCGACGATATCTCCCGATCGGATGGTCAGAACCGGCTTCACTTCCGACCAATAGTAGCCCCAGACCGTGGTCTCGGGAGAGATCTTGAGCGTATAGCTGGCTCCGAAAAGCACGGGAGCCGCCAGCAATCCGCCCAGCAGAAGGAGGGCGGGACGTCCGCCCGCCCTTCTTGCCGGCTGCGATTTCGCGCGCGCTCGCATGGCCGTTCCTTAGAACTTCAGGCGCGCGGTGAGTTGAACGGTTCGGGGCGCCGCGCCCTCCGCGCTCTGCGTGCTGGTGATGGTCCCGAACGCCGCGGTGGTAAACGAGAGGTTCGGCGTCCCCAGGTTCAGATGGTTCAAAGCGTTCGCCGCCGAGGCGCCGATCTGCAGACTCACCCGCTCGGTGAACCTGATGGACTTGAACAGCGAAACCGAGACCGACTGGGTTCCCGGACCGACCACCGCGCCCACCGGCGAATCGGGATCGCGGCCGATGTTGTTGGGGGGCACGGCGAAGGCCGCCTTGTTAATCCACAGGCTCTGGCTTTGAACCGCCGGATACAGCGGCACACCGGAGACGATATCGGCGCGCCCGCTGCCCGCGCCGCCCCCTCCGCTGCCAATGCTGTTGTCGAAATTATTTCCCGCGGGATCGGCACCGGGCACAGTCACGGTCAGGAACGGCCCGGTCTGGAAGAGCAGAACTCCGGCCAGTTCCCAACCGCCCACGATGCCATCGAGCGCCCGGTTGGCATGACCCAGCAGGGTGCGGCCTTTCCCGAACGGCAGGTCATACAGGACGTTCGCCTCGAACCGGTCGCGGCGCGTGAACGCCACGTTGCCGTAATCCAGGTTGATGTTGTAGCGGTCGGTAACACTTCCGCCGTTCTCACCCGTGAACGCCGACGGGTTGTATCCCGCCTCGTTCGAGAGGTTCTTGGCGTAGACGTAGGCGGCGTATACCTGAAGTCCGCGCGAAAAACGCCGGTTCGCTACCACCGTGAAGGCATCGTAGTTGCTGCGCGCCCCGTTGATGTTCAGCTTTACATAGGACCACGACGGGTACGGTCTGTATGCGGCCACCGCGTTGTATCCGACGGTGTTTGCCGGCACTTGGTTGCCATCTATGTAATAACCCAACTGCGATCCGTGGCTGCCATCGTAGGACGCACGCACGCCGGTGCTGAATCCAAGGTCGCGTTCGATGGTGAAATTCCATTGCTGCACGTAAGGGTCTTTGTAATTGCTATCGATGCCCGCCAGGAACTGCGCCGTCCCGGGCGCGGCTGCGAGACTGGAGGGGAACGGATACGGGAAGGCCAGAGTCGGTTTGCCGTTGACGAAGCTGTTGGTGAACTGACCGTTGTAACTGGTCGGGACGCCCCATTGCGAAAACATTGCGTTGCCCAGAAGAGTCTCAATGTACTTGCCGTAGCCTCCGCGGATCACGGTCTGGTCGTTGCCCAACGGACGCCAGGCAAACCCGAACCGCGGGGCGAAATCGGTCTTTTGGGAGTTGCGCAGGGTTTGCGGCAGTCCCACCTGGCTGGCGGTCACGAACGGCGTGGGGGCCACCGACTGTACCAGGTCCTCATCCAACCCGTTGATGCGCGCGTCCGGAACTACCACCGCGCCGCGCACCAGGACTCCGTTGACGACTGACTCGTAGTCGGGTAGAAAAGTGGCGGTGTTGTGCAGGGAGTCGCTGAACATGGGATGGTATTCATAGCGGAGGCCGAAATTCAGAGTCAGCCGCGGGCTGACCTTCCAATCGTCCTGCACGAATGCAGCGTAATGTTGCGCGTGGGCATCGGCATCGGTGGCGGTAACGGTGGCCACGCTGTCCGAGTCCGGAATCCCGAGCAGGAAAGCCCCAAAGGGATTTCCAATGGTCGAAGCGGTAACCGAGTTGTTGAAGTTAAACTGTCCCATGCGCGTGGAGGCGAAGTTGCCGTTGTAGTAACCGGTCAGGTAACGGTAGTCTCCGCCCATCTTGAGCGTGTGGCCGCCGCGGGTAAAGGTGACGTTATCGATCAACTGCCGCGTGGCCGTGCGCGAGAATTGGGTGTAGGTCGCGCTGGTAGCGGTGAAGCCGGAGATATTGAAATTGGGGACGGCCGCTCCCGGAGGCGGCGGACCCGGAAGCTGCAACCCGAGCTCGCTCTGGATCGTGCTGGCGCTCAGGCCGAAATCCGTGGAAGAGTTCGAGCCGGTGTACCCGGCGCGTAGCTCGTTCACCAGGTGCGGCGTAACGACGTAGTTATAAGCGCCCGATACCGAAAAGTCGTTCTCCGGTTGGGAAATCGGGCCCGTCATCACTGTCCCGGTCGGGGCGATCTCGACGGCCCGCCGTTTGTAAGTCACGCGGGCGAAGGCCGTCTGCTTGGA
>CAYRWE010000033.1:0-16512 GCA_964427655.1 uncultured Solibacteraceae bacterium | reverse complement strand
CGATCTCGACGGCCCGCCGTTTGTAAGTCACGCGGGCGAAGGCCGTCTGCTTGGAGTCGATGTTCTGGTCCAGGCGAAAATCCCCCTGGTTGCTCGAGATCGGCGTCGGAATATTGGATGCCCAATTGTTGGCGATGGCGCCGGGCGCCCCGGAATTCGGAAGCGGAAACAGGTATTGGAGGGCGGCGGCCGAAAGCGGCGCGACGCGCGTGGCGGGAATCTGATTGTTCTGAAACGGAGTGCCCCCCGCCGCGGGGTCCAGCACCGCCTTGGAATATGCGGAAAGATTCCCGGCGCGCAGAGCCACCGATGGCACGCTGATGACCAGCGGCGATTCGCGCGGCAGACGGAGACCCTCGTAGCTGCCGAAGAAGAACGTCCGGTTGTGTCCGTTATAGAGTTTCGGGATCGAGACCGGCCCGCCGCCGAACACGCCGAAATCGTTCATCACCAGCTTGGCCTTGGCGGCGACGAAGGGGCTTCTGGCATCGTAGGCGGCGGCTTGATTGTTCTCGAACAGGCCGCCGTGCAAATCGTTGCTGCCACCCCGGGAAATGGTGGTGATGTCGCTGATACCGCCGAACTCGGCGGAGTTATTGACCTCGCTCACGCGAATCTCGGCGATGGCATTAAAAGAAGGGAACAACTCGGCAATCGGGACATAGCTCCGCGGACTCATGCTGCTGATTCCATCGATGCTCACCGATAGCATGGCGGGCTTGCTGCCGGCCACCGAAAGGTTGCCGCTGTTATCGATCAATACTCCCGGCTGCGTGGTCAGCGTGGTGATGGCGCTGGTCGATCCGCTGGCCCGCGAGGCGATCGCCACAGGCAAATCCACCAGTTCTCTGCCGGTCTTGGTTTCTGCGAGATTGGAAACATCGGTGTTCAAGACGGCCGCGGTTTCCTCCACGCTGATGGCCTGAATCTTGGTTCCGATAGTCAGGGCGCCATCGACGCGAATCGTCTGCCGTGCCTGAAGCACCAAGTCCTTGTAAGTGATGGCCTGGAAGCCCTCAGCCTCTATCTTGATCTCGTAGTTGCCGGGTTCCAGATTGACGACCACATAGGATCCGCTCTGATCGGTGGTAGCGGTTCGCACCAGCGACGTGCCCAGGTTTTGAATTTGCACGCCGGCGTTGGCTACAACACCGCCGGAGGGATCGCGCACCGTGCCCACGAAAGAGCCGAACGTGGACTGGGACCAGCCGGTGCCGGCTGAAACCAGCAGACAGAGCGGGAACAGGAACGTCGAAAGAATTTTGAAAACGATCCTAGGGTTGGTGCGGCTACCCGCTTGTCCGTGCCTCGCCAAACGCCGTTGTCGGGACACGCAATCCTCGGTTGTTCGATTGGTTTCCATGGTTTTTCCTGTTCGTTCTTTGGTCAAAGCAACGCACTTCAGCCCCGCTCGCCTTGTTCCGAAGTAGCATTGCGAAATCTCGGCCCAACCGGACCGCTGGTCGAAGTGCCCGTTCTCCGGCAGCTCGAGCCTGATGCTACCTGTGTCCAGCGACTTCCATTGATGCCGCGTGCGATTCCGCGTGGAACCTGGGTTTCTCGGCGTGGAGAACTCAATTCCTCGCCCCGGTCATCGAGCGCGGCGGCGCGTGCTAGCTGCGGGGGCTTCTGGAAGCGATTGAGAGGACTAACAACAGCAGCGACAACCCGAGAGGGAGCGGTTGTCCGTCTTGAGCGTGATGCCGGCGTCCAACATTATGAAGCGAGTATAAGAGATGAATATCCGATAAGTCAATAGGAAAGATAGGAAATAGTTGCCAGACGGGCTTTAAATTTGACAGTGTGCACCCTATAGAACTAGTCTAGAAATAGAGTTTAAGATCTGAGAAGCGAAATTCGCCCCGGAGCCTCTCCGAATGCCCACACCAAATGCCACTCCGACCCGACGCGCGGTTCTGGCCGCTACTGGAGCCGCGGGTGTCGCCTCCGCTTTTCTCGGCGGCGGGACCTCGGCCGCGGCCGAGCCCGCCGTTGCCACTGCCGAAAAGGCTATCCCGACCTTGTGCGCGATGTGCGGCCCCAGCGCCGGGTGTGGAATCCTCGCCATTGTTCGCGATGGCAAGTTCGTGAGAGTCGAAAGCTGGAAAGATGCGCCGCTCAATCACGGCAAGAACTGTCCCAAGGCGCACGCGGCGCCGCAATGGGTGTACTCCGAGCAGCGGCTCAAGTATCCGCTGAAGAGGGTCGGAGCCAAAGGTGAGGGCCGGTTCCAGCGCATCGGTTGGAACGAGGCGCTCGACACGATTGCGGCGAAGCTCAAAGAGCAGAAGGCGAAGTATGGTCCGGAATCGCTGGCGATCCTGTCGCCCGCCCACAGAACCTACAGCAATTACCTGTACCGGTTTCTGACGGCACACGGGAGCCCGAACTACGGCCACAGCGGGATCTGCGCGGTGCAGAAGGCATTCACGTTCTCCTATACGCTGGGAGCGCAACCTCGGCCGGACATCGAACGTACCAGCCTCCTCATGGTTTGGGGCAAGCAGCCCGTGTACGCTGGCAGTTCGAAGGGCAGCGTGAAGGAACTGCTCGACGCAAAGACGCGCGGCGTCAAAGTCATTGCCATTAAGCCGACCATGGAACCCGACGTGGCGCTCGCCGATATCTGGGTTCCGATTCGCCCCGGAACGGACGCGGCCCTCGCCTTGGCATTCCTGCACGTCATCGTCGACGAAAAACTCTACGACGCCGCGTTCGTCGAGAAATGGACGTACGGCTTCGACAAGCTGGCCGACCACGTCCGGAAGCACACGCCGGAGTGGGCCGAGCCAATTACGGGGGTGCCGGCTAAGCAGATTCGCGATGTCGCGCGCCTCTACGCCACCACAAAACCGGCCTGCATCGATCATGGCAATGGCTTTGAACACGCGCCGGGCTGCAACAGCGCAATCCGCGCGGTGGCGATCCTGATGGCCATCACCGGCAACCTCGACAGACCCGGCGGCGATGTCTTCAGCGGAGGAGGACGGGGCGGAGGAAGACGCGGCGGTGGGGGGCGCGGCGGTGGCGGAGCGGAGCCGCTGGGGCTGCAGGATCGCTACACCAAGGAGTGGGTGGATAAGCTGGTCGGACCGGAGTTTCCGAGGGCGCTGCAGCCGGGCGGCGAGGGCACTTCCTCCGCTTACTACCGGATCTTTGAGAGCGTCCTCACGGGCAAGCCGTATCCGGTGCGGACGATCATCGCTCCGGGTACGCAGCCGACGGTCAGCACGCGCGGCACGCGCAACGTGATCGAGGCGCTGAAGAAGTTGGATTTCTACGTGGTGATCGACGTCACGCAGACGGCCGAGATGGCCTTCGCCGATATCGTCATTCCGGTCGCTTCAATGTACGAAACCGATCATCCATTCGAAACCGGAGAGGGCTGGGTGCTGGCGCGCAACAAGGTGATCGAACCGCTCGGCGACTACAAGTCCGATTACGAGTTCTGGATCGATCTCGGCGTGCGCATGGGCTACGGCAAGGACTTTTGGAACGGAAGCATCGCCGAATGCATGAATGAGCAACTCAAGCCGTACGGCGTCACCCTCGCGGAACTTCGCGCCAAGCCGGCCGGCATCGCGCTGCCCAAGCGCGAGCCCGTGTATGAGAAATACGAGCAGGTGTTCAATTCGCCCAGTACACGGCTCTCCAAGGCGCCCTACCTGCCTCAAGGCAAAGTGGCGATCTACAACACCACTTTCGAAGAGAATGGATTCAGTCCGCTGCCTGTGTGGGTAGAGCCACCCGAAAGTCCAACTGCGACTCCGGAGCTGCTTGCCAAGTATCCATTGACGTTTTCCGACTTCCACACATCCAAAGTTTACAACGCTGGGTGGTTGCGCAACGTGCCCTATCTGCGCGAAGTCATGCCGGATCCGACGCTGCAAATCCATCCCGATTCCGCGGGATCGCGCGGGATCGCGGACGGCGACTGGGTGATCGTCGAATCGCCGCACGGCCAACTCAAGGTGAAGGCCGAGGTTAGCCCGGGCATCCGGCCGGATACGGTGATGATGCTGCACGGGTGGTGGCAGGGTTGCAGCGAATTGGGCAAACCGTATTATCCGCTGCTCCGCGGAGGCGCGAACGCCAACACTATGTACAGCACGGATCCCAAGAAAGCCTACGACCCGGTGGTCACGGCAATGACGAGCCAGACTCTAGTCCAGGTGAGGAAGGCATAGACATGGCGAAGCAACTTGGCTTCTTCATCAACGCGGGGCGATGCGTGCAGTGCCAGGCCTGCGAAGTCGCCTGTAAGGCGACGAACAGCATCGAACTCGGTCCGAAATGGCGCCGGGTGGCGACTCACTGGGAGGGACGGTTCCCGGACGTGACGAATATCGCGGCGTCGAAGGCGTGCATGCACTGCGCCAAACCATCTTGTATTGATGCGTGCCCGGTCGAGGCGATTTCAAAGCGCGCAGAAGACGGCATCGTAGTGGTCGACCAGGAAAAGTGCATCAGCTGCAAAAGCTGTGGCAGCGCGTGCCCGTACGGCGCGCCGCAGTACGGCAAATCCGGCAAAATGCAAAAATGCATCCTGTGCTACTCGCGGATCGAGAAGGGTAAGCAGCCGGCTTGTGTATCGACGTGCCCGGGAGAAGCGCTGGGCTTCGGACCCATCGACGAACTGGTGAAGCTCGAAGGAGCCATTCAGCCCGGCGGCGCGAATCGGCCGTCGTTTGTCATTGTGCCCGCGTATCGCGGCGTGAAGGCCGAACACTACGCGGAGGTGTTCTTCCCGCGCTGACGGCGGTTCCCGGTCATGATTCCAACATCCCTGTCGTTGCACAACATCTACATCTCGGACGGCCACCAGTTCTTCGGCCGCCACGGCCTCGGTGCGGATCCGCATCCGATCCGCGAGGTGGAGGAGGTCGAGTGCGTCGCTCATCATGGTCTGCGTGGCGACCGGTTCTTCGGATCGCCGAAGTATCCGCTGGGTCAGGTAACGCTGTTCTCTCGCGAAGTTCTTGCGGCCATGCGGCGCGAGCTGGGGATCGGGGCCGATCCATCGGCTTTGCGCCGCAACCTGGTGGTGAGCGGAGCGGACCTGAACATGCTGATCGGGGGGGAGTTCGAACTACAGACTGTCGTCTTACGCGGCGTGGAAGAATGCCGCCCCTGTTATTGGATGGATCGAGCGCTTGGCCCCGGCGCGGAACAGTGGTTGCGCGGCCGTGGTGGGCTGCGATGCCAGGTTCTCACCTCGGGGTGGCTGCGCGCGGAGCGGCAATTGATCGCGCCGGCCGGCTTCGAAACGGTTCAGGTGGCTGGATGAAGACCGGCCTGCTGCGCCTCTCCGTCACAGACCGGTGCAATTTCCGCTGCCGCTACTGCATGCCGGCGGGCGGGATCCACAATTCCGCTCACTTGCCCATGGACGAACTCGCGGACCTCGCGAGGTGGCTGGCACTGCGGTTCGGCATCGAACGCGTCAAGCTGACCGGCGGCGAACCGCTCGTGCGCAAAGGCATCGAACGCCTGGTGGAGCGATTGGCCGTAACAATGGGCATCCGAGAGGTGTCGTTGACGACAAACGGCTCCCTCCTACAACGCCTGGCCATACCGCTCAGGTCCGCCGGTCTTGCACGCGTGAACGTATCGCTCGACTCGCTGGATCCGGAGCGATTCACCCGGTTGACGCGCGGTGCGCGGCTGGAGGATACACTAGCCGGCATCGACGAAGCGCTCACGGCGGGATTGGTGCCGCTCAAACTCAACGCCGCTCTGCAGCGTTCGACTTGGATAGATGATGTGCCTTTGCTACTCGACTACGCGGCTGCTCGCGGCCTGGAACTGCGCTTCATCGAACTGATGCGCACCGGAACCGAGCGCGCGTGGTCGGATGCCGAGTTTGTTCCGGTAAGCGAAGTGCGCCGCTGGATCGCCGTCCGTGCATCTTCGCTGCCGATGGTGACGCCGGCCGGCGATCCGGCGCGCCGGTTGCGCGTCGATTGGCACGGAACTCCGCTCACTTTGGGCTGGATTACGCCGCGTTCCCACCCCTTCTGCGCCAATTGCGAGCGGGTTCGACTAGACGCACGCGGCCGCCTGCGGCGCTGTCTGATGGATCCGCTGCTTTTCGATCTCGCCGGAGCGCGTCGAGACCGAGGAGACCGATCAGCCTGGACCGAGCTCTCGGACTACCTGGCCGGTAAGCATATCCCCAGGGCCATGGATAGCCTGTTCTCGATGAGTGCCATTGGGGGGTAACCGCCCTACTTCCTCGCTGTAACGGTGACTTCGATAGGTGCCGCTGGCACAGCTAACTTGGTGACCCCGGCGGTGGTCCGACTAAGTCGCGGGTCCTTGAAGAATGGGGGTGTAGACGCTATTCGTGCGGGGCGAATATACCGGTTCCATCCACGAGGATCGCGGGGCTGTAGTTCGCGTCGGCGGGGATCTCGGGCGGCGATGGCAAAATCCCGCCGGGTAAAGGAATGACGTCGGCGTCCGCACTGAGGGACACTGAAACTATTCTTGCTGTCCGAGAAAGCCGTGTTTTCCCGATTTGCTGATGCCGGCGCAATGCAGCGTTCGTATTTCGGCAGGTTGGAGCGCTGCGCTCGTCGGCCGACCCAGTCTCTTGCGATTTATTCGAGCGTCGGCCAGGCCCGCCCGAGGCCGTTACAACTCGCGGATTCCCGGCGGACGGTGCGCAAGCTGTGCGCGCTGGATGAATTGGCGCCCCGCACCTGCGGGCACGACGATCTGATGGTATAGGATTGACAAGGGAGAGTGGAGGATGCGGCGACATGACTGGACGGGGTACGTGCGCTCGGTGCTACGTAGCATAGCCGGATTAACGTTTACGCTGCATGGCTTACAAAAGCTGTTCGGCATGTTTGGAGGCATTGGCGGTCATGGCGCCACGGCCCATATGTGGTCCCAGTTCTGGGTGGCGGGTGTGCTCGAAGCTTTCGGTGGCGCTCTGCTCTTTCTCGGCGTGTTTACGCGGCCGATCGCGTTTCTTCTCTGCGGCGAAATGGCCGTCGCCTACTTTAGTTCACATTTTCCCCGCGCCTTCTGGCCGATTCAAAACGGCGGTGAACTGGCGGTGTTGTACTGTTTCATTTTTCTGTATCTCGCAGCGGCCGGCGGTGGTCCCCTCAGCCTTGATCGAGCGGTTCGACACAAGTGACGGCCTGCGCTGCAATGGCGGCAGCGTTTTCGGCGCGTTGACTGCGTGACATCTGTGCCGTGGGATTTCCGGCTGACCAATTGGGACGCGCTGGAATTGGCGGAAATGGTGAAGCCCGGCACCGAGAGTCCATGATCTCGAGAGCACGCTGTATAGGTCGCTGCGCTCACACACCTGATTTCATTCGGGAGGGTTTGTTCCAATCTCTTCCCAGGCCTGAGATATCGGCTTGGCGCCCCAATACCGGAGATAGTTCTCTTGAGTGGAGAAGGACCGCGATTTCATTCGGTCGAGATACAAAACGCCGTTCAGGTGATCGATTTCATGCTGGACAATTCTGGCGTACCACCCTTCCGCGGAGATCGACACGGATTCGGCGCGTTCGTTGAGGCACTCGACCCGAACGCGTTTGGCGCGCGGGACGATCGCCGCAAAGAGCACAACACTCAGGCAGCCCTCGAAGAACTCGACGGTCTCGTTGCTCTCGATGAAGAGTTTCGGGTTGATCACCACGTGGAACGCCACGGGCTTGCGTTCTCGTTCCAATGCCTGCTGCGGCGAAAGCTTCTGAATCAGCTCAGGCGGGTCTTCGATCACCAGGAGCTGTATCGACACACCGACCTGAGGCGCGGCCAGGCCGACGCCGGGAGCATCGTGCATCGTCTCGCGCATCGATCCGATCAGATCCTGAATCTGAGGACTGACGATTTCGCCTGGAGTTAGAGGCTTGGCTTTTTGGCGAAGGAGAGCTTCTCCGGCTTGCCACAGTTTGAGTTTCACGCGTAATCTCCTGGACACCGATTATCCACTAGTGAAGTGTCCCGATCATTTCGTTCACTCTCTGCCGGAGGCCCGGTATCAGCCGGCGGTCGGCCGCTTGAGCCCCGGTTTCTTAATTTTGTAAATCAAAACCGCATAGTCGATGTGGAGCAGTTTGGCCGCGTCCCTGCGGTTCCAACTGATGGCGTTCCGGTCAGCTTCGAGTTTGGCCTTGGCGGCCTGCTCCAGGACGCTGTGGGCTTCTTGCGGATCCAGCATCGCTTGGGCGGCGGCCACGGCGGCGAATGCCTTGGGCCGAGGTTCGCTCTCCGGGATGGCGGGCGGAGGAGGAGTTGCTTCGCTCGCAAGCCTCTGTCCCACAATGCGGACTCACTGGCGAATGGGCGGGCAACCTCGATCGCGTCGCTCTCGTAGCGGCGGAGATCACGCGGGGACGTGCGCAACGCCACGGCTTTTGGTCCGACAACTCGGCCGAGTGCGCAGACGCGCTGCGGGCACTGCACTGAACGCCCCATGACCGGGGCCGCGGGCCGCGGCGCGATGTGCGAGAGCCGAACCGCCGACATCCCTTCGCGAGCGCCAGCCGGCAAGCCACTGCGCTGCTCGCGGCGACTGAATAAGCGGGCCTGAACGCTTCGCCGGTCGTCTCGGGCCGCTGAGCGCGCGAAGCAGGCCGTTGATCCCATAAGCGGTCCGTTATTGCACGCCGGAAGCTTGCAGCGTCACCGAGTTCGGGCTGGACGTCCCTTGCGCGTTGGTGGCGGTGGCCGCCACAGCCTGGATGGCGGCCACGTCGCCAGCGACGTTGAAGGTCACCGAGACAGTGAACTGTCCGCCAAAGCTGTGGCTGAGCGTACTGCTGAACCAAGTGTTGAAAGCGGCCGAGACGTCGGCGGTCAAAGTGGTAGTGGCGAGAGAGCTGTTGCCGGCGGGAGTGAGCGTGAAAGCAAGCAGGGTGAGCGAGCGGCCGGTAGACAGTCCCGTGAGCAATAGGGTGAAACCCGAGGTATCCATTGAGCCGATCTGGAGCGACAGAATCTGGGGCGCCGCTTCGGGAATCGTGATGTTCTGCGTCACCGGCGTGGAGCCGGTCACCACATAACTGCCCAGCGTGAAAGAGGCCGCCAGGGTGATGACTCCCGCGGTGGATCCGGTTTGCAGCATGACGCCGGTAGCAGTGGTGCCGAATACGGCGTCGGTCGCGCCAGCCGGGAGCGTGAAATCGATATAGCGCTGGCCGTTCAGGAATTGGATGGAGGGATCGTCGACCAGCGAATCGGCAGTGAAGGTCAGGCTCAGCGTGCCCGCCAGATCGTACGGATATGCGGAAGCCAGATGGATGCCAATCGATGGCTGCGCCAAAGGCTGCATCTGGGCGCTGGCGTTGGTGAAGGTGACGGCGGGCAGCGCTGGGGGCGCGGTCGCAGCCACCGTGATGTTGGTGGTCTGAGCATTGATTTGAAGGTAGCCGCCGGTGATGCCGAGCACCGCGGGAGCGAACGACGCATTGAGCTGGATGGAGTCGCCGGGCGCCAGGGTTGCCGGCAGCGAGGGTGCGCTGACGACGGAGAAGCCCGTTCCCCCGATGGTGAAGTTCTGAACCGTGCCGGGCTGGTTTCCGGTGTTGGTGACCTGCACGGTGAAGGGAAGCTGGTCTCCGAGCGAGGTTGGCGGCAGCGTAATCGTGGAGGCGCCGCAGGGAGATGCCGCCTGGCCCCGAGGTGTCACCGTGCAGCTCAATTGCGCGCCCAATCCACCCCCGGAAAGCACAAAAGTCGCGTTGCCGATGGTCAGCACGCCGGTGGTGTTGCCGGGGCTTTGCGGAACGAACGCCAGGCCCACGGTTGCCGAAGCGCCGGCGGGAATGGTGAGCGGCAGAGCAGGCGCGTTCTGAAGCTGGAAAACGGACGGGCTGGCGCTGAGCGTCGAAATCACTGCGGAGGCCGTGCCGCTGTTGCCGATTTGAATGCTCAGCATGGTGGGCGTGCCCACGCCGGTCGAAGGGAGGGCAATCGTAGCGCCGGGTTGTAGGGTTTGCGGCGTGCCGCCGGCGATCGTGAATTGGAGCGACGAAGCCGCCGCCACACCGGAGAGCGAGACGCTATGCGAGGCGCCCGAGACCGCATAAGTGAGGCTCCCGCTGAAGCTTCCCGCCTGACTCGGTGAAAATACGATCCCGACGGAGATCTGGCTGCCCGACGCCACGGCAACCGGCATCAGCGGCAGACCCGTGAGGTGAAAGGCCGTTCCGGAGAGCAATAGCGAATCGATGGAAACTGAGGCGGAGCTGCGATTCGAAATGGTGAAGGTGGCGGAGGCTTGCGCGCCGGGCGCCGTGGCGGGGAAGGGGATGGTCCCACCGTCGGGCAGCGGCGTCTGGTTTCCGTCCGAAGCGAACGCAAAGCTGGCCACAACGCCATCCACAGCCTGCGCCGAGAGCGTGAACCGCGCCACCTGGGATCCGCCGGATGCCCCGGTGAGAATGACGCTCATGGTCGCGCCGGCCGAGCCGGCCGCCTGTGGAGTGAACGTGACGCCGATGGCGCTCGAAGCACCGGCAGCCAGTTGGGCCGAAGCGGGCGACACCGTGAACAGCGGGTTATTTACGGCCGCCGACAGGCTGTAAGACGACTGCGACTGATTGGAGCAGTAGATGGTGACGAGCGACGCCGAGCCGGCGGCGACTACGGGATAGACGATGGTGCCGCCGGAAGCCAGTGGAGCCGCGGCGGTTGCGCCGGAAACCTGATAGGTAAACGTCACGCCCGCCTGCGCAAACAGCGCCAGAGGTGCCAGTGTGAGCAATGCAATCTTATGCAGCATGGGACGGGTCTCAATTCATCGGGACGAAAAACGCGCTGTAGTTCTGCTGGGTGTCCACCAGCAGGAGCGGCGAATCGACCAGGGCGTTCAGCACCAGGATCGAAGGTGTATCGAGAGCGTCGAGTTGGCTGGGCGCGATAGGCAGCGGCACCGTGCGCGGCGGCAGGGAGCCATCCGTGCGCGCCACCATCAAAACTCCGCACCCACACCGCTCGTGCCCGCTTCGTGGCATTGTGCGTTCCCGATCGCCGGTTAAGGCGACGGCCAATGTGGACGAATCGAGCGCCGTCACCCCGATGGGCGAATCGATGCCGCTGGATTGATCCATCAGGACCGTGGGCGCGCTGCCATCCAGATTTGCGAAGAGCAGCACCTGGTTCGAAGCGGCGTCGGCAACGGCGGCGCTGCGGCTATCGAGCCACGCGACGGCGGTAGGATGAAAGGCGTCGCGGTCGAAGATAGGAATGACAACCCCGGGCTGGGAGGCGCAGACTTCCACCACCTGTCCACCCGAATGAGTGTCGGCGCCAGCCGCCAAAGCGCAGCCGGAGCTGGAGACCGCCACGGCCGTGATGTTCCCGCGCAGTGCCAGCGGGACCGCGCTCGATACGGCCGGCGCGGATGCCAGGTTGGTAACCACCTGGAGTTGTTGCTGCGCACTCGAGACGATGGCCGCCGCGGAGCCATCGCCGCTCAGGAAGACGCGGTCACTATCCGGCAGGGTCCCGTCGAGCGGGACAACGGACACGATTCCGGCCAGATTGTGCAGGACGTAGGCGCGCCGCGGTTGTTCGTTGGAAATCGCCACGGCCACGTCGCGGCTGCCACGGACTCCGGCGGCAGTGACGCCCCACGGCAGAGCCAGTGCGGTGCCGAGATAGGCCGCGCCGGGCACGCCGAGCACGGGTCGGATCGTGGCGGACCGCCCGTCCAGAACATAACCGGATACTACGCCGCCAAGGCTTATTTGGGCGCAGCAAACCGAGCAAGACGCGATGAACGCCAGCGCGCGTACGAGCATTAGTGCAGGCCTCCGACGGTGATCGAGCCGATTCCCACGGTGGTTGCGGTGGTGCCTGTGGCGCTGCCCGTCCCGGCACCGGCGCCGGCGGCCGCGGCAGACGGCGAACCGCCGTGTCCTTTAGCCGCAAGCACACCCGCAAGGCCCGCGGCTGCCCCCACCGCCAGAATGGTGACCAGCTTTTTCGAACTGCCGCGACTCACGGAGGCCGCTTCGGGGTTGCGCGCGGATGCCAGCGTGGTGCGATCCGCGGTGCCTATCGCGGTACTTTGCGGGGACGCGTTGCCACCGGTAAGCGCGCTTGCGGACGTCGTGGCCGGCTGATCGGCGCCATCGTCCGCCGCGGCAGCGCCCTGTGGAGCGGCATTCATCGCGGGAAGCACGCTGGCGGACTGGGGGGCCGGCGCCAGTTTGGCCGCTGAAGGTGCGCTGGGAGTTACGGTGGCCGGTCGGTCGGCAACAGTCTGCGATGCGGCCATCGCCGCCGGAAGCACGCTAGCCGATTTTGCGGCCTGCGGCAGCGGAATGGCTGAAACAGCCGAGACCTGCCGCGGCTGTCCTTTGACCGCGACGTTTACCGGCGCGGCGGTATAAGCCGTCACCAGCTTTCCGGCGGGAATCTGGATGGCTTTGCCGTATCGAAACATGGTGAAGGGGAGCGCGGGGAGCGCGCCCAGGCTATCGGAGGTGCCGTCGGAAGGCTCCCCCGGGGCCGGATGGTTAGCGGAAGCACGCAGCCGCACGCTGGCGCCATCGGCCAGTGCAACCGATTCGATATCCACCGCCAGGCGCCCGCTGCGCATCAGCCGGCCGACCGGCGCGGCATCGGAGACTCGGCCCCAGGCCGTGCTTCCTTTCGGAATGACGACCATGCCGGCGGCGCTGACCTCCTCCACCACTTCGAACTCCACTCGGTCGTTGACGCGCGCGGTTTCCGAAGAGCGCGCCTGCTTCAAACGAAGCTGGACGGGCACATCGCGCTCGAGACGAACCGAGGGAGCCGCGCCGAAAAGTGCCGGCGCCCCGCACAGCGCCAGCGCCAGCAGTGAATATCTGGTGTTCATAATTGCTTCTCCGGTTTCTGCAGGAATGCGGTGCCCCAGGCGGCCGGATCTTCCTGCCCGAGGCGCCATGCGGAAATGCCGCGCAGGCCGTACTTCGAGGCCAGAGCGGTGCGCCGCGAGAGCGAATCCGCGGTCTCCAGCCAGACCACGTGATCGCCTTGAGAATCCGAGTACTGGAAGGTGGCTTCCTGGTGGGTGGCATCGAGCCGGATTTCGGACTTGGCCGCCAATGCCAGGGCGGCGGCCGCGGCGTAGGGGCCCTCGCTCACTTTCTTAGCCGCCCAGTGCCGGTGATAGAGCGGCACGCCCAGCATGACCTTGGCGGCGGGGGTCCAGTCGAGCGTCTGGCGCACGCAGGCCTCCACCCAGGCGAGACCGGCCACCGGGCCGGGTTCTTCAGGCGAAGTGTATTCGTCGTAAGCCATGAGGGAGACGAAATCGGCGGCGCGCCCCAGCCGCTCGTAGTCGAAGGCCGCGCTCTGCTCGCTGGCTTTCCACAGCGTCTCCGCCGAATCGGGGGGCATTGCCGCGGCCAGCGGCGCCGGTACAGCGACGCTAAGCTGCATACCCCGGCGATGCAGCGCGGCCGCGAGCCGCTCGGCGAACTCGGCATAGCTCGCGCGGTCGGCCGGCCGCAATCCTTCGAAATCGAGCTGGAGGCCGCAGAAACGGTGCCGGCGGGCGGTCTCGATCAGGGCCGCGATCAGCCTTTCGCGCGCAGCTCCTGTGCCGGCGGCCGCGGTCTCCGGGAGAAATCCGCGATTGACCACCACAGGCATGACGCGGATGTCGTTGGCCGCCGCCCAGGCCGCCGTCCGCTTGTCGATGGTGGTGACGAGGTTGCCATCCTTATCCACTTCCAGCCAGACGGGCGAGAGCAGCCCGATCTGCCGGTAATGGGCCCTCAGGGAATCGTCCGCCAGGCGGTCGTTCCAGTAGTAGAAGTGCATGACGAGGGGCGCCGGGCGCGCCTCCGGCCCCGCCTGCACAAAATGTGAAGGCGCCGCGGCCGCGGCCAGCTTCGGAAAATCGAGCCGCAGCACGCCATCGCGGCTGACTTCGTAGTGCGGAATTCCGCTGCCCAGCAGCGCCGGAATCACGCGCAAGCGGGCGGGAACGCCCGGCAGGAAGACATACACGCTGGTATCGGAGATTGCGCGGCTGCCGCTGTTGCTGACGGCCAGGCGGATGCGGCGATCGTTGACCTGACGAACGTCTGTGCGAACGCGCTCGTGACGGATCCACCACTCGGCCAGTTCGCTGCCGGTAGCCATCCAAGCTCCGCGTTCTTTGATTTTGCGCAGCAGGGCCTGGAGCGCGGGGGCGTTTTCCGGAGCGCCGAGAAGGTCGGTACGAAAAGAGAGAGTGTAGGCTCCGCCGAGGCTCTCGACGATCCGGAAATCGTTCCAGAGTCGGTCGGTGGGAGCGTCCGAGGGCGATTCCGCCATGGCTTCGAAATCGTCCGCGAAAGGAGCTTCGAGCCGCGCCAGAGGCACCTGGCGGACCGGCAGGAAGGAGACGGCGGGAGCGGCAATCAGCTCCGGGACCGCGCGGGTGGCACCCACGCGATCCACATAATAGGCGAAACCGGCGTCGCGCAGCGCGCTGACCGTGCGATTGTCCCAAAGACTGTCGGGAGGCGCGAAGCCGGCCAGGCTCAAGCCGCTGTCATTTTGCAAACGACGGCGGGCATCGGCCAGGCGAGCGGTCTGGCGGGAAGCCGTTTGGTCCGCAAAGCTGTCCGGCGTGTCGCAGGAAGATGCGATCTCGCCCATACCGGCGAGCGATCGCACCAGCTCGGGAGCCTGCGCGGCCGTCTTGGCATCCAGGAAAAACGTCGCGCGGACCCGGGCATCGCGCAGTGCCGCGATGGTGGATTGCGCGGTCTTCGGATCGGCCACGCGAGCAGCAACCACCACCGCGGAAGGCGCAGCCTTAGGCCAGTTCGCAACCGCCGCCACGGGCTGCCGCCCGGCCCAGCGAACTGCCGAAAGCAGATAGGCATTCAGGACCCCTCTGCCCGATTCGTCTTTCATCGGCATCGTTTCGGGGAAACCGAACCACACGAAGCGTCCGCGTCCGCGGATGCCGTGCAGCGCCAGAGTGCCGCCGGGCGCGGCCTCCAGGGGGTGCAGGCGATAATCGGCGGCGTAGACATCCGGTTTGGCCGCCGCGCCCATGACGACTTCCTGATTGGCGAGCGAAAGCTGGTATCCCGCGGGCACCGATCCGGAATAGAAGTTCCCGCCGGTATAAGCGCCCAGAAGCGGCGCCGGAGCGGAACTGGCGGACGGGTTCCTCAGCCCGGTGAGGCGGCTCAGCGAATCCCACCCCTTCCAGGAACAATCCGCATTGCGCACGCCTGTGGCGCCGGAGAGCACCAGCCCGTTTCCGGACTCAACGTAGGATTGGATCGCGTTGCGTTGCGCGTCATCGAGGCACATGGCCCACGGCAGCACCAGCACATCGGCGGATTTGGCCAGACCCCGGGCAATTTCCTTGTCGTTAATGACGCGGTAGGATACGTGCGCTTCGCCGAGAATCGACTCCCACTGTTTTGCTAAATCGAAATACAATTCCGGATGTTCGCGATTCAGCTTCGCGCCGGCGTCACTGCGCAAGATCGCCACACGCAAGGCGGTTCGGCCGGCGGGCGCGCCACCCAGCCAGCTCGACGAGCCGACCGTGCGGTCCAGAATGGCGTAATAAATGACAGCCTGCGCCGCCACAACCGCCGCCACCGCGATCGCCAACTTCATCGTCAAGCCTCTCCGGCGAGGTTCCATTCCGGTCTCTTTTTGCGTTCCCATGGCTACCGTGTCATTTCGTAACGGCGGAAAAACTGGGGTGCCGGTACGGCGGGGGCTGCAACCACGGGAATCTTGCGCCGCCTGCGCACCTGGAAGACCGTATAGGTCACCAGCGTAAAGAAACCCGTCAGCACGGTGGCGATCAGGATCGCCGCGGCGACAACCGAATAGAGTTCGAATTCCATGGATTCTCCTTGTGGGGATGCTTCTAGATTCTTCCGACACGCTCGGCCCGCATCCAGGACATGGGCACGGAAAACAGCTCGTCCACCCAGGCTAGGGCCCGCACGACATCGACGAAGGGAACGAAGAAGACGCGGTAGACGACCACCTGGAAGAGCAGCCGCAGGTCCTCTCCTTCGGAGGCCAGGCAATATGCGGCGATCACCGCATCGACCACGGTCAACTGCGCCCACCACAGCACCACCAGCGACGACATCCCCCCGCCGCTCAGCGTCGTGAACAGGAAGAAGGCGAGGCCAGCGAGGTTCATCATCGGCATGGCGAGGCTCTCAAATACGAACAGCCACAGCGAGAGCCATGTCATGAAACCGGGAAACGGTCGCGACAGCCATTGCTTGTGTTTCAGAATGGCCTGCAGGATACCGCGCGACCAGCGATACCGCTGCTTGATGAGGGTGAAAGGACTCTCGGGAGCTTCGGTCCAAGCGATGACGTCCATGTCGTACTTGATCTGGCCGCCATGCAGCATAATTTGCAGCGTGATGTCGCAATCCTCCGCGAAGGTGTTGGTGGCGTAGCCGCCGACCGCCTCCAGCACGCTCTTGCGGATGATGCCGACGGGGCCGCGAATCACGGTCACTTTTCGCAGTGCGCCCTGGGCCATGCGCACCAGGTTCAGGC
>CAYRWE010000032.1:0-31086 GCA_964427655.1 uncultured Solibacteraceae bacterium | reverse complement strand
TAAAGACGCTGCGCTAACGATACTCGTTACTAGTTAGGCCGCACTACACTAGCATATCGGCGCTCCGGCCAACCTCTTTAGCAATCGGCGTTTCTGGCCGCCGCGGCTATTCGGAAGGGTACTTTCCGAATAGCCGGCGGCAGAAGCCGTGAACCTGGTGAAACCAGCCCGTTTCGGGCAGGAACATCATGGGGCACTCGCCGGCGACGAGGCGCATTCCCTTCGATTGGCAGCAGCGCACAGCCTCGGGGCTAACGGCGCCGGCCCCACCCGCGCGATACATCCAGACGCTCGCGACGCCCGCCTGGGCGCAATCCTGGACCACTTGCTCGGTTACGGATGGGCTGGTCATCAGCAGCGCGGCATCGACGGGCGGCGCGACATCCAGCAGGCGCGCGGCGCATGCCACTCCATCGATCTCGGAAACGCCCGGATTGACCGGAATCACGTCGTAGCCGCGCTGGCGGAACTCCCGGAAGAGCGTCCGGGAGAAATCCTGGGGATTGCGCGAGACGCCGATCATGGCGAAGCGCCGGCAATCGAGAAAAGCGCGAATATCCGCAAGGGTGGTCATAGGCATATTATCGGACACACTTACCGTTTCGTCCTCGCGGAAGGACTGAGAATGGGCGGAAGGCCGCGGGCGCGCGATTCCGCTTAGGCTGCTACGCCGGTGGCGCCGGGGCCGTAGGGATGCAGCGCGTCCTTGATGCTCAGGCCGATGACTTCGATGCGCTTCAGGTCCGTGGTGCCCACGCCTACGGCTTCGGCCAGCTTGAGGGTGTTGTCGCCGCGCAGGAATGGCTTGGTGCCGCGGTCGGCGCGTGGGTCGTAACCCATCACGGCCATCGAGACCGCGTCCGTGCATACGGGATTCTTGCCGGCCAGCATCACGCCGGGCTTGATGCCCTGCACGCCTTTGATCCACACGCCCTCGCCGCCGCGCACGGATTCGATGCCGTCGACGATGCACAGGTCGATGGGGCGCACGCGCACCAGGTCGGCCACAATACGCGGCACGCGATAACCGGCATCGCGCGGCGATTCGGGATGTAGCTCGCGCTCCACCAGCGAGGCCGGCTGGGTGGTGCCGTTGTGGCACACGGGGCCGCGTTCCTGATCGGGGTTCTCGTTGCCGTCGCGGCCGCAATCGCCGCCGTAGAGCGAGGCGGGCGTGAGGCCGAAGTTATTCTTCAGCGACATGGTGACGCCGGCCACGAAATGATCCTTGAGCTTCGAGAGCGAGACATAAGTATCGCAATCGACGAACGAATGGTTCAAATGGTACGAGGCGAACATGTACGGATCGGAGGGCACCCTGATCTCCGAATACTTCTTGCCGTAGCCCAGGTTCTGGGCGTTCTCCCATTCCACCTCGCAGCCCACGTTGTTGATAGCGTTGATATCGAGCTGGTAACGGGCCCATAGCTCCATATCCTGGCGGGCCGGGAAGAACGTCTCCAGGATGCGTATGCGGCGCGCGCCGGCCTGGGCGAACAGGTGAGCCGCGGCCAGCACGGTGTTCGGATCGCTGCGATAGGGGAACTTGGGATCGAGCGCGAAATTGGTGGGTTTACCGGTGAGATTGAGCTTGAGGGCGACGGTCTTGTTTTTGACCAGTGGGCCTATGCCTCCAATCTGGTCGAACAGTGTGCGCATGGTCTGCTCGACCTGAGCGCGGTCGAAGGTACGGCAGCGGGCGATCGCCACGCTGGCGGCCGGCGCGGCCTTAGCCAAGCGGCTCAGCCCGATAGTTCCCAGAGCGGCGCTTCCGCGTGCAAACAGGTCGCGCCGGCTAAAACCTTGGTGTGTCATATGCCCTCGGGCACCTATTCTATCGCAGTGGCGCCACCGTCGCGTAGCCCCACCGCTGTCGCGTACCATGGTTGCTTGGCGGTTGGACTGGAAATCTCGCTGGGGGGGAATAATTGGGACAACGGATGCATCCAGAGGCGGCTGCCGGCCTCGCGGCGCTGGCTGAGCGGCTCGAGACCGGCGGCGCGTATCTGGCCATCGATGCCGACACGCATATTTCGGATCTCGCCGCGCTCCCCGAGAGCGAGCGGCGCCGGCACGATGCCGATGGCGGCTACTACCATGGCCGGGCTATCTCGGCGGAAGAGTTGATCGCGGAGATGGATCTGGCGGGCGTCGATATGGCGCTGGTCTGGCAGAATCCCTCGGCCACCGCGTACGGCGCCGATCCGGAGCGCAACATGGAGGCGCTGGCGGCCGCCAACCGCTATGTGTGCGAGGCAGCGCGGCGCCATCCCGCGCGGCTGATTCCGGCCGGCTGGGTGGATCCCAAGGCTTGCGGCCCGGAGAACACACTTAGCCTGGTGGATACCCTGGTGGGCGAGTTGGGCCTCTTCATGGTGAAGCTCAATCCGGCGCAGAACGAGTTCATGATGGACTGCCCGGAGGCGCTGGCCGTGGTGGACCGCATCGTGGAGTGGGGCGCGGTGCCCGCGTTTCACTTTGGCGCCGATACGCCGTACACGCCCGCGAGCGCCTTGCGCGCGGTGGCGGAGCGGCATCCCGAGCGGCCGCTTCTGGCGGTGCATATGGGCGGGGGCGGGGCGAGCTACATGGATGCGGAGCGACTGTATGTGGAAGCCCGCGCGCTGGGCCTGGAGCGCTCCAACATCCGCTACGCTCTGAGCACGCGGCGCGACACCCACACGGAGAGCGACCTGATCGCGTACCAGAGGGCCGGCGATCCCTTTAGCCGCCATCTGTTCTGCGCCAGCGACGCGCCTTTCGGACGCATCGCGTGGAACTTTGGCGGTTTCCGGGCCATGCTGCGAAGCCTAGAAGCGGCCCGCCCGGCCCTGTTTACCAGCGAGGCGGCGGCGAATTATCTGGGCGGCAACTTCGCCCGCTTTGCCGCGGAATCCTGCCGGCACCTGCTGGATACAGCATGCCGCTGATCGTCCTGGCCGGCAGCATTCTGCTGCTTCTGCTGTTGATCGCGCGCTTTAAGGTGAGCGCGTTTTTGGCGTTGCTGATAGCTTCGTTCGCCGTGGGCCTGGCGAGCGGCATGAGCGCCGACCGGACGCTGCACTCGATTCTCAAAGGCGTAGGCGACACCACCGCCAGCGTGGCGCTCATCCTGGTGTTCGGCGCCATTCTGGGCAAGCTCATCGAGGAGAGCGGGGCCTCGCATACCATCAGCTACGCCTTCACGCGCGTGTTTGGGATGCCGCGCCTGTGGCTCTCGGTGCTGATCACGGGATTCATTGTGGGGCTGCCCATGATGTACAACGCCGGCTTCCTGGTGCTCATCCCGCTGGTTTACACGCTCTCCGCCACCACAGGGGTGCCGCTGCTGAACCTGGGGATTCCCATGTGCGCCGCGCTGGCGGCGACGCACGGCTTTCTGCCCCCGCACCCGGCGCCCACTTCGATCGCCCTGATGTATGGCGCGGACGTCAATCGCACTCTGCTTTACGGCCTGATTCTGACCGTCCCGGCCATGCTGCTGGCGGGGCCGGTGCTGGCGCGGTTCTTTCGCAACCTGAAGAATACTCCGCCTCCCGAACTCTACCGCGAGCGCGAATTCCGGAGCGAAGCGCTGCCGGGCCTGAGTACCAGCCTCTTCACCACCATGCTGCCGGTGCTGCTGATGCTGGCCGGCGCGGTGGCGGAAATGACGGCGCGGCCGGAGAGCGCCATTCTGCCGGTGACGCGTTTTCTGAGCGATGCCAACGTGGCCCTCTTCCTGGCCGCCATGGCCGCGTTCTACACACTGGGCGTGCGCATGGGACGCACCATGGAAGCGGTGATGAAGAACGCCGGCGAAGCGGTGGCCAGCGTCTCGATGGTGCTGCTGATCATCGCGAGCGGCGGCGCTTTCAAGCAGGTGTTGATGGATTGCGGCACCAGCGCGGCAATTGAAAAGCTGGCCTCGGGAGTGCACGGTTCGCCCATTCTGCTGGCCTGGGGCACGGCCGCGCTGCTGCGCCTGGCGGTGGGTTCGGCGACGGTGGCGGGCATCACGGCGGCGGGAATCCTGGCGCCCCTGGTGGCGCACGCCGGGGTGCCTCCGGAGCTGCTGGTGCTGGCGACGGCCGCCGGCAGCCTGATGTTCTCGCACTTCAACGACACCGCCTTCTGGATGTTCAAGGAGTACTTCAACGCCAGCATCCGCCAGACCTTCGCGATCTGGACCGTGATCGAGTCGATTGTGGCGGTGGCGGGGCTGGCGGGGGTGTTGCTCTTGCAGTTCGTGGTGCGCAAGTGAACGCGTCACCGGCGCTTCATGCCACACCGCGCCCGTGCGGCGGCAGTTGCGCCCGCCGGCCGGAAACCCTACCCTGAGTGCATGAAGCTAGTTGCCGCATTTCTGCTGTGCCTGTCCGTTTCGGCCCAGGCGCCTCCGCAACGGCCCAAAGTATTCGGTGTTGCGCACTACTCGGTCTTCGTCAGCGATCTGGCTAAAGCGCGTGCCTTCTATGAGGACTTCCTCGGCTACGAGGAAGCTTTCACGCTGCCCAAGCCGGATGGGAGCGTCCAGGTGGCGTTCATCAAGATCAACGACCATCAGTATGTGGAGCTGCTCAACGAGCCGAACAAGGGCGAAGGCCAGTTGAACAATCTGGCGCTCTATACGGACGATGTCGAGCGCATGCGGCGATACCTGGCTTCGCGCGGTGAGGAGGTCCCGGGTCAGGTGACCGTGAACCGGATCGGCAATAAAGAGATTTCGCTCACCGACCCGGCCGGCCACACGCTGCAGATCGTGCAGTATATGCCGGACAGCCGGACGGGCCAGGACATTGGAAAGCACATGCCGGCAACGCGCATTTCCGACAGCATGATGCACGCCGGAATTCTGGTCAGCCACTTCCAGCCGGCCTACGATTTTTATGGCGGGATCCTGGGTTGCCATGAGGTCTGGCGGGGCAACAGCCTAACCAGCACGACCTTGAACTGGGTGAATATGCGTGTGCCGGATGGCAATAATCACGTGGAATTCATGCTGTACAAGGATTTCCCGCCTCCGGACCGGCGCGGCAGCCCGCACCATGTTTGCCTGGTAGTGCCGGATATCAAGAAAGCTGTCGAGACGCTCGAAGCGCGGCCGGCGCGAAAAGGCTACGCACGCGAGCTGAAGATCAACCTGGGGGTGGATAACAAGCGGCAGGTAGGGATCTTCGATCCGGACGGCACGCGCGTCGAAATGATGGAGATCGACACCGTCGACGGCAAGCCGGCGCCCTCTTCGACGCTGCCGCCTCCGCAGTGATCGCTCCGCTGTAAGAACCGAGCTTTGACGTGTGAAGACCGCTCCCTCACGGTCGCGGCTCGGTTAGAGCCACGACTGTGAGGGAGTGTGGCAATGCGCGTGGCTCAGGAGTGGCCCAGCACCGGATGCGGCTGGTAGCACTCCTCGATCCGCCGGATCTCGGCTTCTTCCAGGTGCACGTCGAGCGCGGCCACCAGGTCCTCCAGATGGCCCATCTTGCTGGCGCCGATGATGGGCGCGGTCACGTCCGGCTTTGAAAGCATCCAGGCCAGCGCCACGCGCGCGTTGGAGATGCCGCGCGCGTGGGCCACCTCGGTAATGCGGTCCACTATGGCAAAATCGGAGGCCTGGTAGTAAAGCTTGTGCGAAAAATCGTCGGTTCGGGCGCGCACGGTTTCTCCGAGATCCTCCGGCCGGCGGTTGCCCGCCACGAAGCCGCGCGCCAGCGGGCTCCAGGGGATCACGGCTATGCCCTCCTCGCGGCATAGCGGCAGCATCTCGCGCTCCTCCTCGCGGTAGACCACGTTGTAGTGGTTCTGCATGCTGACAAAGCGCGCAGCACCGAGCTGGTCGGCGGTGTAGAGCATTTTCGTGAACTGCCAGGCGAACATCGAGGATGCGCCGATGTACAGCGCCTTGCCGGCTGCCACCACGTCGGCGAGCGCTTCGAGCGTCTCCTCGATGGGCGTCTCGTAATCGAAGCGGTGGATCTGGTAAAGGTCCACGTAATCCGTGCCCAGGCGGCGCAGGCTGTCATCGATCGAGTGCATGATGTGCTTGCGCGAGAGGCCGCGCTGGTTGGGGTCGTCGCCCATGGCCTGATAGACCTTGGTGGCGATCACCACGCGGTCGCGCGAGGCGAAGTCCTTGAGCGCGCGTCCCAGTATCTCCTCGCTCACGCCCAGCGAATACATATCCGCGGTGTCGAAGAACGTGATGCCCAGTTCCAGGGCACGGCGGATAAAGGGGCGGCTCTCTTCTTCCTCGAGTACCCACTCGCGCCACTTCTTCGAACCATAGGTCATGGCGCCGAGGCACAGGCGCGAGACTTTCAATCCGGTAGATCCAAGCCTTACGTATTGCATATCTGAACTCATTCCACCACAAACGCGTCCACGTCGATAAACTGTCCCGCCGAACCGGGACGCTGGCGGCCCACGACGCGCAGTACGGCCAGGTGGCGGCCGCGAGCGAAACAGCAGAAGCGCAGGCGGCTCTGCCATTCGACTTTGGGAGAATAGAGATCCACGATGCCGCGGCTGGCGCCATCGACGATCAGCTCGGCCAGCCCGCGGTTGGGCGCCTTGGTGAAGACATAAGTCAGCGCGGTGCCTTCGAACAGCAGCGAAACCTGCGCGCCCGTGTCGTCGGAAAAGCTGATGGTGTGGCCGGCGGGTCCGGCGAAGGCGTCGTCGTGGTCCCAGTCGCCGCGAAAGACCAGGGCGGGATCGAAATCGTCGTAGGTGCCGCGCGGAACCAGAATGTTGGGCCGCACCGGCGCTACCGCTTCGGGCCGGCACTCCGAATCCAGCCGCGCCAGGTAATATCCATTGAACTCGTACTCCGGCGTGGTGCAATTCTCGATCACGCGGCGCAGGGCGGGGGGATCGGGATAAGCGCCGGGGCCCGGCTTGGGCGAGATGAAATAGGCGATCTTCCAGCTCTCGAGGAGGCGCAGCATCTCGGGAACGCTGTGCGCGCCGGCAATGCGCTGCTCGGTGGTGAACTGGTGCCAGTGATTCTCGTATACGTCGCCCTCCAGGCCCGCGATATCGCTGCCCGAGGGGAGCAGCACACCGGCGCCGGGGTGAGCGCGATCGAAGTGCGCGATGACCATGCGGATGGGCGCGGCGTCATCCAGGTAACGGGCCCGGCCGGCGCGCGAAAACGGCTGGCGCATCGAGAAATCCTTGTGGTAGTAACTCGAGGAGGGCAGAAAATAAGCGTCCAGCGCGGTGGCCGCCACCAGGTAAGCGATCAGCGTGCGATAGAGCCACGGGCGATGCGCCAGTGCCCATCCCAGAAGCGCCGCGAACGGGATTGAGACCAGCGGCAGCGCGGCATAAATATAGCGGACATTCGGTTCGGAATGCAGCACCAGCACCGACGCGCCCACCGCCACCACCGCGGCCGCCGCCACCGGCCGGCGCCGCACCACCACGATGGCGATCAGCCCAAGCGGCGCCAGCACCAGGTACTGAAAACCAAACGAGCCGTTCTGCCCCTCATACCAGGCGTTGGTGTGAAACGTGAGATCGAAAAGCGAATGCCAGGTGAGCGGCTTGCGGTAGCGTTGGTCCTGGATATTCACCGTGGGATCGAGCAGTGGCGAGTGAATCTTCTGGTTGAGAAAGGGGAACAAAGGGTTGCCGGTCTTGTGCCACGCGATGGCATAGGTGGGCAGCGCGGCGGCCAGGAACAGGGCCGCGGCCAGGGCGGCGGCCGCCAGTGGCCGGGGGCCCAGTGCGTGGCGCAGTCGCCGCATCTCGACCAGCGCAAACGGAGCCGCCGCCAGCATGAACGCGGAGGCCCCGAACTTCACCGCCAGCGCCGTCCCGCCCAGCACCGCGGCGGTGTACAGGAACTTCCGCTCGGCGCTTTCGCCGAAGCGCCACAGGGCGGTCAGGGCGCCCAGGATCATGGCGGCCAGGAGGTTTTCGACGAACAAAGAGCCGGTCACCAATTGCACGATCGGCGTGGCGGCGAAGGCCGCCGCCAGCAGCAGCGCGGCCGAACGCGGCACCCATCGCCGCACGGCGCGGTAGAGCAACAGCTCGACCATCACCAGCATCGCCAGGTTCAAAAGACGGGCGGCCGATTCACCGCCCAGAAGACTGACGATCGAGTACGTCCAATCCGCGCCCATGGGCATCACTGCCCACACGAAGCGCGAGGGTTCGAAGGTCAGCGCATGGTTGGCGGCGATGTTGGCGGCGACGGCCAAGTGCATGGAAAGACCGTCGGCGCTGGCCTCCGGCTTAAGGGCCGCGAACCAGTGCGTCATCAGGATGAAGACCAGCGCCGCCAGCGCGCCGCGTTCGCCCCACGTGCGCAGCTCGGCCGCGCGCAGAAATCCGACCCAGCGGGCCAGGCGCGCAAGCGTGCCGCGCCAATCGAGCGCGATGTGAACGAGCAGCAGCGCCGCCCACACGGCCGTATAGTTGACCGGCAGGCGGGCCAGTCCGGTCATCAGGAAAATGTAAACCGCCGCGCCCAGGAGGGTGGCGCAGAGATCGGTGTCGGCAGCGGGCTCTTTAGTGCGTCCGAGGAGCCGCGACCCCAGGGCGGAAGAAGCCACCAGGAACAGCAGCGGAGCCAAGGCGGCCGCCGGCCCCACCGAAATCATGGTCAGCAGGAATACAGATGCGGCGGCCAGGGCAGGGAAGGCCCACGGCACAATCGCCAGGACGGGCACCGCCAATGCCAGATAAACTCCGCCGCTGCGCGCCAGCCGCTGGAGGCCCACCGGCAGCCAGATCTCCTGCGCGAACAGCCGCCCGCCCAGAAAACCGGCGATTTCGAGCGCCAGGAACGCGCCGAAGATCCCCCATACCAGCCAGGAATATTCGCGCGTCCCCCAACGCGGCAATCGGGGGAGCCGCGACCCGGCGACCGGTGGCGCGGCGGCCGGCGGCGCCGCGGTATTCGCCGCCTCGCCAGTGGCCGGCGCGGGCGCGAAGATGAACAGCCGCTGCACCGCGAAATTCACGAAGAAGAGGATGGTCTCAATCAGCAGCTTGGCCGAAACCGGACTCATGCCTTGGCCCGAGAGAACCCGAATGCCCGCGTACGAGACCGAGCCGCTGGCCACCACCAGCCCCAGATACCGCGGCAGCACGGTCTTGTGCCGCTGCCGCGAGTAAAACACCGAGCGCCGCACCATGGAGTAATTGAAGGCCACCGCGAAAATGCGCCCCAGTACCTGGGCGGCCAGCACGTGGCCCAGGCGCCGGTAGGCCAGGTAGAAGACCAGGTTATCCAGCACCGCGGTCATGAACGAGACCGACCCGAAGCGCAGCAGGACGAAATAGATCTTCATCGAGTCGATCACCGGGTTGAAGTGCGAGGACTTGTTTCCCGGCTCGTAAATGGTGCGTATGGGTTCTTCGAGGATCGGAATCGAGAGCTGGTGCGCGGCGATCAGCATCTCGAGCTCCAGCTCGTAGCCCGTGGATTCCAGCCGCAGAAGGCGCGGCAGAAGAGCCGTCGGAATGCCGCGCAGCCCGGTCTGGGTATCGGCGATCTTGCGGCCCAACAGCGCGTGCATGATGGCGCTGGTAGCCATGTTGCCGATGCGGCTACGCAGGGGTACATCGCCGGCAAAAGCGCGCGCGCCCAGTACCAGGCTGTCCGGGTGAGCCTCGAGCGCCTGGGCTACGCGCTCGATGTCGTCCGGGTGGTGCTGGCCATCGGCATCGGCCGTGACCACGCCGCACAAGCCCTCGAACTCGCACAACGCGAAATTGATTCCGGTCTTGAGAGCCGCGCCTTTGCCCAAATTGACGGCGTGCCTTAGCAGCTCGACGCCGGGGATTTCCGCAACGCGCGCGAACACCTCGGCGTACTCCGGCCCGCTGCCGTCATCCACCACTATGATGGCGGGCATGCCCTTCGAGGCCAGCGCGGCCACCACGTCCACCAGGCCGGCCGAAGGGCGATAGGCGGGGATCAGCACCGCGAGCGAAATGGCGCGTCGAGAACTCATGTTTGTCCGGTGGAGCGCCGGCGCCGGGCACCGGCTTCCCTCAACTACACCACGCGTCCGAAACCAATTGCAACCAGTGCCGGGGATCTCACTTGCGGCCCGCCGCCGGGTGCGCATCGAGATCGCGCAGCAGCTCGCGCACGGCTGCATCGAGCTGGCTGTCGCGAGCCAGGTAACTCTCTCCGAGCGGCTTGTCCACCGCCACGTCCACAGGGCGCGGGTTCCCTTCCATGGTCACGCCATCGGCAGTGGCGACGCGGGTCTGCGGCACTCTCAGACGAGAACCATCGATCAGCGTGACGCTGCTGGTGTAGATGATCCATCCGGCCGTCGGCTCGCCCACCACCTTGCCCAGCTTGAGCGCGCGGTAGCCTTCGGTGAAATCCTCGGCGTCGGAGAGCGAATCACGGTTGACCACCAGAATGGTCGGCCTCTCGAGAGCGCGCTGGCCGAGCACAATGCGCGCGGGCGCCTCGGGCTGACCGCGATCCGTCATGCGCAGATAGCTGCGGCGCGAGAGCACGTCGATGGCGTAGACGTTCACGAAACCGCCGCTGTTATTGCGCACGTCCACCACCACGCCCTCGCGTGCCTGGTTCTCGGAATCCAGGTCGCGATAGAGCCGGTCGAGCGCCCCGGCCGACATGTCGCGGATGTGCACGTAGCCCAGCCGGCCGCCACTGGCTTTGGCCACATAAGCGCGCTGGGCTTCCACCCATTGCCGGTAGACCAGATCTTTCTCGGCCGTCATGGAGATGGGGCGAACGGCCACCTGGCGCCGGTCGGCGCCATCCGCCTGGCCGGCGAGGGTCAGAGCCACGCGGCGATTCACGCGATGATCGAGCAGTTCGTCGAGATTCGCCGGCGCCCGCGCGGAAACGCCGTCGATGGCCAGGAGGTACTGGCCGGGCTTGATCTCCCCCGAGAGCGCTGCGGGTCCCTGGGGGATCACCTCGGCGATGCGCAGGTGGCCGCTCTTTTCGTATTCCACTGCATCGAAGCGCAGGCCGAGCTTGCCAACAATGGCCGCCGGTCCGTTCTGTCCGCTCGGCAGTGGCGCGGAAATGCCCAGGTGCGATGAATTCAGCTCGCCGAGCATCAGGGAGATGACGCGCCGCAGTTCGTCCGGCGTGCGCGCGGCTTCCACGCGCGGAGCGAAGCGCTCGCGCAGGGCCTTCCAATCGGCACCGTGGAACGCGGGATCGTAGAAGTTGTTGTTAAGGTAAGTCCAGGCTTCCGCGAAGACCTCGGACTTCTCGCGATTGAAATCCACGTCCAGTTCGGCGGTCGTGGATATAACCCGCGCCTGCCGCGTATCGAGCGCGGTCACGTTGACGCGCCCCTGCTCCAGGTAATAGACTTCTTTGCCGTCCGGCGAGAACTGGGCGTTGCTCTTGGCCTCCAGCGTGGCGGTGATCTGGCGCGCCACCGGCGGTTCCTGGGCGAGCTCGTCGAGCGAGTACGTGTAGAGGTTCTGCTGCCGGGCCGCCTCGGCGCCGATCAGCAGCAGCTTGCCATCGGCGCTGATGGCATGCAGCCGGGCGTCCAGCCCGAGGGGCAGAAACGTCAAGCGGTTGCGAATGCCCTCGAAGACGATCTCGACCGGCTTCACGGGCGGCCGCTCGGCGCTTTCGCTGTGCGTCTCGCCGCGCCGAGTGGATTCCTTAAACAGGTCGCGGAAGCGATCCTCGCGGAAGGGCGGCGTCTTCGCCAGCAGGTCCAGGCGGGCTATGGCGTTGTCTTCGGTGCGCTGCGAGGTGTCGAACAGCAGGTACGTTCCATCCGGCGACCACAGCACCGCGCCGCCGCCGCTGTTGGAAAGAAACGTCACCTGGCGGGGTTCGCCCGCGCTCACCGGGGCGATAAAGATGTTGCGGAAGCCGCGCTCGCCGCTCGAGGCATAGGCAATCCAGCGGCTGTCCGGCGACCAGGCATAGGCGCGCCGCGAGGAGAAAGGCAGCCGGCCAAAACGCCCCTTGGCCACGGTGCGCGCCTCGCGGCTGGCGAGGTCGTAGACGCACAATTCGCTATCGCCGCGCAAAAACGAGATCAGCTTGCCATCGGGCGACCAGCCGGGCGCGCTGTCACCGGCAGCCTCGCGCGGAAGGGCAGTTTCCGCCTCCGTGGCGAAATCGTAGAGGTAGAGACGATAGCCGCCGTCGCGGCTGGAGACGTACACCACGCGCCGGCTGTCGGGCGACCAGGCGGCCTGCGATTCCGCGGCGGGCGTGTGCGTCAGGCGCGCAGCCTGGCCGCCATCGCGCGCCGATGCGGCGAAGATTTCGCCATGCGCGGCGAAAGCCATCTTGCGGCCGTCGGGCGAAAGAGCCAGCTCGTGAAACTGATTGGTCAGGCTGAGGTGCGTGGTATCCGGACCGGCGGCAGCGCCGCGCAGCGCGATTTCCACTGGGGCGGCGGCTCCGGCTGCCGCATCGAGCTTCCAGATTCGAAAATCGCGCTCGAAGACGATGGTCTTGCCGTCATAAGAGATGTTGGGGAAGAGCACGCGGCCGTCTTTGAACTTGGTGACCTGGCGGGCCGCGCCGCCGCGCACGGGCTTCTCCCAGATATTCTCCGCGCCGCCCTGGTCGGAAACGAAATAGACCCGCGCGCCATCCGCGCTCCACATCGGCCACAGGCTTTTGAAATCGCCGCCATGCAGCAGTTGATATTTGGGCGCTCCGGAGAGCGTCTCGAGCCAGATTTCGGATTCATCCAGGTGGCTATGGCCGTGGCGCCACCACTGGCTCCAGGTCACGCCGCGGGCCGTCAGTGCCAGCATGTCGCCGGCGGGAGAAGGCGCGGCGAAATATTCGGCCACGTAGCGATCCGCGCTGACGGGCATGGGCGTTCCGCCCTCTGCGTTAACGCGGAAGATGTCGGCCATGCCGGCGATGTCCTGGCTGGTCGAGGAGAAGTATAGGTACTTGCCGTCGCGCGACCAGGCATCCAGCGCGTCGTTGGCGTCGTCGAAGGTGATGCGCTTCAAAGTCCCGGTGGCCAGCGTCAAGACGTAGATATCGCCGTTGCCGGTGCGGTCTGAGACGAAAGCCAGGCGGCTGCCATCCGGTGAATAGAGCGGCCGCGATTCGGTGGCGGGATGGGATACCAGCAAGTGCGCCTCTCCTCCGCCCAGAGGCGCGGTCCAGATATCGCCGCCCGAGACGAACGCGATTTCGGGGCGGTCCGGGGCAATCGACGGATCGCTAAAATCGGCCGCGCTCTTCTGGGCGGCGAGTGGCGCGATCAGGCATCCGATCCACAGCCACATGGCGGCTTTCGCGACGGTAGGAGCCATAATCCCTCAGGCGCATTGTAATTCGGCGCGATGGGACAGTGAGCGGCATACCATTCCCGCCGGTGCGGCAAATCATTCCAAAACTACTGGGACAGCCGCAAGAGCTGCGAGGCGATTTGCTCGAAGGCCCACTGCAATTGGGCGTAGGTCGGCGAGTATACGTACATGCCGGCCGGTTGCGCGGGGTTGAAGGTCGGGGAAGCCGGGTCGTTGGAGATGCGTTGCATGAAGGCGGCTTGCGGCGGCCATTTCGTGGTGCCGCCCAAACCGATCGTGTAAATGACCGGAACCAGGTTCGTGTCCGAACGGATGCGCGTGGCGGCCGAATCGGCGGCATTGATGGACGCGGCATCGATGGTGGTTGTCTGGCTCACGGCAGTCAGGGTCACCGGCTGGTAGCCGGTATTGGTCCCGTTTCCGTAAATGTCCGCGGACGGAATCGCCGAGACATCCTGGGGCACGTTTGTGGAATTGGGGTAGAAGTTGGTGCCACCCCAATTAGCGGCGCAACCGCCGCTGTAGTTGGCCACCATGGATTCCGTATTCACGTCGGTAATCGAAGTGTCGATAGGCTGGAAGAGACCGCCCACCGCGACCGGGTTCTCATTGGAATCGAAGAAATAGGTGATCATCCCCGTTCGCTGGGACTTGTAGGTGCATGGGGTGGTTGGCGAGACCGGAAAAGTACCGGTGAGAGCGGTCGGGCGGCCGTCGGTGAACAGTAAGATCGCGTTCAAAGCGCCAGGCTCGTCCAGAGCGACCAGTTGCTGGTACGCCAGCCAGAGGGCTTGGGACGTGTTCGTAGCGCCGCCGCCGACCAATTCGCTAATCAAGGTTGACACGTTGGGCGAATCGGTTGCGAAATTCACGGAGGGGCTGTAGGCTACATACGAACCGCCGCCGAATACTTCGAGGCCGACCTTGTCGCGCCCGGAGGCGAACTGGCTGACAAACCAGGAGGACGCGGATTTCATGGGACCCAGCGCGTTGCCGAGCACCATGGAATAAGAGCGGTCGAGCACTATCATGATGTTGATGTCGCGCCGGGTAGCGGTGGCGGAAAGTCCCACGACCGAGCTATTGATGTTCACGATGTTCATGAAATAGAGCGGCGCGGTCACGCTGGCGGTCATGGCCACCGAGCGGAGGTGAGTGGTATCGTTTTGAGTTACGCTTACCGCAACCGATGGGCTCGACGTGCCCCACAGGCCGGTCGGAAAGTTAGCATAGAAGTACTTGGTGGCGACGGCCGTGGCGTTGGCAGTCTGCGAAGCGATGTCCTGGCCCACGTTGAGCGATTGCGCGCCCGCGAGCACGCCCGCGTCCACGCCTTGCGAGAGCCGCGCCCGTATGATATAGAGCGAGGCGCCGTCGATTCCCAGTCCGATGGCCGGCACAAGCACGGTCATCGCCAGCCCCACGGTCACCAGCGCGACGCCGCTTCTTCGATTCGAATGGCTCGATTTTGAACGCATCATAGTAATCTCAGAACACCGCCATGGTATAGGTTCCGTTGCCGGTCCAGAACCCAGCTAAGTCGAAATCCGAGGACGAATAGTAAGTTTCAACTAAGTACGTGCTCTCCCCCGTGGACATCGGCATGACGCTCAGGAAGGAGCTGGCGTTGGCCCCCGGATCTTGCGTGTAGTTCACATTTCCGCTCGAATCGATCTGCGTGGGGTTGGCATAGTTGCTGGCACGCAGTCCCGAATTGCCTACCACCAGGCGTTTCGTGACGACGGCCTGTCCCGCTCCGGTGCACTGGATGCCGGAGAAGATGATGACACCTTCGCCGCCGGTCGAGGTAATGTTCAAGCCCGTGGCCATGGTGAGCAGGAGCGCCTGGTTGCCAGTTTGCGAGAAATCGACTCCCCGCGAGAACATGTGCGCGGCATCGCGAGTAAGTTGATAGATCCGGATGGTGCGCGCCATGGTCATCCCGATGCTCGCCGTTCCCAGCACCAGGGGAATCAGGATGAACGACGACACCAATGCGAATTCGACCAGTGTTGTCCCGCGTCTTCTTTCAGTTCTTGGCATGTTCACCTCGGTTATGGAGTCGGCGGCACGCCGCCGGGCGAGGGCTCGAGAATATCGGTCGCTTGGACGGTAATGGAAATCGGAGCATTGGAGTACAGCAACGGGGCCAACGGAGTTAGTTGGTAGTTCTGGACGGAAACCTCCACCACGTTACCGCTCAAGTTACTGTTAGTCTGCGCCAGGGTGACGGGATTGTAGAACTGCACCGAGAGCGTTCCAAGCTGCGAGTCCAACAATCCCATGGCCTGCGTCTGGACCACCGATTCGATGGAAGCGATCTGGCCGTTTCCGCCGGAAGTCTGTCCCGTGATCGCGTAGCGGACGCCCTCGGCTACGGCGTGCTGCAGGGTAGCCTTGACAAACAGGCCCCAGCCGGTGTCGATAACCAGGTACAGCAGTCCGCAGAAAGCGATCATGGCGAGGGCCGCTTCCACCATCTGCGAGCCGCGCCGGGACGATCCTCCAACCAAGCTCCGCATGCTGTTCTCCTTACGCCCGCGCGGCCTGCCGGGCCTGCTCGGGATAGCCCGCGCGCCGCGCCGGCTCAACCAGCACCAGCGACCGCAGGAACGGCCGCATTCTCTCCGCCTGGACGTCGGTGACGAAACTGTTCTTTCCATCCCAATTGGCCTGCCCGAAGTAGGCGTTCTTCAGTCCCAGTACCGCCAGTTCGAAGCGGTCGCGGGCCCCCACTTTTTGGAACAGGTGCACCAGGTAGCTCTTGACGGTGCCCTCGGTGATGCCCAAACAGGTTCCGATCTCTTTGTTCTTCAAACCCTGGGCAAGTAGTCCCACAATCTGGCTTTCGCGCCGCGTCAGTTTCACCTCGGTGGACCGTTCGGGTGCGCGATTCTCGAAGACCTCGATGCCTTTCGCAATATTTTGTAACTGATTCAGAAAAGTTTCATTGTCGCCGGTGCGCGCCACAATTCCGGCGACTCCCGATTCCCGCGCCTGCAGTGCCACTTCTCCCGAAATGCCGCGGGACCAAAGCGCGATCCGGCACTCGGGAACGGCCTCGTGGAGCACGGCGAAGAACGCCAGCGTTATCTCGGGGTTGAGGTCTATCAGCAGTACGTCCGGCCGCTCCAGGCGCACGGACGCAAGGAGATCGACGACCTTGGATGGCCCGGGAACGACTTTGAAGTCGGCGGCCGAGGACAACAGGCAGGTAGCTCCCAAGCTCAATTGGGGCTCGTCGGTAAACAACATGATCCTGAACTTTTCCGGCTCATTGTGCGCGTTCATGCGAAACTTCTCCGCTCCTGTCTTAACGTGTGCCCGAACACATCTGGGCGTGTACTAAACCCGACTTTCGGCCGAAGTGTAGAGCACGCTACATTCCAATATTGGGGGGAGAGAGTAACCCCCTTGTGCGTTCGGCAGGTACCGGTACTTCTGGCGCGAGGACTAGCATCTTCCCGGCCCGCGCGCGACAGCGATCGAAGCTCATAATTAAGTTGCCAACGCGGGCACCCGCTCCCCTTCAAACCGAGCCGCGACCGTGAGGGAGCGGTCCTTCTTGAATCGGCAGGCACGGGGTATCGCGTGCCGACGCGACCGCTCGAACGGTCCGCCGCACTTACGTGAGTTTGTGCGCAACTGAGTATCTCGTACTAACTACACATAGGATGACGGGCGCTCCTACTTAGTCGTAAATTCGAATTGCGGATGTCAGAGCCGATACGAGCGAAAGTCAAACTACGATGCACGCTGGCGACATCCGCTGTACCCGAACCGAAGGCCGAGGGCGCCACCGAGGAAGTGGCGAGGGACTCCGCCGTCGTAACGGTCGAGGGGGGCGTCTCGGCGAAGTGGCTGCGGCCGCGAAGCGAGGTGAGCCTCACGATCGAATTGCCCTCTACCCGCGGTTTCACGCCGCGAGCGCTCGCCTGCGGAGCGGTCGTCTGCAGCGTGAAACCTACTTGCACCGGGGTTCGCGTGGAACTGCGGATCGTTTCGATGGAGTTCCGCGCGTGCGTATAGGGAAGAATCCGAAGCCGGGTTTCGTTCCCGCTGGCCGTGGCCGCGAGACCACGAAGAGATCGGCCCGCATTCACTATTGGAGGCCGGAGCGGATTCTGCGCCACGGGGTACGTGGCGAGGGACTCCGTTGCCAAGGTCGAGGGAAGCGTTCCGGCGAAATGCCTGCCGCCGCGACGAGGGTTTCTGTGCGTGTTCCCAGGGAAGGGAACCCGGAGCCGGGTTTCGTTCCCGTTAGCCGTGGCCGCGAGACCACGAAGAGGTTAACTGCTTGCCGCGACCGCGAGGTCGCGAAAAGATCAACTCAATTTCAACTTTAGAGGAGAGAGAAAGAAATGCGCTTGTGGAAACAGTTCATCGCCGAAGAGCAAGGCCAGGACATGGTGGAGTACGCCCTGGTGTTATCGCTGGTCGCCCTGATCGCCATCACCGCGGTCACCACCTTTGGCGGCTATGTCAACACCGGCTGGGGCAACCTCGGCACCGACATCAACGGGAAAATCAAGTAGTTTCGGTTCCCGGCGCGGGAGCCGTCGATGGCGGCTCTCGCTCCAGTTTGGGAGGTCCTGTGGCGAGAACGGCAATTTGCAATGAGGAGCGGGGTCAGGGCGTGGTCGAATATGCGCTGCTGGTGGCTTTGATCGCCGTGGTGTGCATGGCCGCGCTGCAAGTTTTCAGCGGCGCGATTACCTCGATCTGGACCCTGATTTCAGGAAGGTTGAGCAGTTAGGAGAGAAAAGGGATGCGACGGCGCTTATTGACAGTTTTGTTATTTGCCATAGCCGGGGCTCTGGCCGCCAGCACGCTGGTCTATCGCGTGATGGTCGCGCGCGCCAGTGCACCGCGGCCCACCGGGCCTATGATTGCGGTGGCCGGGCGGGACCTGGCCGTGGGGGCTTTGGTTCAGGATTCCGACGTTAGCCTTACGGAATGGAAGGGCGCCGTGGATCCGCAGTGGGCAATCCGCCGCGAAGACGTGGTGGGACGCGGGTTGACGGCCAACGTCAACCGGGGCGAGCCTTTTCCGGGGAATCGCCTGGCGCCACGTGGCGCCGGGGCCGGCCTGGCCGCGATTATTCCGCCCGGAATGCGCGCCGTGGCCGTCAAGGTGGATGAGGTAGTCGGCGTTTCGGGATTCGTCCTGCCCGGCATGCGCGTGGACATCCTTTCTTCCGGCGTGCCGCCCGGCCAAAACTCCAACAACACCATTACAAGGACCATCTTGCAGAACATTGAAGTGCTTTCGGCCGGCCAGAACCTGGAGCGCGACGCCCAGGGCAAGCCCGCTTCCGTGCAGGTAGTCAATCTGCTGGTGACGCCGCAGGATGCCGAAAAGTTGAGCCTGGCGAGTGGCCAGATGAAGGTGCAGCTCGTGCTGCGCAATCCTCTGGATACCGGCACGGCCGTCATGGCGGGGGTTTCGAGCTCGCATCTGCTGCTGGATGGAACCGGCAGCGACGCACCGCCGCGCCCGGTCTCTACCGCCCAGCCGGCCCCCCACCGCGCGCCTAAACCCGCTCCGGCAGCCGCTCCCCCGCGGCCCGCGGCACCACCGCTTGAGCGCGTCTCGGTGCCCGTAACGGTGGAAGTGATTCAGAGCGGGAAGCGCGATGCCGTAGTGGTAGGCCACGTTATTCGGGAAAGACCCGCACAAGAGGTGAATAAATGAGAGATCTGCTGATTCTGGCATTCCTTCCCCTGGCTCTGCACTCGCTGAGCGCCCAGACGCCCGCCGCGCCGCAATTGGATCTGACGGTGGGCCGGTCGCACGTGCTCGAAGTGCCCGAGGGCGTGGAGAGAGTGTCGGTGGCTTCCGGCGACGTGCTGGAAGCGGTGGCCATCACGGCCAACCAGGTATTGCTGAACGGCAAGGCTCCCGGCGATACCAGCCTGGTGGTCTGGCCGCGCGGCGGCACGTACATCACTTACGAAATACATGTCAGCCCCTCTCCCACGAGGGTCGAGAGGATCCGCACCGCTCTTCGGCGTGAAGTCGGCGAAGGCGCCGACGTGGACGTGGAAAACGAAACCGTCTTCCTACGCGGTTCGGTGAAGGATCTCGCCGATGCCGAGCGGGCCATGTCCATCAGCGCCAGCCTGGGCAAGACCGTGAATCTTTTGCGAGTGGCGGTACCGCCCGCCCAAGCCGAAATCCTGCTCAAGATCCGCTTCGCGGACGTGGACCGCAACGCCACTTTGCAGTTGGGCGCTAACTTCTTCAGCACCGGTGCGGGCAACACCATCGGTTCGGTTACCACGCAGCAATTCGCTTCGCCCCAGCCGACCGGTACGATCTCGAACAACAGCAACGGCGGTTTCTCGATTTCAAACGCGCTCAACCTGTTTCTGTTCCGGCCGGATCTGAACTTGGGCGCCACGATCCAGGCGCTCCAGGCCAACAATCTGATTCAAATCCTGGCCGAGCCGGACCTGCTCGCCATGGATGGCAAAGAGGCCAGCTTCCTGGCCGGCGGCGAGTTTCCCTATCCCGTGGTTCAGGGCGCGGGAGGCACCGGCCTGACCACGGTCACCATACAGTTCCGCGAATTCGGCGTGCGGATCAAGTTTGTTCCCACCATTACGCCGCGCGGCTCCATCAAGCTTCAGGTGGCCCCCGAAGTGAGTTCCCTCGATTACGCCAACGGCCTGAGTTACCAGGGCTTCACCGTTCCTGGGCTGGACGTGCGGAAAGTCAGCACCGAGATCGAGCTCGAGAACGGCCAGAGCTTCGCCATCGCCGGCCTGCTCGATAACCGCGTCACCGATAATCTCAGCAAGGTGCCGGGTTTGGGGAACATCCCCTTCTTCGGCCGCCTTTTTCAATCGCGCTCCTTGAGCCGCACCAAGAGCGAACTCCTGGTGGTGGTGACTCCCGAGTTAGTCCATCCGCTGCCCGCCGGAACCGCTCCGCCGGCGCTCGATATGCCCAAGCCATTCATTAAGGACGGCGGCAAGGCGACTCCCACGGGAAGCACGCCCGATACCAACCCAGCACCGGCGCAGACCACCGTGCCCGTGGAACAGTTGCTCGAGCAGAAACTGGTGCCGGCCCCCGTGTCGGCTCCCGAACCGCCGATGGGCATTGGAAGAGGACCACAACGATGACGCAACCCGGGCCCCTTGAATCGAAACAAGTCTCTGTTGCCGTAGCCATCTCCGAGCCGGGCCTGCGCCAGCAGACGCACCAGGCCCTGCGCGCCCTGCCACTCAGCTTGCTGGGCGATGTGGCCGGCTCGGGTATCGCCGAACTGGCCTCCGAAATAGGCCGCATGCAGCCGGACATCCTGCTGCTCGGCCTGCCTGGCCTACCCGCGGACTCCTCCGAGGCGGTCCGCCAGATTCGCGCCAGCGCCGGCGCCCCCCGGGTGATCGCGATTCACAACGCGGCCGACCCGGACATCATCTTGCACGCCATGCGGGCGGGAGCCAGCGAGTTTCTCTATCCGCCGTTCGAGCGCCATTTCACGGAAGCCCTGGAGCGGGTGGCCGGCGAGTGCGCCCGCGAGGACAACGGCCGCCGCTCCGCCGGACAGGTCTTCGCGTTCCTCTCCGTGAGGGGCGCCTGCGGGGCCACCACGCTGGCCTGTCACACGGCCGCTTACCTGCGCCAGCGGACCAAGAAACTGGTGCTGCTCGCGGATATGGACTTCTGCGCGGGCAACGCCAGCATAATGATGCAGGCCAATCCGCGCTACACCATCCAGGACGCGCTCGATAATCTGAACCGGCTCGACCTGACTCTCTGGAAAGCGCTGGTCACTTCCACCGGCGATGGCGTGGACCTGATCGGCGCGCCGCCGGAACCGACCGATTTCTCCGGGCAGGCCCGTACGCTCGCGATTTTGACGCGCTTCTGGCGCTCGCAATACGATTACACCATCGCCGATTTCGGCCACGGGCTGACGCCCACCGCGTGCAGCCTGATCAACCTTGTGGACGGCCTCCTGCTGGTCACCACCGACGAGTTGCCGGCCCTGCGCACGGCCAAGCAGGCTTTGCGCACGTTGGCCAAGCACAACGTCGGCGCCAATCGCCTGAAGCTGGTGATCAACCGCATGCCCAAGCGCGCCAAGATCCAGGTGGCCGAACTCGAGCGCATCATGGATTTTCCGGTCTACGCCGCGATCCCCAACGATCACGAAGCCTTCGCCGAGGCGTACGCCGAGCCGCGCCTCATCGAGCCGGAATCGGCAATCGGCCAGCCCATGGCGTTTATGGCGGATAAACTGGCGGGCGTCAGCTCGCCGGTGCAGAAGAAGGCTAAGCGCGCATTCCTGTTCGGCTAGGAGAACCATGGCAACTCAATCGGAACCATTCGATCGCAATCCGCCGGCGGCGGGCTTCGATCTGCTCCCCACGGGCGGCTCGTCCGCTTACCAGCATTTGAAATTCGAGCTGCACCGCAAGCTGCTGGGAGCCGTGAACCTGGAAGCCCTGCTCGCGCTACCCGACGAGCGCATGCGCAGCGAAATCCGCAACGTGCTGGCCCGCCTGCTGGAACAGGAGCCCGTGCCGCTGAACTTCCAGGAGCAGCGTAAGGTGGTGGACGAGGTGCTGCATGAGGTCTTCGGCCTGGGGCCGCTCGAACCTCTGCTGCAGGATCCCACCATCAGCGACATCCTGGTCAGCCGGCCGAAGTTGGTCTACGTGGAGCGGGCCGGCAAGCTCTACCGCACGCCGGTCGAATTTAAAGACAATAACCACCTGCTGCGCATCATCGAGAGGATCGTCAGCCGCGTAGGTCGGCGCATCGACGAATCCTGTCCCATGGTGGACGCCCGGCTGCCCGATGGATCGCGCGTCAACGCCGTCATTCCACCGGTCGCGGTGGATGGCCCGGCCCTCTCCATCCGCCGCTTCGGGCGGGATCCCCTGCAGGCCCAGGACCTGGTGAGAAACCTGACCTGGACGGACGGCATGCGCGACTTCCTGCAGGCCGCCGTTCGCGCGCGCCTCAACGTGGTGGTCTCGGGCGGAACCGGCGCCGGCAAAACCACCCTCCTCAACGTGCTCTCTTCGTTCATTCCGGAAGAAGAGCGCATTGTCAGCATCGAGGACGCCGCCGAGCTGCAACTGCATCAGACCCACATCGTGCGCATGGAGACGCGCCCAGCCAACATCGAAGGCGCCGGCGCCATCCGCATACGCGACCTGGTGATCAACGCCCTCCGTATGCGCCCCGACCGTATCATCGTGGGCGAGGTGCGAGGCGAGGAAGCCCTCGACATGATGCAGGCCATGAACACCGGCCACGACGGCTCGCTCACCACCATACACGCCAACAGCCCGCGCGACGGCCTGTCGCGGCTGGAAGTCATGATGGGCATGGCCAATGCCAGCATGAGCATTCAATCCATCCGCCAGCAGATCACCTCGGCCATCGACATCTTCATCCACATCGCCCGTTTCAGCGACGGCTCGCGGCGCATCACGCATATTTCCGAGTGCGTGGGAATGGAATCGGACACCATTACCGCGCAGGACATCTTCTTGTTCGAGCGGCAGGGCGTGACTCCCAGCGGCCGGGTCATCGGGCGCTACCGCGCCACCGGAATCCGTCCGGTGTGCTATGAAGCCATACGCACCTCGGGTATGGAGCTGCCCGCGGCTCTGTTTCAGACCATTGTGGATATTCGTTAGGAGACCGGTATGAATCTCTGGCTGTCTCTGTTTGTAGGGTTCTTCGTGATGATCGCCCTGTTCTCGCTGGCCATTATGCGGGCCATGGATGCGTCCCGCGAGGCGCGCCTCAAGGCCATGATGGACAGCATCGATCCGGAGGAGCCCAAGATCACGACTTCGGTGATGATCCAGCCCGGGCCGGCGCCCAACCGGGGCCTCGAGCACCTGATGGAAAAGGCCCCCGGTCTGAAGTGGGTCCCCGCGGCGGTGCGCCGCATGGGCCCCAAATGGAACCTCTCGGTGGTGGTAGCGGCCTCGCTGGCGATGGGGCTGGCCGGCCTGTGGGCCGGCTCCATGTTCCTGCGCGCCTTCGGTCCTGTCGGTCCGGTGGTGGGCGCGCTGCTAATGGCCGCCATCCCGTTCCTCTATCTCTGGCACAAAACCACCAAAACCATGCGGGCCTTCCAGGAGCAATTGCCAGACGCCATCGATTTCCTGGCGCGCTCCGTGCGGACGGGCAACGCCTTCTCCATCACGCTCGAGCTGCTGATTCCGGAGACGACCGAGCCGCTGCGCTCCGAGTTTCTCAAGGTCAGCCGCGAGCTGGCTCTGGGGTCCGCGCTGGACGTGGCCCTGAAGAATCTGGTGGTGCGCGTGCCGCTGCTGGAATTGCGCTTCTTCGTGGCCGCGGTCCTGTTACAACGCGAAACCGGAGGCAACCTGGCGGAGACACTGGCCAAGCTGTCCCACTCCATCCGCGAGCGGCTGCGCCTGAAGGGCCAGATCCGGGCTTCCAGCTCCCAGGGCCGCCTGACGGCGCGCGTTCTCAGCGTTCTGCCGGTTGTGCTGGTCGTGGTGATGAACGTGATCTCGCCGTCTTACTTCAAGGTTATGACTCACGAATCGATCGGCCGTTCGATGCTGATCGGGGCGGTGGTGGCCCAGGTGATCGGCTATCTGTGCATGAAGAAGATTGTCAGTATCGAGGTCTAAGCCATGGAATTCGGAATCGCAGTACTGGTGTTTATAGGGATGGCGGCGGCCATTGCCCTATTCGGGTACCGGCGCTATGTACGGGCCGGCCAGGTCTATGAGAACCTGCAGCCGGAGGGCGCCGCCGTTCTGCCGGCCGGCGTGGATCCGGCGGCTCCGGGATTCTATGTCATCACGCAATTTGCCGAACACATCGGCCAGAAGGTTCCGCCCGACGCCAAGAACGCCTCGCGCTACCGCCGGGAACTCATGGCCGCGGGTTATCGCGCACCCAATGCCGTGGCGGTCTATTATGGCCTGAAGCTTGCGCTGGTGGCGCTCTTTATGGCCCTTGCCCTCATGTTTCAGATGAAGATCCACGTGGGCGTATTGGGTAAGTTCATCTATGTGGCCGTGGTGGCGCTGGCGGGCTTCCGGCTGCCCGATTTCATTCTGGCGCGCCGCGTGAAAGCGCGCCGCAGGCACCTGCGGCAGGGACTGCCGGACGCGCTCGACCTGATGGTGGTGTGCGCCGAATCCGGCCTCGCCATGGACCGCACCCTGCGCATGGTGGGCCGTGAGCTGGCCGTGGTGCACCCCGAGCTGAGCGACGAGCTCAACCTGCTGTCGCTCGAGGTAACCGCCGGAACGCGCCGCAAAGACGCCCTCGAGAACCTGGCGGCTCGCACGGGCGAGCCGGAGATCCGCAAGTTCGTCACCGTGCTCATCCAGGCCGATCGCTTCGGCACGGAAATCGCAGAGGCCCTGCGCGTCCATGCCGATTATCTGCGCGTGCGCCGCCGCATCGATGCCGAGGAGCGCGCCGGGAAGGTCTCGGTGAAGCTGGTCTTTCCCATCTTCCTGTTCATTCTGCCGTGCATTCTGCTGGTCACCCTGGGACCGGCCGCTATCCAGATCGTGAGGGTGCTGGTGCCCGCCATGACCGGTAAGTAACGGCTCGCCTGGAAGCGGATCTTCGCGACCGTCCAGTCAGGCCGGGGTTAGCGGCGCGCGGTAGAGCCATGTTACCGTGCGCTCATGCTCTCGCATGGCGGTTTCCTGATCCTGGTGACGATCGCGTCGCTGGCTCTTTTGCTGCTTCTCATCCTGGTTGTAAAGCTGCACGCCTTTCTGGCGCTGCTGCTCTCGAGCATGGCGATGGGCCTCGCGGCCGGCATGCCGCCCGACAAAGTTCTCAAGTCCATTCAGGCCGGCTTCGGGGACTCGCTGGGTTTTATCGCCGTGGTGATCGGGCTGGGCGCTATGATCGGGCGCTTCCTGGAGCACTCCGGCGGCGCCCGCGCGCTGGCCGATTGGCTGCTGGAACGTTTCGGCAAAGAGAACGCCGCGTGGGCCATGCTGGTGGCCGCCTTCCTGGTAGGCTTGCCGATTTTCTTCGAAGTGGGCTTCATCATCCTGGTGCCGCTGGTCTGGAGCCTGGCCCGCGAAACCCGCCGCTCGCTACTGCTCTACGGCCTCCCCATGGCCGCCGCGCTGACCATCACCCACTCTATGATTCCGCCCCACCCCGCGCCCGCCGCGGCCGCCGAGATGCTCGGAGGCAGCATCGCGCACACCATTCTTTACGGCGTGGCGCTTTCCATTCCGATGGCGGTGATCTCCGGCATCCTCTATACCTTCTGGCTCGATAAGCGCATGTTCATTCCCGTGCCGGACATAGCCGCAACCGCGCTGGAACGCGAAGATCATACCCGCCGGCCGCCCTCCGTGCCGGTGGTCTTATTGCTCCTGCTGCTGCCCGTCCTGCTGATCTTCGGCTCGATTCTGGCCGATCTGCTGCACCTGCCGATCCACGGCGCGGCGGTATTCTTCGGGCACCCCTTCACGGCGCTGGCCATCACCGCCCTGGTCTCGTTGTACTGGTTCGGCCTACGCCGCGGTCTCACGCGCGCGGCCGCTCTCAAAATGGCCGGCGAGTCGCTCGCGCCTATGGGAGCGCTGCTGTGCATTATCGGCGGGGGCGGCGCTTTCAAACAGATCATCGTGGATAGCGGCGTGGGCGACTATGCCGGAAGGTTGCTGGTGACTTCGGCCATTTCGCCCCTGATCGTGGTCTGGGTCGTGGCGGCGGCCTTGCGCCTGGCGCAGGGATCCGCCACCGTGGCCATCATCACGGCGGCCGGCATCCTGGCGCCCATCGTTAAAGGCATCCCCGGCTACAGCCCGGATATGCTTGTGCTGGCGCTCTGCTGCGGCGGCACCTCTTTTTCGCACGTCAACGATTCGGGCTTCTGGCTGGTCAACCAGTATTTCGGCATGACCGTCGCGCAGACGCTCAAATCCTGGACCGCCATGAAAGTGCTCTCCGCCGTGGTCGGCCTGGCTATCGTGCTGGCCGTCCAGGCGATGATGCGGTAGTTGCCCAACTACAGGTCGATCGCGATCACTTCGTGATCCAATATCGATGGCACCGTGAGAGTCACCTGGCCATTCGCTTCGCGCACACGCGCGGTATGCCCGCCGGCCAGCAGCGTGACGCGCCGCGCCTTGCGCCCTTCGGGCAGCCGCAGGGTCACTTCCTGCGCCGGCAGGGGAATGAATTCACGGATGGGCCCCTTCATCATCATGGGATTCGAGAGATTCACCAGGTGCACGGTGATGGAATCCTTCTGCCGCCACACCGTCACATCGAGCACCCCCGGTCCCGTCACGGTCACCGGCCTCGGCTCGTTGGCTGTCCAGTCCACCGCGTTGCGCAGCAGCTTCCAATGGTCCACCGCCAGCACCTCCCAGAAGGTGCGGTCGATGTCCCAGGGGAAGTAGACCACCCGGCCCTCGCCCGTTTCGTGGAAGTAGAGTTCCGGGATGTCCGTCTTTTCGACCCGCGGGAAAACCTCCTCCATGGGCAGGTCCGGGTAGGACGGTATCAGGGTGAGGGGCGAGTGGTAGCCCGCGGCCGGCTTCGTGTGCAGCCGCGATACGCCGTTGACGATGCGTTGGGCATCTTCCAATCCGGCCAGCAGCGGATGGCGCTTGCCGGTGGATGGGTCCGTTTCCAGGCGCAGGTACGAGTTGGTCATGCGCGCGTCCTTACCGTGATCGCCGGCGGTGCCATCGTACGACGCGCCGAACAGATCGGCCAAACCGAAATCCTTCCGGCGCGCACCCCATTCGTCGTAGAGCGAGGTCTCATACGTGGCCACCACACTGCCGCCGCGTCCCACGTAATCGCGGATCTGCGCGCACTGGGCCTCCGAGAGCGCCGCGATATTAGGCAGGATGAGCACTTTGAAACGATCCACGTGGGCCGCGTCGAGGAGCCCATCGTGTACCATCTCGAAGGGGATGCGGGCCTCGATGAGCGCCTGGTAGTATCCCAGGGCGTGGTCCTCGACCTTCTCGCGGGCGTGCTCGCCGCCGTAGAACTGCGCGGTCTGCTGCGAGTACACCATGGCCACGCGTGCCAGCGGCTCCTCGTTGCGCAGATAGCGCTCGTTGCGATAGTGCCAGTCGTAGAGCTTTTCGACCACCGGAAGCCAGCGCTCGTCCCGAAGCGTGCCGCTGAATTTCGTGAACCACGGCCGTATGCCGTTGGCGATGCCGTCGAGCACCCACAGCCGCAGCTCCGCCGGAGCCTGCACCGAATCCTTCCAGCGGTAGGCCTCTTCGATCCCCACGCTGAAGATGCCGCCAATGGCCTTGCGCCCCATGGTGGCGCGGTATTCCTTGGCATTCTTCCCATTCGACCAGGGAGCCATCAGCCCGCTCCGCGACTGGCGGTCGGCGAAGAGCGTGGGCGCCAGCTCCCCGATGCGCTTCATGTCCAGATCGCTGAGCGCTCCTCCGCCGGCGTTGGCGATGTAGCGCGCCGCCGGATTGGCCTGGCGGATGGCATCGTCCCACACCTTCCACAGTTCGAATAAGCGCTGCTGGTGCCACACGATGTAGGCCCGCCGCGCCGGATCGAGCGGATCGTTCGTGCGTGGCAGCTCGTACCCCGATGCCGTGTGAAAATTCCGCTGGCAATGCTCGCAGTAGCACATGCCCGATCCCGCCCAGCGATTGCTGAAAATCCCATCCACCTGGTAGAGCGAGACAATCTCGCGCGTGACCGCGGTCATGAACTCGAAGTTATACGGCCCCAGCGCGCAGGTGACCCACAGCTCCGGCATCGACCAATGGCGGCGCGGTTTGCCCTCGGCATCCACCGCGATCCAATCCGGATGCGCGTCGTAAACATCTTGATGCGCCGCGTGCGGGTCCGTGCGCGCCAGCACCACCATGTTCATCTTGCGGCAGCCCGCCACCAGATCGCCGAACGGGTCGCCCGATTTCATCCACTGGCTGCGATAGTGCAGCGGGATTTTGGTTGGGTAGAAGGCCACCGAGCCGCCCGCGCTGAGGCAGGCGGCATCCGAGTGCGTGCGCTTGAAGTAGTCCAGCCAGAACTGAAGATCGTACTGGCCGGGATCGTTTTCGACCAGCGTCAATTGGGCCCAGCGCATGGGCCGCTCGAACAGGGCGACGGCGGGGTCCGTGGCGGCCGCCTGCGCCAACAGGGATTGCCCGCTCAGCGCCAACGCGGAACCCGCCAGGGCGCTTTGCCGAAGGAAATCCCGTCTATCCAGAGACCGGTCTTGTGAGGGGCTGTTCACTAGTCTATTGTAAGAGGATGCCGCGTCGCCGTTTGAAACCGGCTGGCCCAGAACCACGTCGTGCCCACTTGACTTCAATACCCGTTTTAAGAGCTTTGCCGATCGCCCTACTGGGCGTCATGCTCGCCATAGGATCGGCGTACGCCCAACCCGCCGTAGCGATCCCGCAGGTTTCCGCGAGCATCCACGGCGCCGTGACGGACGCCTCCGGAGCGGTAGTGGCGGGCGCGGTTGTCACGCTCGGCGGCGCCGCGACCATCGTCAAACGTACGACGGTGACGGACGCAGCCGGGTCCTTCCACTTTGCAACGATAGAACCGGGGAATTACTCGATCGTGATCGCCGCCGATAGTTTTTCGCCCTGGACCGCAACCGATGTCGTGGTCCATGCCGGCGAGAATCCCCCTTTGCTCTCTGCCGTCCTACAGGTTGCGCCGGCATCCAGCAAGGTGGATGTCACTCTCCCGCAAAAGGAACTGGCTGCGGAACAACTGAAAGTTGAGGAAAAGCAGCGTCTGATAGGTATCTTCCCGCACTTCTTCGTCTCCTATGATCCGAATGCGGCGCCACTCACCGCCTCCCAGAAATTTCAGCTCGGGTGGAAGAGCATTGTCGACCCGATTGCTTTTTTGAGCACCGGTGCCGGCGCCGCAATTTCGCAGGCTCGCAACAGCGACAACCAGTTCGGCCAGGGAACGGAGGGCTACGCGAAGCGCTTTGGAGCCCGGTACGCCGACAGGGTCAGCGGGGTCATAATCGGCCACGTGGTGACCCAGGCGGTCTTTCGCCAGGACCCGCGCTACTTCTATAAGGGCACCGGCAGTATCCGTTCGCGAGTGCTCTACGCCTTCGCGACCGCATTTGTATGTAAGGGCGATAACGGGCACTGGCAGCCCGATTATTCGGATGTTGTGGGTGGTGTGGCGGCCGGCGAAATCTCAACCCTGTACTATCCAGCCAGTTCGCGAACCGGGCTGCGGATTTTCCACGGCGTCCTGCTCGATTTCGGCGGCCGGGCGGGACACCATCTGATGGAAGAGTTCGTTCTTCGCAAGCTCACGACCCATGTTCCTAAAACGGCCGCGCTTCCGCCCGCGCCCACTCTGCGCGAAGGAACGCCGATACCCCTGATCTCGGTCGACGAGCTAGGTTCCAAGACGGCTGCAGACGCGGGACCCATCGCGTTTGTGCTCGCCAGCGACATTCAGGTGGGCGGCACGACGGTGGCCCAGGCCGGTTCAAAAGCCTGGGGCCTGGTGAGTTATGCCAGCGGGCCAAGCGGGGATGTCGGTGCGACGCACGTGTCACTCGACCGCGTACGTCTCAAATTGGGGAGCGCGGAGGTTCCCCTCAGAAGCACCCAGGCAAGAGGGGGCGCCGGCGCCTTGCAGTATCGCCGGTTAGACGACTCGGGCAGGATCGCCATCGTGTTGTACGTGGCCGAAAGCACTGCGATCCTGACAGAGTAAATCGGGGTGGGGCATGCTTTAGCTTGCCTATCTGGGCAAGCTAAAGCATGCCCCACCTTGCGCTAGCACAGTAAGTCTTCCCGCCCAATCCTGAAATTCTCCAAATTGCCCAGCACGGTGAGCGCGATCTGCCGCGAATCGAAAAACGTGAGGGCGATGCGCTGCACGTCTTCAGCGGTCACCGATTCGATGCTGTCCACGAGCTCGTCCAGCGTGAAGAAGCGCTGGAAGTACATCTCCTGGCGCGCCAGGTTGGACATGCGGCTGGCCGTCGATTCCAGACCCAGCATGAGCGAGCCCTTTAGATGGTCCTTGGCGCGCCGCAGTTCCTCATCGGGCACGCGCTCCTGCTTGAGCTGGCGGAACTCCTTGGTGATCGATTCCACCACTTTGCCCGCCGCTTCGATCGACGTGCCCGCGTAGATCGAAAGGCAGCCGGTATCGCGGTACGGGCTAAGCTCCGAAAATACGGCGTAAGCCAGACCCTGCCGCTCGCGGATGTTCTGGAAAAGGCGCGAACTCATACCGCCGCCCAGCAGGGTGTTGAGCACGTAGCAGGCGAAGCGCTCCTGGTGGGGCAGAGGATAGGAGGGCACGCCCAGGCACAGGTGCACCTGCTCGAGCGCCTTCTTATTGCGCAGCGCGATGCGCGCGTGCGTGGTGGGAACGTGATCGGGAGGCGCCTCCGGCCCCGGCGGCAGCGATTCGAAATGCTCGCGCACCAGCCCCACCAGAACCTCGTGCGTCAGGTGGCCGGCGGCCGTCACCAGCAGGTTGGCGGGAGTATAGACGGACGAATAGTACGCGCGGATGGCGTCGTGGTCGAAGCGCTTGACGGTCTGCGGAGTTCCCAGGATAGGCTTGCCCAGCGGATGATCCCGCCAGAAGTTGGACGAGAAGATCTCGTGCACCAGGTTATCGGGGCTGTCGGCCTCCATCTTGATCTCTTCGAGAATGACGCCCTTTTCCTTTTCGATATCCGCCTCGTGGAAAAGCGGGTGCAGCACCAGGTCGGCCAATACGTCGAAAGCCAGCGAGAGGTGCTGATCGAGAACCTTGGTATTGAAGCAGACCAGCTCCTTGGCGGTGAAAGCGTCCAGGTTGCCGCCGATCGAATCCACCGAGCGCGCGAT
>CAYRWE010000031.1:0-31374 GCA_964427655.1 uncultured Solibacteraceae bacterium | reverse complement strand
CGAGACGGCCACCCGCAACACCTGCGACATCGGCGCCGTGCCGGTGCTCAACGAGTTGACGCACCTGCCGGTGATTGTGGACCCCAGCCACGCGGCGGGTAAGCGCAGCCTCGTCCCGGCACTTTCGCGCGCGGCCGTGGCGGCGGGGGCCGACGGGCTGATTGTGGAAGTCCACCCCTGCCCCGAAAAGGCCGTCAGCGATGGAGCCCAATCGCTGACCATCGCCGATTTCAAAGACCTGATGCGCAACCTGAAACCCTATATGCAGTTGTGGCGTGAGGCGCGCACCGGGGCCGCGGCGCTCGCATGAGCGCCTCCGGCTGTGTGATACTTTTCTCTTGAAGTACAGACCAAGCGCCTGGCTGCTGATCTTCGCGGTAGCCGCCCTGTGCGGAGCCGCCGTGTGGGGCGTAGCGGCGTACCGCGCGCGCAGCCTGACGGCCGGCGCGCTCCTGCGGCGCATGCCGCTCGACGAGAACGCGCTGGTGTTGTATGTGGATTTCGCGGCCCTGCGGCAGGCGGGCGTGCTGCAACTGCTGGATGGTTCCAAGGTGGCCGAGGAACCCGATTACCAGGCCTTCGTGCGGAAGACCGATTTCGATTACCGCCAGGACCTGGACAGCGCCCTGGTGGCCTTCGCTCCCAGCGGCAAGTACCTGCTGCTCAAAGGCCGCTTCGACTGGCGCAGCCTGCGCTCCTACGTGGTGAGCCAGGGGGGCCGCTGCTACAACTCTTTCTGCCAGATGGAGGGCAGCGCTCCGGAGCGCCACATTTCGTTCTTTCCGCTCCAGCCCAACCTCATGGCCATGGCTGTGAGCCCCGACAATTCGGCGGCGCTGCGCCTGCAAAGCATGGGCGCCCCAGTGCCGGATACACCCAGCGCGGCGGTGTGGCTCTCTATCCCGCCCGCGGTATTGAAAGCCCGCGACGATCTGCCGGCGGGGACGCGCATGTTCGCCCGCGGCCTCGAAGCGGCCCAGAGCGTCATGCTGACGCTGGCGGCCGAGGGGCCCCGCCTGGCGGCGCGCCTGGAAGTTCGCTGCCACAATGAACAGGATGCCACCGAGGCTGCCGCGGCTCTGACGCGCGCCACCGGCACACTGCGGGAAGCTATCGAGCGCGAGCACCAGACGCCCAACTCCGCGGATTTCAGCGGCGTTCTGACTTCCGGTGCCTTCCGCGCCGAGGGGCGCAAGGTGTCCGGCTATTGGCCCATCGAGCGCGCCTTCATTTCCAACGTGCTGGGCGGCGGGAGCTAGGCGCGGCTTCAGGCCGGCCTGCGCAGAGCGCCGTGCGCACCCTGGCGTTCGCGAACCACCGAGCCGGCCAGCTTGTCAGGGTCCAGAATCAGGGCCACGCGGCCGTCGCCGAGAATGGTGGCGCCGGAGAGCTCGTCGATGTGCCGGTACAGATTGCCGAGCTTCTTGATAACGGTGTGGTGATCGCCGATGACGCGATCCACCACGAAGCCGAACTTGCCGGTGGAGGTTTCCGCCACGATCACATGCTCGATAGGGGGCGGTTCGCCCGAAATAGAGAAGCACTCGCGCAGGATCACGTAGGGCACCAGTTCGCCGCGGACAGCCAGCAGGGTCTCGCGTCCGCGCCGCTCCGCGCGGTTGCGCGCCAGCTCGATGCATTCCGAGATGCTGGCCAGCGGCATGACGAAGATATTGCCGCCGACCTCCACCAGCAGGCCGTCGATGATGGCCAGGGTAAGCGGAATTCTGAGCGTCACCGTGGTGCCCTGGCCCGGGGTGCTGGCCACCGCCAGGGTTCCCCGCAGCGCATCGAGGCTGCGCTGGACCACGTCCATGCCGACGCCGCGCCCGGAGACCTCGGTGACCTGTTTGGCGGTCGAGAAGCCGGGCGCCAGAATCAGCGCATCGATCTCCCGCTCGCCCAGGGTCGCGCCCGGCGCAATCAGGCCGCGCTCGATGGCGCGCGCCCGTATGGCTTCGCGGTCCAGCCCCGCGCCATCGTCCGATACCTGAATGGCCACGAACGCGCCGGCGTGTTTGGCCGAAAGATGGATCTTGCCCACAGCCGGCTTTCCGGCCGCCAGCCGCCGCTCCGGCGATTCCAGCCCGTGATCGATGGCGTTCCGGATCAGGTGCACCAGCGGATCGTTCAACTGCTCGATGACGGTCTTATCGAGCTCCGTTTCGTTGCCCTCGGTGGTCAGCTCGGCCTTCTTGCCGAGCTCCGCGGACAGGTCCCGCACCAGCCGCTTGTAGCGGCTGAAGGTCTCTCCGATGGGCATCATGCGGATGCTCATCACAGTCTCGCGCAACAGCTCGGTAAGGCGCTCGACCTCTTCGGCGATGAAAACGATCTCATCCCCGCCGGCCGCCAGCGAATAGCCGCTCAGGCGGGCCTGTACCGTCACCAGTTCGCCCACCACGTTGACCAGGCCGTCCACCTTGGCCGCCGGAACACGCAGGGTGGCGGCCGTTTCCACCGTGCGCCGCTTCTGGCGAATCTCGTCGAGGTGCCGTTGTTCGAGCACGGCGGCTTCGACCTTGTCGGGGGAGACCAACCCCGCCTGAACCAGCAACTCACCGGTTCGGGGCCGGGCGCCCAGGTGCTTTTCCACCTCTCCGGGCGCCACATCTCCGCGCTCCACCAGCAGCTCGCCCACACGCAGGCGCGTGCCTTCGGCGGGCGAAGCGACTCGCTGGATACTGACGCGGGCGCGGTCTTCCACAAAAATGAAAACGTCGCGGATGGCGTTCTCCGCGACGGCGGTGGTCAGCACGGCGTCCCAATAGGTGTAGCATTCCTCCGGATTGAAGCCGCCCAGCGGGGGAATTCGGTCGAGGTGCGCAATCAGGTTGAAATGGCCCAGCGCGGCCAGTTCCTGGAAGAGTGGAATGGGGTTGACGCCGCTAAGGAAGATGTCGCGAGCCGGCTCGAAGCGGATGCGGTAGGTGGCGGCCTCCTCGCTCGCCGGTTCATCTGGCAGCGCCGCCGCGGCAGGCTGGGAGGCGCGCCGTTCGGGAGCGGCGGGATCGGCGGAGACCGCGACCGTCGCGCGCAGCCGTTCGAGGATGCCGGCACCCGCGGCGGCCGTTTCGCTATCCCCGCCGCCTTCCACGGCGCGCAGCAGCGTCTGGATATGATCGCGCGCCGCCAGGGTGACGCCGATCAGCTCCGGCGTGACGGACACCCTCCCTTCCCGCACACCGTCGAAGACCCCCTCGAGTTCGTGCGTGAAGGCGGCGATGGCATCGAAACCGAACATCGCGCCCGACCCTTTGATGGTATGCAGCGCGCGAAACACCCGCCCCACCAGTTCCGGGTCTCCGGGCCGCTCCTCCAGTTCGAGCAACGAGATCTCCAGCTCGGCCAGCAGCTCGGCGGCTTCCACGCGATAGACTTCCCGATGCGCGTCCATCATCCCAATACCTTCTTGACCACGGCGATCAACTGCTGCGGAGTGAAAGGTTTCACGATCCACGCCGTGGCACCGGCGGCCTTGCCGGCCTGCTTCCTGGACTCCTGCGATTCGGTGGTCAGCATGATCACCGGCACGTACTTGTACGCGGCCATGGAGCGGAGGCTGCGGATCAGGTCGATCCCATCCATGCGCGGCATATTGAGATCCGTGATGACCAGGTGCAGCGGTGCCGCGAGCCGCGCCAGGGCATCCTGGCCGTCGACGGCTTCGATCACCTCATAGCCGGCGCCGCGCAGTGCGAACCGGACGACCTGGCGGATGCTCGCCGAATCGTCCACAGTCATGATGATCTTCCCCATAGGACCGCCTCAATCCTTCCAAAGGCAGGCGCCGTCCCCGCGGTACGGGCAGACCAGGGTGCGGGCATCGAATCCGGCCGCGCAGGCCGTGTTGCGCAATCGCTCGGGCACCGCCCGCAGCTCGAAGGTGCGCGGGCCGCCGCGCGACGTGCGGTGCGCCGAGCAGAGTAGTTGCAGCCCGGCAAGGTCAATGGCCGTAGCCCCTGCCAGATCCAATACCACCCGTCGGCCGGCTTCCAGAGTGGTAGCCAGAACCCGTTGCAGATGGCCCGCGCCGGGAAGGCACATTTCGCCTTCCACGTACACGACATCGGCCTCGCCGCTCCGCTCGACGCGCGTCTTGACGTCGCTGGTAAGCTCCATGGGTACCCTCAAAACAGCTCCACGTTGGCGCCGAACTCGGAGGCGGCCTCCGGCACCTCCACGGCCGCTCGAATCGCGCCCGCGCCGGTAAAGACGTCATGTACGTGTCTTTCCGCATGCATCGTGTATCTGCCCTCGGTGCGGCTCAGGGCCGGGCGGCGCTCCGCCAGCTTGCCCGCCCGCACCGGCACGGCGATCTTGGCCAGGGCGTCCAGGCAATCGGCCGATATGCCAGCCAGCACCCGGTCCGCGACGACGTCCCCGCGCAAGGCCTGGATATCGCCGGCCAGTTTATCGCTGTGGCCCGCCAGGGAGTGCAACAAGCGCCGGCCTGCGGCGCTGGCCGCACAGACCTCTTCAGCCAGGCGGCAGGTCCGCGAAGCCAACTCGCCGGCCCGCTGGCCCTCTATGCCGGTGCCCAATACCGTGGAAAGCCGTCCGGCGGCGCGTTCCACTTCGCGCAGCAAGCCGCCGGTGGCCGCGGCGCTGGAGGAGGCCTGTTGGGAAATCCCTCGGATGCCCTCCGCCACGGCCTCCATCACCACGCCCGAGGCGGCCAGATGAACGGCCTGAATTTCGGCGTTCAGCGCTAGACGCAACATGCGGTCCCCGACGCTTTCGATCTCGGCCACGAAGCCGGTCATGCGCGCGCAGGCCCGGTTCACTTCGCCGGCCGCGGCTCCCAACGCGCGCCGCGACGCGACCCACTCCTCGATGGCCTGCCGGATCCCCGCGGCATCCCGTTCGATCTCCCGGTCGAACGGCACGGCGGCTCCCGGCTCGCCTTCCCCCAGCGCCCGCGCCGTCCAGGCCAGGCCGGCAAAACTCTCTCCGATCGCCTCCAGTTCGGTTTTGATGGTGGCGACGGCGGTCAGAAAGACCTCCTGTGCCTCGCGCAACTGGGCTTCCTGCAACGCCACTCCGGTTAACGCTTCCGCAGCTCCGGCGCCGGAAGCGAAATACGCGGCCAGCCCGGTCAAAGCCTCCTGGACATGCTCGAACCGCTGCCGGGTGCTGTCGTGAATCTGCACGCCCAGAACGACGTCGCCGACGCGACGCATCACTTCGCGGTAGCCGGCCTCGACACCCCGCGAGTCTTTCCGGACGCGCTCCTGCCGCGTGCTCAGGTCGCGCAAACCCGCCGCGCACGCCTCCACCAGCCGCAGCAGGTCGCCTTGCTGGAGGCGCTCCTGCTCCGCCGCGGTCCGCCGGGTCCGCTCCAACAGCTTGCACAATCCCTCGACAGCCGACAGGATGGCCTCGGCTTTCTCCTCGACTCCCTCCGCCAGATCGCCGGTTTCTCCGGCCAAAGCCCGAAATCCGGCCGCACGGTCTCCCAGGCGGGCGGTTTCGACGCGCGTCACCACCCCCATGACGCGAAGCGTGCGGACCGCCCGTTGCAAGTCCCGCAGCGGGGCCGCCACGGACCGCACGACGCCGATCAGATGGGCCAGCAAGGGGTCGCATTCGGCGCACCGGGACGCCTGCACGGTCCAGGTGGCCACTTCATCGAGAGCCCCGGCGAGAGCATGCCCGGGCTCCCCGCCGACGGCCTCCGCCACTCCGGCCAGCGCCGCCACGGCCTCGCCGGCGCGCGTCACAATGCTCTCGAGCTTCCCTCCCACCGCCAGGAAATCGCGCTCGGTGGACTGCGCCACCTCGCTCAGCTTACGGCCGACAGCGCGCAGAATTCCGGCAATCTCCGTCCTTCGGGAAGCGCTCAGACGCCGCCCTGGTTCCCCGACATTCATGGGCGGACTCCGCGGGGCGCTCCGCCGGACGCGCGACTCCGGAGGACCCGGCCGTGCGCCGGCTTCACGGCTCCTCTCCATCCCGATTCGCCGCCACGCCGGACAGCCGCTTGACCCAAACCTGGCCGGTGGCGGTATCGAACTCGATCACCCGGCCGCGCCGGCCTCCCACCACGCTGCACGCCGGCACGATCCCGCGGGCTTCCAACACCTCGATGGCGGCCTCTATGTTGCGATTCCCCACCCCGTAGCTCCCCATCCCGGCGCCCAGGTTGTCCGCTCCGCCGAACAGCTTGATCTCCAACTCGTCGGAGACCACCCCGCGCCTCGCGAAGGCCTGCAACATAAGATCGACCGTGGAGTCCACGTACTTTAGGGCGTCATTCCGCGAGAGATTTTTGGTCGCCGCCCCGGCGTTGGGCAGCAGACAGTGCCCCATCGCACCGACTCCCAGGCGCGGAGCGAGCATGGTGATGGCCACGCAGGAGCCGAGCACGGTTTTGATGCGCGTGGGCCGGTCGGCGACCCACATCTGCGCTGGCTGCAAGAACATCGCCGCACCAGCGCTTGAAGGTTCAGGCATCTCCCCTCCCGTATCTAACCGGCCCCGTCCCTTTTTCAAGCCGCCGCCGGGGAGGAACTTCGCAGCCCGGCCAACTGATCGGCCGAGAAGACCCGGTCGATATCGAGGATCATGACAAACCGCGCGTCGCGTTTGCCCATGCCGCGGATGAAATCGGTCCGGATGGAGGTGCCGATTTTGGGAGGCGGCTGGATCTGGTCCGGTTCGAGGTCGATTACCTCTTCGACCGAGTCTGCCAGGGCCCCCATTACGGTGGTCTCCCCCTCCAGCGAGACTTCCACCACGATGATGCACGTGTTGACGGTCTTCTCGGTGGCCGACATATCGAAGGCCAGCCGCAGGTCTACCACCGGCACCACGCCGCCGCGGAGATTGATGACGCCGCGCATGAACTCCGGCGTTCGGGGGATGCGGGTGACGGTCGTGAAGTCCAGGACCTCGCGCACCGTGGCCACGTCCAGGGCGAAGACTTCGTTGTCCAGTTTAAAAGTCAGATATCGCCGGGCTTCGGTAATGGTTTCGACGCTCATAATGGCCTTTCGAAGCGGACCGGCTCCCGGGGAGCGCGGCCCACTTCACTTGTGAGCTTTAGTAGCGCTCGAATTCCTCGTCGAGCTTGTCGGCGCGCGCGCTCAGCGCCAGCGGAAAACCGCCGGCCTTCCCGTTCTTTTTGGCGGAAACCGCCGCGACGGCACCCGGCCGCGCCACGCGCTCCGGCTTAGGGCCGCCATTGACGGGCTTGGCCGCCGGGGGCACCGCTTTGACCGGCTTGCGCTCGGCGGCTTTGGGCGGGCCGGCTTGCGCGCTCTCGCCGATATCGAAGAAATCGATGGTACCCAGCATGCCCTCAGCCTGGCCCGTGAGTTCCTCGCTGGTGGCGGCCATCTCCTCGGCCGCCGAAGCGTTCTGCTGGATCACGGTCTGGAGCTGCTGGAGCGCCTTGTTGATCTGTTCGGCCCCCGTGTTCTGCTCGGCGCTGGCGGCGCTGATCTCCTTGACCAGCTCGGCGGTCTTCTGAATATTGGGCACGAGCTGGACGAGCAGCTCGCCGGCCTTTTCCGCCACTTTCACGGTGGACCCGGAGAGCTGATTGATCTCTCCGGCCGCTTTCTGGCTGCGCTCGGCGAGCTTGCGAACCTCCGCCGCGACCACCGCGAAGCCTTTGCCGTGCTCGCCGGCGCGGGCGGCCTCGATGGCGGCATTGAGGGCCAGCATGTTGGTCTGGCGCGCGATTTCCTCGATGATGGAGATCTTGCTGGCGATCTCCTTCATGGCCGTGACGGCATCGGCCACGGCGCGGCCGCCCTCGCGGGCGTCGTCGGCCGAGCGCACCGCGATCTTCTCGGTCTGCTGGGCGTTGTCGGCATTCTGGCGGATATTGGAAACCATCTCCTCCATGGAAGAAGAGGCCTCTTCGGCCGAAGCGGCCTGGGTATTGGCGCCCTCGGAGATCTCGCTCGAAGCGGAACTCATCGACTGGCTGCCGTTGGCGACTTCCGAAGCCACCGTCTTGATGTCCACCACCACCTTGGTCAGGCTCGCCACCATGGCCGCCAGCGCCTGCATCAGCTTGTCCTGGGCGGAGCGCTCGTGGATCTGGGTGGTAAGATCGCCTCGCGCGATGTGCTGGGCCGCCTCGGCGATGCTGTTCATCGCCTCGATGAGCACATTGAGGTTGTTCTTGATGGCGTTGAAATCGCCGTTGTAGTTGTCGACGATCTTGGCCGGGATCTCGCCCCGGCTGATCTTCTCGACGTATTCGGCGGCCACGTTCAACGGCCCGATAACCGCGTCCAGAGTCTGGTCGACCCCTTCCACAATCTTGCGGTAGTCGCCCTGATGCTTGGAAGCGTCGGCACGGGTGGCCAGCTTGCCTTCCACCGCCGCCTTCACCAGCACGCCCGCGTCGCCCACCAGCGCGTTGATATTGTCGATGCAGTTGTTCAGGTTGTTCTTGATGGTGTTGAAGTCCCCGTTATACTGGTCCGTGATCTTGGCCGGGATGGCGCCCCTGCTGATTTTGTCCACGTAATCGGCCGCCACGTTCAACGGCCCGATCACCGCGTCCAGGGTCTGGTTGACCCCTTCGACGATCTTGCGGTAATCGCCCTGGTGCTTAGAAGCGTCGGCGCGGGTGGCCAGCTTGCCTTCCACCGCCGCCTTCACCAGCAGGCCGGCGTCGGTCACCAGCGCGTTGATATTGTCGATGCAGTTGTTGAAATTGTTCTTAATCCCGTTGAAGTCGCCTTGAAAGGTCTCGGTGATCCTGGGCGGGATGTCGCCCTTTGAGATCCGGTCCAAGTACTGGCCGCAAAAGTTCACCGGCCCGACCACCGCATCCAGAGTCTGGTTCACTCCTTCCACGATCTTGCGGAAATCGCCGTGATGCTTGGAAGCGTCGGCACGGGTTCCCAACTTGCCTTCTTGAGCCGCCTTCGCCAACATTGCCGAGTCGGACACCAGGAGACCGATGTTGTCGATACAGTTATTCAGGCTGTTCTTGATGCCATTGAAATCGCCGTTGTAGTTGGTCGAAATCTTCGGCGGGATATCGCCCCTGCCGATTTTGTCGACATATTCGGCGGCCACCATTAAAGGTGAGACCAGGGCGTCGATGATCCGGTTGACAGCGGCAACCCGCTCACGCGCACCGGCCAGGGTGACCACGTCCAGTCGGGCTCGCTCGTTCAGGCGGCCTTCCTCGATGACGTCCGCCACGCGCTTCAGCTCGCCGAAGATACTGGCATTGTCGATCTGTTCAACTGTTTCGGCCCGGCGGGAAGCTCTGTCTCCAGGCTGCGAATCCGCATTCCGAGGGCCCCTTCTGTTAGGCATTGTGGCTAGACTCCTTTGGGGGCGCGGCGCTAAAAGCTGTCGTGCTGTTCGGCGGCCGTACTTGTCGGCACAGAGGCGATGCGTCCCACAGCATACCTATCGGATGAAATGCGGGGGAGTTTACCGTGCGGGCGATTTTATCTGGCGATTTTATTTACGGAGAGTGGACGTTATACGGACGGCCGGCCTTTTAGTGGCCTTGTCCGGAAGGACCGCCTATCCCAGGCCGGCGTCGCGCAGAAAACGGGCGGATTCCTCGGGTGGCGTCGGGTTAATGTAGAAGCCCGTACCCCATTCAAAACCGGCCACCTTGGTGAGTTTGGGAATGATCTCCAGATGCCAGTGGTAATACGGCAACGGGGCGTCCTGCACGGGCGCGCTGTGAAAGATGAAATTGTAGGCCGGCCGCTCGAGCACTTTGTCGATCTTGCGCATGGTGGAGCGCAACACCCAGGCCAGGTTTTGCAAGGTGACAGCGTCGGAATCCTCGAAATGCGACTCGTGGCGCTTGGGCAGGATCCAGGTCTCGAAGGGGAAGCGCGGGGCGTATGGTTCCAGTACCGTGAAGCGGTCCGTCTCGGCCACCAGGCGCACGCCGGCGGTGGTTTCCTGGCGGATGATGTCGCAGAAAATGCAGCGCTCCTTGAGGTCGTAGAAGAGCTTCGCGCCGTCCACCTCTTCCTTCGCGCGTTTGGGGATGACGGGCAGCGCGATGAGTTGGGAATGGGGATGCTCGAGCGAGGCGCCGGCGGCTTCGCCGTGGTTCCGGAACAGGATGATATAGCGGAAACGGCGGTCCCGCTTGAGGTCGTTGACGCGCTCCTTAAAGGCCCATAGGACCTCTTCGATGCGCTTCTCGGGCATTTCGGCCAGGGTAGCCATGTGATCGGGAGTCTCGATCACCACCTCGTGAGCGCCGATGCCGTTCATTTTGTCGTACATCCCCTCGCCCTGGCGGTTCAACTCGCCTTCGATTCCCAGGACGGGAAACTTGTTGGGGATGACGCGCACGCGCCAGCCGGGTTCGTCGCGTCCGCCGCTGTCGCGGTACGCCAAAATCTCGGGCGGCGTTTTGTGCTCGTTACCGTAATCGAACGGGCAGATGCAACCGCCGGCCGGCACCACCGGCTGGCGGATAAAATCCGAGGGCCGCTTGGCGCGATCCGTGGCAATGATTACCCATCTCCCCGTGACGGGGTCCTTACGCAATTCCGGCAAGTGGGGGGAGCCTCCGAAACCTTCGACAGGGAATTTGAACAGACGATTATAGCGCCCCGGGACGTGGGAAATCGCAAACTGCGGGCGATTGCAATACCAGACGCTCCAGTCCCCGCACTGGTACGTTCACTGTACGTGGGCGTTCCAAGGACCGCCGGCCGGCACGGACGGGCGCCGCGAGAATGCGCTAAAATCAGCCAGATTGTAATCCCTTCCAACCCGTATGTGTGAGCCTGCTTTCCGGGAAACGACTGCCATGCCGATACGTTCGAAAGAGGGCCGCGAGCGGCGCGAGGCAGGCGGGTTGCAACCGGCCCTGGATCTTGCGAGCGACGGCATGCTGCTGCTGGACGCGACGGAGGGATCGCCGGCGGGCCGCCCGCTATATGCCAACCCGGCGTTATGCCGTATGCTGGGCTGCGCGGCGGATGAGATCCGCGGGCTGGCACTGGCGGATATCTTCGAGAACGGGACCGCGGGGTGCGCCGCGCTGCACGCCAGGGACGGCCGGAAAGTGCCGGTCTCTATTCACAGCCGCCGCCTCGAACATGACGGCACGCCGATGGTGCTGCTGGCTATCCGCGACCTTTCCGGCTGGCACGGCGAACAGGACGCCCAGCGCCGCTTCGAACTTTTGGCCGAGCACAGCCGGGACATCATCCTGTTCGTGCGCCGCGGCGATGGCCGGATTCTGGACGCCAACGCGGCAGCGCTGCGGGCCTACGGGTACAGCATCGAAGAAATCCTCGGCATGAGCGTCCGCGATTTGCGGGCGGGCGCCTTCCGCGACCAGATCGAATCCCAGATGAGCCGCGCCGACACCGCCACGGTGCTGTTCGAAACCGTGCATGTCCGCAAAGACGGGAGCGAGTTCCCGGTGGAAGTCAGCTCGCTCGGCGCCGACGTGGGCGGCGAACGCCTGCTCATCAGCGTGGTTCGGGACATCACCGAACGCAAGCTTCTGTTGTCGCGGGCCCGCCTCCACCAGGAACTGCTGACCGACGTGGTGGCGCGTTTGCTGGCCAGTGAAGATCCGCAGAGCCTGGTCGACGAACTGGCGCGCAAGGTAATGCAAACCCTCGATTGCCAGACGTTTTTCAACTACCTGGTGGACGAGCGGCGGGGATGCCTGCACCTGAATGCCTCGGGGGGAATTCCCGCCGAGGCGGCGCGCACGATCGAGTGGCTCGACTATGGCGCGGCGGTGTGCGGGTGCGTGGCGCGAGATGGCTGCCGCATCGTCGCCACGGATATCTTCAACACACCCGACCCGCGAACGGAGCTCGTGAAATCGTTCGGCATGCAAGCTTACGCGTGCTATCCCCTGCCGGCCAGGGGAAAGATCATCGGAACTCTCTCGTTCGGCACCGCCAACCGTCCGGCGTTCTCGGAAGACGATCTGTCGCTCATGCAGGCGGTGACCCACCATATTGCGGTAGCCATGGAGCGCGTGGAGGCGCAGAAGCGGGTGCGCGAAAGCGAAGAGCGCTACCGGGCGATCGCGCGCAGCATTCCCGACGGCGGGGTGCTGGTAGTGGACGAGCATTTGCTGTGCCTGGTGGCCGAAGGCGAGCTGGCCGGCCGGCTGGGCATGAGCCGGGAGACCGTGGAAGGACGCCCTCTGCGCGACGTCCTGGACGCGGGACTGCGCGATCTGGTGGAGCGACACGTTCGCGTGGCGCTGGAGGGCCAGACGGGGAGCTACGAAACCGAGTACCGCGACCGCAAGCTGTGGTCGCAGTACGTGCCCTTGCGCGGGGAGGGCGGGCGCGTCACGGCCGCCATGGCGCTGGTCCTGGACGTGACCGAGCGGAAGCGCATCGAGAACCGGCTGCTGGAAGCGCAGAAAATGGAGAGCGTGGCGATGCTGGCGGGAGGCATCGCGCACGATTTCAACAATTTGCTGGTAGGTATCATCGGCAACGCCAGCCTGGCGGCGGATTTGCTGCCGCCGGGCCACCAGGCCGGCGGCCTGCTCCAGGAGGTCCTGCAAGCCGGGGAACGTGCCGCGCACCTGACGCGCGAGATGCTGGCCTATTCCGGCAAGGGGCGTTTCGTGATCGAGCCGGTGGTGCTTTCCGAGCTGGTGCGGGAGGTGGTGGCGCTGGTGCGTTCTTCGGTGCCCAATCCGGTCACCCTGCGGCTCGACCTGGAGCCCGATCTCCCGCCCATCCAGGCGGATCTGGCCCAGATCCAGCAGGTGGTCATGAACCTGGTGATCAACGCCGCCGAAGCGATCGGCGACCGGGCTGGCCTGATCACGGTGCGCACGCGCCTGGTGGGGGCGAACGGGCAATCCCTGGGCCGCGATTGGGAGAGCGCGGAGATTCGCCAGGGGCCGCAGGTGCTGCTGGAGGTCAGGGATACCGGCTGCGGGATGGACGAAGCCACCAAAGCCAAGATCTTCGATCCGTTTTTCACCACCAAGTTCACCGGCCGGGGACTGGGATTGGCGGCCGTTTCGGGGATCGTGCGCGGCCACAAAGGCGCCTTGAAAGTGGAAAGCACTCCCGGAATGGGCAGTTCGTTCTCGATCCTGCTTCCGGCTGCCGCGGCCTTGCCGGCACCCGCCGCGAAGGCCGCCAGCGATCCCCATCGCCTGCGGGGTCAGGGACGCGTGATGCTGGTGGACGATGAACCGGCGGTGGTACAGATGGCCACCTACGCGCTGGCGCGCATGGGTTATGACGTGGTTACAAGCGAAAGCGGGGCGGCCGCGGTGGAGGCCCTGACGGCCGATCCGGGTGCAATCGACCTGGTGGTGCTGGACTTGAGCATGCCTGGGATGAGCGGCCAGGAAACCCTGGCGCGCCTGCGCCGCCTGAGGCCGGATCTTCGCGTGGTGATGTCGAGCGGCTACAGCGAGGCGGAATGCCTGAAGCTGCTGGCGGACCAGGCGGTTTCGGGCTTCCTGCCGAAGCCCTACACGGCCTCCACACTCGGCCGGACGGTCAAGGCCGCAATTCGGCCATCGTCGAGAACGACTCCCGGACTTCCAGGCTGACGGCGGTAGGCCGGCCGGTGTGGGCATCGATGGGGCACCACACGGTGAGGGCTTTGGCGAGCAAGGTGCGATCGGCCGCGCGCAGAATTTCGGTGTGGCGCTCGAAGCGCAGGCGCGTGGCGTTGCCCACCCACGTTCGGGCAATGAGCTTCTCGCCGGCGTAGGCCGCCCGCTTGTAATCGATTTCGTGGCGCAGCGCCACCCAAAACAGGCGCGCTTGATCGGCCGGCGGGGCGGCCGCGCGCCAATGCGCCACGGCGGCATCCTGCACCCACCTCAGGTAGGTCACGTTGTTGACGTGGCCGAGTTCGTCGATGTCGGCGGCCTCCACGGCCAGCACCAGTTCGAAAGGGTCGACAGCCATCTTTTCCAGTATGCCGCCGCGCAACCATCGTGGGGATTGGGCTCCGGCTCTATTTCCGATCCAGCTTGTGGAAAATGGAGCTTACGTAATCGAGCGTTTCCGGGATATCCGGGATGCCTCCGGCCGCATCCACTGCGGCGGGCCCGGCGTTGTAGGCTCCCAGGGCGCGGAAGAGATCGCCGTGGTAGCGGTCCAGCAACTGGCGCAGGTACTTAGCGCCGGCCGCGACGTTGGACGGAGGATCGAACGGATCGTCCAGGCCGAGATCTCCGGCCGTAGCCGGCATGATCTGCATCAGCCCCTGCGCGCCGCGAGATGAAACGGCGCAAGGACGGAAGGCGGATTCCTGCCGGATGACCGCGTGTATCAGGCTGGGCTCGAGCTTCTGATCCTGGGACACGCGATCCACGATGGGCGCCAGCACCAGTTCGGACATAGGTTCGCAGCCAGCCGGATCATCCATGGCGATATCGCCGGGCGGCGGCTTGGGATCGGCGCCGATAGGCAGCCACGTGTCGGCATGCCCGGCCTGCTTGCGCGCCGCCTCGAGCTGACGGGCCACCGAAGCGCGCTGTTTCTCGAGGGCCTCGCGCGCGCGTTCCGCGATCGAGGCCGCCGATTGCGCCCAAAGCTGGGTAGCCGCGAGAATCCATACCCATCGCATAGGAGACAGATCGGCCGATTACCCCCGCGGCTTTAGGCCCGCGCCACGTTTTCGCGTCTGGGGCGCGCCGGCCTCAGACCGCCAGCAGGGAGGCACACAGGAGCACCAGCAGGATCCACAGCGTGTCCGCCAGCAGCAGGTGGACGATCTGCATCCAGCCGGGCGCCAGCAGCACCAGGTTGACGAAGCCGGCCACCAGTTGCACACCCGCGGCGGCCAGCACCGCCCAGGCCATGGGTTTGACGGCCGGCCGGCGCAGGAAAGACGTCACCGCGAAAATCACCAGCCAGGCTTCCACCGCCGCCGCAATCAGGGGGTGGAAAATGCGCAAGCGCAGGAAAATGCTGGCGGCCGGATCGAGATCCTGGGCAAAACCCGCCGCCAGGGATTGAGCCGGAAAGAGCGTGTCCCCCAGGGCCGCGATTACGCCGCTCACGCCCAGGATCGCGAAGGCCAGCAGGCTGGCCGCGGCCATCCAGGCGCCCGGGCCGGCGAAACGCACGGGTGGCTTCCCGCCGGCCCACCACGCGGTGAGCGCCAGGCAGGCCAGCAGCGCGAGCGTGTTGACCAGGTGCCCGGAGAGCGAGTAGGCGCGGTTCACCGAAGGATTGCGCCCCACGTGCTGGAGGAGCACCAGGGCCGCGCCGAGGAGCACTTCCGTAACCAGAAAAACGCCCGCCAGCGCCGCTCCCAAGCGGGCCGGATGGCGGCGGGGGAATAGCCGGAAGGCCCACAGAACCAGCGCCACGACCAGCACGGCATCCAGGCCGCTCATCATCCGATGGGTGAATTCGATGCGATGGGTGAATTCGAGGGTGGTGGCGGCGGTGCCCGAAAGCGGCGTCACCGTGCCGTTGCAAAGTGGCCAATGGTTCCCGCAGCCCGCGCCCGAACCGGTGACGCGCACCAGCGCACCCCACAGGACAACCGCTACGTTGTAGGCCAGCACCGCCCAGGCGTATCGCGCAAAGCCGCCGGCGCGCGGCCGGGCGGGGATGGAAACGGCGCTGGCTGCCTCCAATGGCGACATAATTGGCTCTTCCCAATTGTAGTGCGCAGAGGCTTGCACAGGCGCCGGGAATTCCCCTATCCTAAGTGCATCCACTATGCCCACCAAGACCCCAATCACCGTCGCCTATGGCGACGGCATCGGCCCTGAGATCATGAACGCGACGCTGCAGATTCTGGAAGCGGCGGGCGCCCAACTGGACATCGAAACCATCGAAATCGGGGAAAAGGTGTACCTGCGCGGCAATTCCGCGGGGATCGAACCGAGTTCCTGGGATTCGCTGCTGCGCACCAAGGTTTTCCTTAAGGCACCCATCACCACGCCGCAGGGCGGCGGCTTCAAGAGCCTGAACGTAACCACGCGCAAGACGCTGGGGCAGTACGCCAACGTGCGGCCGTGCGTCTCCTATCACCCGTTCATCGATACCAAGCATCCCAACATGGACCTGGTGATCGTGCGCGAGAACGAAGAAGACCTGTACGCCGGGATCGAATACCGCATGAGCCCGGAAGTGATGTCCTGCATCAAGCTGATCTCGCGGCCGGGCAGCGAAAAGATCGTGCGCTACGCCTTCGAGTACGCGCGCCTGCACAATCGCCGCAAGGTCACCTGCTTCATGAAAGACAACATCATGAAGATGACCGACGGCCTGTTCCACAAGGTTTTCGACGAGATCGGGGCGGCCTATCCGGAGATCGAAAAGGAAGTCTGGATCGTGGATATCGGCGCCGCCAAGATGGCCGATACGCCGGAGGCTTTCGACGTGATCGTGATGCCGAACCTGTACGGCGACATCCTCTCCGACGTGGCCGCGCAGATCGCCGGGTCGGTGGGGCTGGCCGGTTCGGCCAATATCGGCGACCACTGCGCCATGTTCGAAGCCATTCACGGATCGGCTCCGCGGCGCGCGGGGAAGAACCTGGCCAACCCCTCGGGGCTGCTGCTGGGAGCGGTGCTGATGCTGGTGCACATCGACCAGCCAGAGGCGGCCGAGCGGGTGCATAACGCGTGGCTGCGGACGATCGAGGACGGCGTCCACACCTACGACATCTTCTCGGAAGGGATCAGCAAGGAGAAGGTGGGAACCAAGGAATTCGCCTGCGCGGTGGTGGCGCGCATGGGCCAGAAGCCCAACCGGCTAAAACCGGTGACGTATGCCAAGCGGTCGCAGACTGCGGCGCCTCCGGTTGCGGCGGCGGCGGCCCGCCCCACGGACATGCGGCTCAAGGGCATCGACGTGTTCGTCTACTGGCCGTCGCGCAATGCCAACGAGCTGGCCGCCGCGGTGGGCAAGCTGGCGGGCGAGGGCTTGAAGCTGCAAATGATCGACAATCGCGGCGTGAAGGTTTGGCCGGCGGGACGTGCGGAGACCTTCTGCACGGACAGCTTCCGCTGCCGCTTCCTGGCGGAGAACCAGACCGGCATGGCGCCGCTCGTGGCGCTGCTGGGGCGGATCGCGGATTCCGGAATCGAGATCGCCATGACCGAGTCGCTGCGCTCCTTCGATGGGCAGGATGGCTTCACCCTGGCGCAGGGGCAATAACGATGCCGGAAACGCAACCGCTGGTGGCGGTGCTGATGGGCAGCAAGTCGGATTGGAGCGTGATGCGCCAGACCGACGAAGTGCTGGCGAATTTCGAGATTCCGCATGAGTGCCGGGTACTCTCGGCGCATCGCACGCCGGCCGAGACGGGCGAGTACGTGGCGGGGGCCGAAGGGCGCGGGATCGAGGTGGTCATCGCGGCGGCGGGGGGCGCGGCACACCTGGCGGGGGTGTGCGCCGCCCATACGCTCGTGCCGGTGCTAGGCGTACCGCTCGAGAGCGCCTCGCTCAAGGGCATGGATTCGCTGCTTTCCACGGTGCAGATGCCCTCGGGGATTCCGGTGGGAACCCTGGCCATCGGCGCTCCCGGGGCGCGCAACGCGGCACTGCTGGCCATTGCGATTCTGGCCAACACCCGCCCGGCCCTGCGCGAGAAGCTGCGGCGATTTCGGGCCGAGCAGCGCGAGAAGATACTCGGGGAAACGCTGGCGTAGGAACCGCAAGCCGGATTTCACAGCGGTTCCCGGCGAGCTAAAGCGGGCCCCACCGGGCTACAAACTCTGAAGCGCCTGCGCGATGGCGGCGCGCACGGTTTCCGCATGGGCGGCGTCGCGATATTTGCCGCGCGGCCAGAAGAAGCCCTTCAGGCCGTCGCCTTTGCGGCGCGGCACCACGTGGATGTGCAAATGGGGCACGCTCTGGCTCACGCGGTTGTTGATTGCAACGAACGATCCCTCCGCGCCCAGGCCCAGTTCGAGGGCCGCGCAGAGGCGGCGCGCGCGGGCGAACAGCGGGCCGATGACGTCATCGGGAACGTCCAGCAACGTCTCGTAATGCGCCTTGGGAATCAGCAGGCAGTGTCCCGGAAAGAGCGGCCGGTGGTCGAGCACGGCGATCGCCAGATCGTCCTCCATGACCACCGGCGCCGCTATGCGGCCCCCGGCGATTCCGCAAAAAGTGCATTCCGCAGCCACGTTTCACCACCTCCCGCGCGCCCGGCCCGCCCCGCAAGAGCCTTCTCCGGGAGGGCAGGGTCCGCTCCGGCACGCCATGTTATTATGAGGGAGATCACCGGTCGGGAGGAATCTGATGTTCGGCACATTGGGCACGCAGGAGATAGTATTTATCTTTCTTCTCGCGCTACTTCTGTTCGGCCCGAAGAAGCTGCCGGAAATCGGACGGACCATTGGAAAAGCCGTCACCGAATTCCGGCGGGCCTCGAACGAACTGAAGTCCACGTTCGAGAACGAAATGAAAAGCCTGGAGCAGGAAACCGAATCGTTGAAACAGGTCACCAGCCAGTATACAGGTGACACTTACAACTACGATTATTCGACTTACGAATCGAGCTACACCGATTCCACCGCTGCCAGTCCATCCACAGAAAGCGCATCCGCAACTGAGGGCGCTGAATCAATGTCAGTCGTCGCGCCGGAGGGCACCGTAGCCCGCGGCGAGGAAACGGCCATCGCCGAATCGGCCAGCAGTACCCCGGAAACACCTGCAAGTTCAGATTCGGTTCTAGCGCCGGTTCCAACGGCTTCCGACCATACTGCTTAGCGAATGAATTCATCAGACGATCGGACCGGGAGCGTCGCTCCCACGAGTGTTGCCCTGTCTCCCAGCGACCGCGTCAGCGAGGTCATTGGGAAGCTGTTTCATTGGGGTGGAAGAGGAACTCCACCCCCGCCTTCGGGAGGCGGCGGCGACGACGGTGATGGCGAAGAAGACGGCATGCTGCGCATGTCGTTCCTCGAGCACCTGCAAGAGTTGCGCTCACGCATTATCCGGGCGGTAGCCGGGGTGGGGGTAGCCTTCATCGTCAGCCTGACCTATACCGATCGTTTGTGGGCGTTCGTCTGCCAGCCGGCGGTTTCCGCGCTAAGAACGCTGGGCTACCGGCCCACGCTGGTCCAGATCGAACCGATGGAGAGCTTCCAGATCATCTGGGTAAAGCTGCCGATTTTATGCTCCCTTTTTCTGGCCTCTCCTTGGGTCTTGTATCAGGTTTGGGCTTTTATTTCGCCCGGCCTGTACAAGAGGGAGCGGCGCTGGGCGGTGCCTTTCGTAGTTTGCTCGGCCGGTCTTTTTATACTCGGCGGCCTGTTCGCGTATTTCGTGGCATTCCGTTACGGGCTCACGTTTCTGCTGAGCATCGGCCGCGGAAATTACGTCGAGCCGATGGTTTCAATTCAGTATTATTTCGATCTGTTTGTAAACGTCGTTCTGGGTGTAGGTTTAGTTTTTGAAATGCCGATCATCATCTTTTTTCTGACCTTAATCAGAGTGGTCAGCCCGGCATTTCTGGTACGCCACAGTCGCTACGCTATCCTGGCTATCTTCATCATTGCCGCAGTGGTTACACCCACGCCGGACGTGTTCAACATGATGTTGTTCGCCACGCCCATGTGCATTCTGTTTTACGTGGGTGTTTTCGCGGGATATCTGGTCGTATTACACCGCGAACACAGGCAATTCCCGTGGTTTAAAACCACTCTCATAATAGTTCTCGTACTTCTGTTACTCTCTGTAGTCCTGATCCTGGTGGGACCGAAATTTGGCTTAAGGGTAATACCCAGATGGCCATTTTTCGTATTCTAAGGTTCTTTTTGGCTGGAAATAACGGCGCCATCCGATGTAATATCGGGTAGAACCGTAGTCTCAGTCGAAGCGGCATCGATTTGTCGTAATGGACCTGTTCAAAGCGATCCAGGAACTGTACGCCGAGAAAGAAAAACTCGAGCGCGTAATTGCTTCACTCGAAGAGCTGCAGCGGAGCGCGAGCGAGGCGCCCAAGTTGCCCAGCCTAATGCGGCGGCGCGGCCGCAAGGACATGAGCGCTGGGGAGCGCCGGGAAGTTTCCGAGCGCATGAAGAAGTATTGGGCCGGCCGTCGCAAAGACCGGTTGCAAAATCCACCGACGTCGTCCGGAAGTTGATGCTACGCGGCGGCGTCGCGCCGGATCGCGCTTATTCCAACTCCCGCGTCTTGAAGAACCAGAGCCAGTAGTATTGATCGCCGGCCCCGTGGTGGTAGCGCATCTCGAAACCACACCGATCGGCCATGCCGCGCGCGTCGCTCTCCGAGAAGGGAGCTCCGATCCAACTGTCCCCCGGCTTCGGCTCCGCACGGGGAGATCCCTGGACTTGAAACTTGAATAGCGCACCGGGAGCTAGAAGCCGGTTCGTTTCGCGCACGTAATTCTCGATGATTTCGCGGCTCGGGATGTGCTGGAAGACCATCGAGGAGAAAGCGAAATCGAGCCGCGGCCGAGGTCCCAGGCCGAAGCGGTTCCACCAGTGCAGGCGGACCGCCGACAGGTCCCTGCCATTGTTTCGAAATACGTGGGCGTTGGGGAAGCCCGCCACGGCCTGGCGCGCCTGGCGCACCATTTCCCGGCTGATATCCACGGCGAAGACCTCGCCGAAGAACCCCGCCAGGGCGCGCGTGACGCGGCCGGCTCCGCAGCCGATTTCGAGCACCTTCATCCGGCGCGGATCGGCCCCCTGGCAGATGTTGGTGAGGTCGTTGAGGATGTCTTCTTCCATGGCGACTTGGCCCGACTGGTAGAACTCCTCGTCCGACCAGCGTTCCCGGCCGGTGACCACGTAGTGGCGGGCATTCTCGCGCGCACGCCGGTCCCAGTCGCGGCGCATACGGTGGAGTTGTTTGGTGATCTCGCGGCTCGCCATTTGTTATATTGTATTCAGCTTGATAGTGGGCGTGTAGCTCAGTTGGGAGAGCACGGCGTTCGCAACGCCGGGGTCGTGGGTTCGAATCCCACCACGTCCACCAGAATTCGGGCTGTAGGCTGCTCGCCGGCTGTACGCCAAAAACGGGGGCAAACCCCAATCCCAAACCTTTTCTCCGCCTCCCTGCATTGGAGTAGAATGGCTTCTCGGGTCAACTTTCATTTGGATCGGGAGAGCGAGCATGGAATCGATGACGCGCCGAACAGTGATCGGACTCCTGGCGGCTGGGACGGCCGGACTCACCAGCAGGAGCGCGCAGGGGGAAACGGGCGAACGCGAGATCCAATCGTTGGCCGGAGAATGGCGTTTTCAGGCCGATCCGGACGATAACGGGCTTCGCGACGGCTGGTACCGGCAGAAATTCCCGGACAGCCTCACGCTGCCCGGCACGCTGCAAACCAACGCTAAGACCGTTCTGAACACGGAGTATTCGGCCGAGGGTCTCAATCCCAAGTACGTCGCTTACAACGGCAACGTCTGGTATCAGCGGGAAATCGAACTGTCGGCGGCCTGGAACGGGCGGCGCGTGGCATTGTTCCTGGAGCGCAGCGCCGCTTCGCGCGTCTGGCTGGATGGCCGCGAGGCGGGCGAGCGGCTGAGCGGCCGCAACATCCCTCACGTGCACGAGCTGGGCGAATCGATTGCGCCCGGGCGGCATACGCTCACCATACTGACGGGATCGGGGCTGCCGGGCCGGACCGAACTCCTGGCCACCAGCCCTGTCTGGGTGAGCAAGCTGAAGGTAACTCCCGACGTCGCGCGCAAGACGGTCCGCGTCAGCGTGGAGGTCGGCAACGCAACCGGCGGCGGCGTGAAGGCCGCCATCAGGCTCCAGGCAGTGAGCTATAACTGCGCGCGCCAGCACGCGCCCGCGCCCGTAGATTTCGAATTCGAGGCGGCTCCCGGCCGGCAGGTAGTCGAGCGGGAGCTGGCGATGGGCGACGGCATGTTGCTCTGGGACGAGTTTCAGCCGGCGCTCTACCGCCTCACGGCAGCCCTGAAAGCCTCCGGCGCGGGCGTCTCTTCCACGGACCGTATGGAGATCAGCTTCGGAATGCGCGAGATTTCGCCGCGCGGCGCAAAGCTCGAAGTCAACGGCCGCAGAGTGTTCCTCAGGGGCCGCTCCGCCGAATGCATCTCGCCGCTAACCGACCAGATGGCTTTCGAGGTGGAGGATTGGCGGCGCTTCTTCCGCAACAACAAGGAATACGGCCTGAACCATCTACGCGCCTATCGCTTCCCGCCCGAGGCCGCTCTTGAAGCGGCGGACCTGGAAGGCGTGTACGTGCAGGCGGAACTGGGCGCGCGCAGCCCCATCTCCGCGGAGCACGTTCCGTCCCTGGTCGAGGAAGCCGCGGCGCTCCTGGAGACGTATGGCAACCATGCGTCTTTCTGCTTCTTTTCGCTGGGCAACGAGTTGTTCGGCGAGCGCGCCGCCATGGCGGAAATCGTGAAGCGCCTGCAGGCCCTGGACCGCCGCCGTTTGTTCACCAGCGGTAGTAACAATTTCTGGGAATCGCAGCAGTATGAGGCCGGGGACGAGTTCTGGGTGACGTGGCGCACGCGCAAAGGCTCGGATGGCGACGTGCGGGCTTCTTATGCCTGTGTCAATCTGCCCGCCGGGCACATCGAGACCGGCCCGCCGAACACCGAGAGAGACTACCGCAAGGCACTCGAAGGCATCCCCGTCCCGGTGATCGCACACGAAATCGGCGAATTTCAGGTATACCCCAACTTCGATGAGATCCCCAAGTTCACCGGACTGATGTTGCCGCGCAACCTCGAGATCTTCCGGGACCGTCTGGCCAAAGCGGGTATGCTCGATCAGTGGAAGGACTTCTTCCATGCTTCGGGCGCGCTGGCGGTGCTGTGTTACAAGGAGGATCTCGAAGCCGCGCAGCGCACGGCGGGGTTCGGCGGCTTCCAGATCCTCGATCTGGCGGACTGCCACGTTCAGGGGAGCGCGCTGGTCGGGATTCTGGACGCCTTCAACGATTCGAAGGGCCTGATCAAGGCTGAGGAATGGCGCCAGTTCTGCTGCTCCACCGTTCCGCTCCTGCGTTTCGGTAAGTACACGTGGAGCGCGGCGGAGACCTTCGCGGCGGATGTCCAGGTGGCGCATTACGGCGCGGCGGACCTGCGAAGCGCCGTGCTGGCCTGGAGTCTCACCGACCGGGCCGGCCAGGTGGTCCAGAGGGGCCAGATGCCGCCCGCGACCATCCCGCGGGGCGACGCGGCCATGCTGGGAAGCATTTCTATCCCGCTGAAGGGGCTGAAAACACCGGCCCGCTATGACCTGGAGCTGCTCATTCAGGGTACACAGTTCCGCAACCGCTGGCCCGTCTGGGTTTATGACCGCTCCATCGATACCCAACCGCCTGCCGGCGTGCGCATCGCGCGCAACCTGGATGCCGCCGCCCAGCAGAAGTTGAAGGAAGGAGAGACCGTCCTGCTTTTGCCAGAGATTAAAGACCTGGATGTGGCTCTGGAAATTGCGGGTACCTTTGTGGACGGCCAGTTCCAGAGCGATTTCTGGAACTACGGGATGTTTCAGAAGGCGAGCCAGGATTTGGAGATGAAGCCCTCGCCCGGAACCATGGGCCTGCTGATGGATCCCCGGCATCCGGCGCTGGCGGATTTTCCATCGGAGTCTCACACGAACTGGCAATGGTGGCATCTCATCAAGAACAGCCGCGCTGTGTCGCTGGATCGGTCCCCGGCAAGTTACCGGCCCATCGTGCAGGTTATCGATAACATCGGCCGGAATCATAAGTTTGGGTTGATATTCGAGTTTCGCGTAGGCGAAGGCAAGCTACTGGTATGCACCGCGGACCTGCTGAAACTTAAGGATCGCCCGGAAGCGGCGCAATTGCTGCGCAGTCTGCTGGCGTATGCCGGTTCGGCGCGCTTTCAGCCGGCAGCGACGATCGATGTGACGACCCTGAAAAACATCCTGGGTATTGCGGTAGTTTTCGCGTAGAACGATTAGCATCCGGCTGTCTCGGTCCCGTGCGGCTGGTGGCGCCCGCCGGGCACTGTGCTGGGAATCACGCACCCAGGCCGCCCGCAAGCTGCCCGTCAGCCTTGGGTATCCGCGTGCCCTTGCCTCCCTCGATGAGCGACCGGATTCCCAGCCTGGATGGGCTGCGCGCCCTCTCTATCTGCTGCGTTCTCTTTGCCCATCTATGCGGTACGCGGGATTTCCTGCCGGTCACGGTGGCGCGGTTCACGGGCGACCTGGGGAACCTGGGAGTCCGAATCTTCTTCGTCATTTCCGGTTTCCTGATAACCGGTCTGCTGTTGAAGGAGCATCGCGGCGGGGGGATATCGCTCAAGCGGTTCTATCTGCGGCGCACGCTGCGGATTTTTCCGGCGGCGTTCCTCTTTATCGGCGTGGCCGCGTGCCTGTTTCCGCTGCGTTCCGGCGACCTGGCGCACGCCCTCACGTATACCTCGAATTACCATCCCGTGCACGCCTGGACGATGGGCCACCTGTGGTCGCTTTCGGTGGAGGAGCAGTTCTACCTGCTGTGGCCGGCGGTCGTGCTCTTGCTCGCTCCGGCCGGCGCCAAATGGGCGGCGCTGGCGGCCGTGGTGGCGGCGCCGCTGCTGCGGACGGTGGCCTACTTCCATCTGGGGATGAGCAACGAGGCGGTGGGCGAGCAGTTCCAGTTCGCCATGGACGCCATCGCCGCCGGATGCCTGCTGGCGCTGCTGCGCGACCGGCTGGCGCAAATCCCCGGCTGGCTCGGTATCCTGCGATCCAATTGGCTGCTCCTGCTGGTAGCGGCGCTGCCGGTGCTGAACCTGGGCGGACTATATCCGCGCGCCTGGCTGCCGGTGGGACAGACCGTTTTGAATTTCACCGTGGCCGTGCTGATCGAGCGCTTCGTGCGCTACCCGCCTGCCTTTCTCAACAGCCGGGTACTGGTTTGGATCGGCGTGCGGAGCTATTCACTATACCTGTGGCAGCAGGTCTTCCTGAACCGCACGGGCGCGGCCTGGTACAACGCCTCTCCGGCGAATGTGGCGCTGGCGGTGCTGGCGGCCATGGCGTCGTACGCCTGGATCGAGCGGCCGTTCCTGGGCTTGAGAAAAGCGCTCGAGGGCGGCCGGCGTAACGCGCAGGCGCAGCCCGAAACCAGCGCCGAGGCCGGCTGGAAGAGCCCCGGCGTGGAGTTCGCACCGTAGTTGATGGCCGCCAACCCGGCTCCGGCCTTCACTCGCCCCCCGGGCGCCCTCCGCCGTTCAGCAGGCGCGACAACTCCTGTAGCGCATCGCGTTCCGTCCGCTCCCGGAAGGTGCTGCGATACCATTGGCCCACCTGGTTCTTCTGTGCATCCAGGTTTCCCGGCGAATGGTGCCCGGCATAGGCATCGATTCTCCGGACGGCTTCGGCGGCCTTCGCGGCCGCGCCGGACTCCTGGTAGCAGAACATCAGCAGGTAGTCCTGAATCCTTAAATCGGGATCGGGCGGCGCGCCGGTTCCGAGCCGCTCCGGATAATCGCGCGAGCGTTCCAACTCGCCGGCGGCCTCGCTGTATCGGCCCTTCTTCATGTCCGCCATGGCTTGGCTCACCAGGCATTGAACGAACAGGGTGTGGATGTCCCTCTGGCCCTCGAAAGGCAGGATGGTGGCGCCGGCGAGCGCGGAATTGCACTCCTGATAGCGGCCATTTTCCAGATACGCCCTGGCGAGCAGGGATTTGATGGCGTCTTCATTGGGAAAGCGCTGGCTCGCTTCGACGGCCAGGTCCAACGCTTTACCGGGGACACCCGTTTCGGTGTAGAAATCGGCCAGGTGATACCAGGTTCGCCAGTCCTTCCGGTCGATGGCCAAGGCCTTCTCATAATCCGCCCGGGCGGTCGTCGCGTCGATACTCTTTTCGAGAAAAGCGCGCGAAATATAGGCCGGCGCATAGTCCGGCCGGTCGCCGCACAGTGCGAACATCTTCATGGCATCCTGTTCGCGCCGCAGGCCCCAATAGATCAGGCCCAGATAGTAATTGGCCTTCCAGTCGCCGGGCAGCGCCGCCGCGGCCCACTGGAACACCGGAATCGATTCCTCGCGGAAAGGAAACACAAGATAAGGCGAAAGCGCGGCGGCTTTTTCCAGCGCCCGGCGGCTCTCGGCCGGAAACTTATCGCGCAGCAGGTAGGCCTGCCAATAGCGGATGGTCGCCTGGTCCGGCGCGACCTCGAGCACACGCAGCGCGTCGGCATCGAGGCGCAGGTTGGAATAATAAGCGGCGATCTCGAGATACGTCTCGTGCGGGAGTTCGTTGCGGATCATGGATTTGAAAGTGCTCAACGTCCCCGGTCCGGGCGCCAGCAGGTATTGTTCGAAGCGCGCCAGGTGGTTCAGCGGATCGATCTCGAGAATCTTCGCCAGCGCTTCCTGCGCCTTGCGCGGCTGCTTTTGCAGGCGATAGACGGTGGCCAGCACCTGATAAGTCCGCACGTTATTGGCATCGTATTCGAGCGAGCGCGCCAGATACTCCTGGGCACGGTCGAGGTTACCTTCCATAACATAGATCCCGCCGAGCTCGCTGTACGCGCTGGAGCGATACTGCATGGAGCGGGCCGCCCATCCCAGCGTCTCCTTGGCGTCCGTCAGGTCGCCCATCTTGCGCGAGAGTATCCCGTATGTAAAGTTCGCATCGGGGTCGTACATGACATAATCCAGGGCCTTGCGCGCGTAGCCCAACCCCTTCGCGTATTCGGCCCGGCGGCCGTAGATCTCCGCGATACGCGTCAGCGCGCGGACATGCGATGGGTCCCGATCGAGGCACGCCAGGTACTTCTTCAGGGCCCCTTCGTAGTCGCGCTCCCGGTTATCGCGCTCCGCGGATCGGTAAAGCCCCTCGAGGCTATTGGTATCGTAGTTTCGGAAAGTAAGTGGCCGCTTTAGGACTCCGTCGTTGGGATCGTCGGTGTAAGAGAGCTTGTCGCCGATTTCCACCCTCAGCTCGCCTTTCTTGACCGATGCCGGAATCTTCTTCTCGAATACCTCCATGGGGTTGAGAACGATCTTGCCGCTCGCGATCTCTTTCCCCGCGGCCCGCACCACCAGCTTCTCATCGATCTTCTGTAAGGCGCAGAAACGCAGCACCAGGGCATCGCCCTCCTTGCGCACGTTGAGCGCTCCATAGGGCGTCGCCTTGACCATGGGGCCGATCTTCTTATAGGGAAAATAGATCTCGCGCCAGCGGTCGGCCGAATAGGGGGCGAAGAAACCGGTGTCGCTCTGGTCCAACAGGCGCCCGGTCTGATGCTCCAGATATTGGCCGTCGCTGTCGGTCAGTAAGTTCTCCCAGATGGCTCCGGCCCTCGAAAGCGACCAGCGGAAGAGCTTCTGCCCGGGCACCTCCTCATGAAGCGCCCAGTGGCCGTAGCCGAAATCGGAATCGTGCCAGTAGCCGCCGGAGAAGTCCGCCAGCGCGCCGTGCACGAAAAAGCTGCCGTCGTCGGTGTTGTCGTGATTCTTATAGAACGAGAGATCGCGCCCGTCCGCGCCCACCGGCCAGGGCTGGCTGGGAAGCGCGTAATTATGCCCGATCCATTGCGTGCCGGGTAGGATCAGCTCCAGGTCGCTCCCCACCTTCTCCGCCATATTCATCCAGACGTAGTAGGACTGGTTGAGCGGCTGCGGGTTGTACCACAGCGAGCGGGCCTCCAGATAGGCTTTGTCGGGCGGCAGCTTGAACTCGACGCGCCACTCGGTGCGCGACGGCAGATCCATGCCGCCCACGAAGCAGCTCACGCTGCCATCCGAATTCTTGCGGACGAGGTAATCCACGGGACTGGCCGTGGATGGCGCATGGCCGATGATCCCGAAGTTCAGCTCGATCCCGCCCGAGGTCCAGGGGCCGCGCATGGAAATATTCCTGAACTTGAGCACGTGGTTGTAATAGACGAATGCCTGATTGGTGCTCTTCTCGAGCGCCCCGAGCAGCTTGCCGCCCTCGGCCGGCAGGACGAACGCCGCGATGTAAGGGTTCTCCATGCGCACGACATTCCAGGTCTGGCTGGCGCCCGTCAGGCTCAGCTCGTCGAACGAGAAGTAGGGATAAATTCGCTGGCCGGTCGTTCCGCTGCCGGATCTGGTAGGCGACGGATTGGGGCCGGAGAAGGGATAGGTTTTGATGGACTGCTTTTCCTCGCGAATGGTGGCTTGCTGGCCGGCCAGGCAACCCGCGAAAACGAGCGCGAGCGGGACCGCCGCGGAAAGGCGTCCCGGTAGCCCTCTTCTCGGAAGTTCCATGGGAGACTGTAACCTCCGGGGTAGTATACAACACCGAACGGAACCACCAGCGGGATCTGTACCGAAACGCAGACATCCCCACCCGGTGCCGGAGATAACCTGTAGCCGCAGGGGTGCGGGCTTGCCGATGGTGGCTGGGCTTTCACGACGCCGCCCGCCCCGGAGATGCGGCTCCGAGGCGGGCGGCATAGAGTCGTCTACCGGTGTCCGTGGCCGCCACCGCCGGAGTGCCCTCCGCCGCTATGGCCGCCGCCGGAGGAGTGGCCGCCGCCACTGGAGGCGTGACTGGACCCGCTGCTGTGGCCACCGCCACTGCCGAAGGAGCGGCCGCCGCCCGAGAAGGCACGGCTGCCACCGCTTGAGCCGCCGTAACTGCCATTGGACCGCGAACCCGCGAAGCTATGCGCCGAGCCGGCATAGGAGGAGCCGCCAGAGGAGGAGCGCGGCGCGGAGTAACTGCGCGAAGCGCCGCTACCGGCGTATCCTCGCGCGCTCATGCCGCTAGAGCCTTGGCCCGCATAGCTGCGGCCGTAGCCGGAATTCGTACCCGCATAGCCGCGGTTCGAATATCCCGCACTGGCGCCGCCCCGGGCCGAAGGAGCGAAGCTGCGAGCCGCCGTACCGCCCGAATTGCCGAAGCTGCGCCATCCGCCATTCGCTCCGCCATTGACGCTGCGCGCTCCGCCGGCATACGAGCGCGCGCCATTGCCGGCATATCCGTTGTTGTTTCGGCCGGCCGCGAAGCGCGAGTTATTGAAGCGCGCGGCCACGCTGCTGTTTCCGTAGGGAACGCCGGCGCGGTGGAAGGCATCGTGCTGCCATGCAACCCGCCCGCCCGCGAACCCGCCGCCATACCCGCCGCCGTAGAAGCTGTGGAAGCCGAAGTGGTTAAAGAAGAGACCATTCATGAAGAGGCCGCTGCCGAACCAGCCGACCCCCCAGCCCCAGCCACCCAAACCGAGCAAGCCAAATCCCGGGAAGAAGCTGGAAAGGAAAATTCCCGGGCCAAAGCCAAAACCGAAGCCGATGCTGGGATAAAAGACCGGCGGATAGTAACCCCACACCGGCGGTCCCCAGATATATTCGGGGTTGTAAGTGGGAACGTAGATCACTTGCGGGTCGGCCGGCTGGATTACCACGGCACTCTGCCCGTTCTGATTCTCGGTGGTCACGGTCTGCTGGGGCGTCGAGTTCAGCTTCCCACTCTGCTCCGCGCGGACGCGCATGCGCTGGACCGCCGCCATGACGTCCTGCTGCTGCCCCAGGAAAGCGTTCCCCAGATCCGTCGTCCAGCGGACGTCACGGTTGAGCATCGCGAGCACGTCCGGGAAGGCCACCAACGCCTGGACGCTGGGATCCCAGTTCTGCTGCTCAGCCGCGTCGATACGCTGCTGGCCTTGCAGATTGCCGTTCTGCTGCAGCCACTGCTGGGCCTCGACCACTTCCAAGGGATAAGTCGACGCCGCCAGCACCTGGCCGAGTAGCGGATCGGGATACAGCGCGACGGGGGCTACGAGGTCGTCAAGCTGGCCTGGCGAAAAGACTTGCTGAGGGGGAGCCGGCTGGCCCGGCGGCGGTGATTGGGCCGGCGGGCCGGCCGGGGGGTAGGTTTGAGCACAGAGCATCCCGAAGGAAACCAGAAGCGCCGTAATTCCTTTTTTCATGACGCGCCGCCTTTCATTCACCCTCTTGGACGCAGCGAAACCCCGCCAGGTGTCGGAAGCCTTGTAAAGGTGTCATTAAGCCTTGTAAAGGTTCGTGAGCGGCATCCGGCGGCACGGGGCGTTCCTCCGCGGCGGGGGATGCCAACGGGGCCCCGATCAGCCGCCGTCTCGGTACTCCTTCGCCGCTCGCGCCGGGACCCTGCCGCGTGCTGCTGACCGCCCCTCCGCCGGTTGGCCCTCCGCTCGACACTGGGCACTCGAATTGTTATCGTTGGGGGATTCGCAAATACCGTAATACATTTGTGCAGAAGGAGAAAAGTATGTCCGAAAATCCAGTATCTCGAAGGTCGTTCATGGCGGCCGCGGCTGCAGCGCCGGCGGCGCCTGCCCTGCTCGCGGCGGACACCGAAGACCGAATCAGAATCTTCGATCCGCCCCCCACGAAAATTCAGATCCTGTGCACGCGTGTCGGAGTCACGGCCGCCTTCACACCCGCCGAACTGGAACAGCTCAAGGCCGGGGGCAAGAACAACGTCGAGATTTTCATGCCCACCAGCGAGGAGGAATTGAACAAGCTGCTGCCCGAGTGCGACGTCATCTTCGGCCAGCTCAATCCGTCCATGTTGGCGAAGGCGAAGAACTTGAAGTGGGTGCAAAATCTGGAAGCCGGGCTGGAGAGAGAGATGTTCCCCGAGTTGGTGGCCCATCCCTGCGCGATGACCAACATGGCGCGCTGTTACGCGCCGGCCCTCGGAGAGACCGCCATGGCGATCCTGTTATCGCTCACGCGCGGGATTCAGAAATACTACATTCCGCTGTACGACAAGAAAGAGTGGAAACCCAACCGGCAGCTTGTGGAGATCCAGGGCAAAACCATGGGCATCGTCGCCATGGGCGGCTTGGGGAAGGCCACGGCCAAGATCGCACACTACGGCTTCGACATGAAGATTCTCGCCGTGGATATCAAGCCTATGGCCAAGCCGGTCTTCGTCGACACGCTGCGTGAGCCGGAATGGCTCATGGAGATGGTCCCGCAGGTGGACGTGCTGGTTTGCTGCTGCCCCAACACGCCGGTGAGCCGGGGCATGATTAGCGACAAGGTATTCCGGGCCATGAAGAAATCGGCGTACTTCATCAACATCTCCCGCGGACCGCTGGTCGACGAGAACGCGCTCGCCGCCGCCCTGAAGGAAGGCCGCATCGCCGGCGCCGGATCGGACCCGGGACCCACCGAGCCATATCCTCCCACGGGCGTTCTGTGGGGCTGCCCGAACATGATCTTCACGCAGCACAGCGGCGGCTTCTCGCCGGAACGCCAGATCCGTCACATGGAACTGCTGGCCGATAACGTCCGCCGTTACGCCCACGGCCTGCCGCTCGAAAACGTGGTGGACAAGGCGCGCGGGTATTAATCGGCGGTGGCGGCCGGGCGTGCGGCTCGCCACTCCGTTCGGGCAGCGACCGGAAGCGCCCATCCTCTGTGAATGGCTTGTTACAATGAAGGCGACTTCCGTTCCTGCCCGAAATGTTAGCTGAAACCACCATCGCCGGCGAGATTCTGGAGCTCAAGAAGCAGCGCCGTGCGATTCTGCTGGCGCACC
>CAYRWE010000030.1:0-32011 GCA_964427655.1 uncultured Solibacteraceae bacterium | reverse complement strand
TGTAAAGACGCTGCGCTAACGATACTCGTTACTAGTTAGGCCGCACTACACTAGGGTATTAGTGAACGAATTAACGTTGGGGAGTCATACAGTGTCGGGTTACAACAGAAGAAGAAATGGTGGCGTGGCACGCCGGGGATTCCTCGGCGCCGCGGTTGGCGGTGCCGTCACGGGAATGGTTCAGGCTCGGCAGGCCGCCTCGCGCGAAACCGCGAGTACATACCGGGAGCCCATCGACACCCCCATAGTGGCGCGTTGCCAGGTGCTGGTGGCCGGAGGCGGGCCGAGCGGGGTGATTGCCGCGGCCGCGGCGGCTCGCAGCGGGGCCGACACCCTGCTCATCGAACGCTACGCCTTCCTGGGCGGCAACGGAACCGCCGGCCTGATGACCTGCTACAACGGCTTCCGCAACCAGCACCCTCCGGATGCCTTGCAGACCGTGAAAGGAATTCCGGCGGAGTACATCGCGGAACTGGTGCGGCTGGGCGGCGTCGCCGATGCGGACACTTACAACAGCGCGCCGCACGACTACCGGCTTGGCGACCTGACCTACACGATTCCCTTCGATGCCGAGGCCGCCAAGGTGGCTTCCCTGAACCTGCTGAAGAAGGAGGGCGTGAAGCTGCGGCTGCACAGTTGGGTGGCGTCCCCGATGATGAGCGGTTCGCGCGTGACCGGTCTGATCGTGGAATCCAAGTCCGGCCGGCAGGCGATTGCGGCCGATATCGTGATCGACTGCACGGGCGATGGCGACGTGGCCGCCCGCGCGGGAGCGGAATTCATGCGTCCGGCCGATACCGGTGACCGCATGTCCATGAGCCTGATGTACGGCCTCGGTGGCGTGCCCTCCAGCGTGAAGGGGCCGTTCGGCGGCATGCGCATGGGCGAGCGCGTGGTGCGCTGGGGCCCGCGCGCGGCGGGCGACGGTCTCGATGTGGAGGCCCTGACACGGGCCGAGATCGATGCGCGCCTGCAACTCTGGGAGGACGTCCGGAAGCTGCGGAGCCAGCCGGGCATGGAATCGCTCTACCTGGCCCAGACCGGCACCAACATCGGCGTGCGGGAAACGCGGCGGATCGTGGGCCGGCACGTGCTGACCACCCAGGAGGCGATTGAAGGAAAGCGCTTCGCCGATGTCGTCGCGATCAGTTCCAATCCCATGCCGGATTACCACGGCAGCCGCTATTTCTTCAAGCATGAGGGCTTCGATATCCCTTACCGCTCCCTGGTGCCCAAGACGGTGGACGGGCTGGTGCTTTCGGGACGCTGCATCTCGTGCGAGCAGGGGGCCTTTCAATCCGCGCGGTCCATGGCTCCCGCGATGGCCGTGGGCCACGCATCGGGATGCGCCGCGGCACTCGCGGCCAAACAAGGCGCCGAGCCCCGCGATTTGGATGTCAAGGAGCTTCAGAAAGTGCTCCTGAGCCAGAGGGCCGAGCTGCGCCTCTGAGCGAACCCTCGATCAGCGCTGCGCGTCCGGCTTGCGGACTGGCGCGGGGCTGACGGCGTCCCAGCGCGCGTCGCCGGTTTGCCGGTAGTTGGGCGGCAGCGTGGTCCAATCTGGGCGCGAAATGCCGTTGAGATCCCAGACTACTTTTCCCTCGCGCAGCGTCAGCTCGGCGATGAGCTTCTGGTCGCCTTTGAGCCGCGCTCCGTACATATCCGTGTAGCCGAAATCGCCGCTCTCCAGCCGCAGGACGGCCACATCGGCCACCGCGCCGGGCGAGAGATTGCCCAGATCCTCGCGATGAATCTCGCGCGCCGGATTCCAGGTCGATTCCGCCACCACGTCTTTGAGCGCCAGCCCCATCGCCAGAAACTTGCTCATCAGGATGTCCATGTCTTTCATGCCGGCGTTCATGCTGGCGGTGTGCAGGTCGGTGGAGATGGAATCGGGCACGAATCCCTGCCGGATCGCCGGCACGGCGATGCGCCAGGCGAAGCTCCCGCCGCCGTGGCCGACGTCGAAAATGACGCCGCGTTTGCGCGCCTCGAACATGGCGGGGTTAACATGCCCCGAGTCGTCCTGCTCGTTCCGCAATCCCGAATAGCAGTGCGTGTAGATGTCGCCCGGGCGCAGCTTCCTGGTGACCAGTTCGCTCATCGGTCTCTCTTTGCGGTTCGCGCCGAAATCCACCATCACGGGAATATGGGCGAGGGTGCCGGCTTCGACCGACCGCTCGACCGGCGTCCATTCCGGCCCGGCGTAGTGCGCGGTCTTGACGCCTACGATCAGGCCTTTGTACTTCAGTGCCATCTCGGCGGTCGGCTGGGCCTGCATGTCTGTCAGGTCGTTCTCATACGCCGGCCCGCGCATACCGTGGCCCACGATGTTGATGAACGCAAGGACCCGTGTTCGGGCGCGGTCGATGATACGCTGCTTGAAATCCTCGAAGTTCCGCCACCCGGAGCAGCCGGCGTCGGCTACCGTGGTCACGCCCGCGCGGAAGGTGTAGCCATCCGGATACAAGCTATTGTCTCCGGCGTAGGAATTCGCCTCCCCCGTGCCCGCGTATACGTGCACGTGCATATCCACCAGCCCGGGCGTGACATAAAGCCCGCCGACGTTTACGACTTTGAACGCCAACGCCGGATCGATATGCTGGGCCACCGCGGCGATCTTGCCCGCGCGAATCGCGACGTCGCGCACGGCATCGATATTATTCTTCGCGTCGATCACATGACCGCCTTCGAGCAGCAGGTCGTATTGCCGCGGCTGCGCCAGCGCGAAGCTCGCAGGAAACAGAACGAGGGTTAGCCACCAGAGGGAATCGAGCGTCATTTCGCTGTAATTGTATTAGCATCGATCGAAAAAGCGCAAGGAGACGTCACGCACCGAGATCGCACGCGGCGCGGTTCCGGGTCGAGACTAACTCCGGCAGTACTGCGATTCTCGCGGCGCGCGGTAAGTGACCGCCAGGTGAGGCGTCTCGATAACCGCATTCCCTTTGACGCGGGAATCCAGGCAGCTCTCCAGAATGCCGCTCACCAGCAGCGTGCGCTCCACCGGATACGGCGCGGCGCCGGTTTCGATCATCCGCTCAATCTTACTCGCCAGGCAAGCCGAGTAAGTCACGTTCGGTTCCGGCGACAGGAAGAACTGCGTGGCTTGAATCTCCGCTTGTCCCTTCAGCTTGGCCGCGAAAGTGAAATCGCCGACGGCATCGGTCAGCATCAGAAGCGTAGCTTTCAGGCCGTCGCGATACTCGATGAAATATGCCCACGGGTCCTTCACTAACTGGGGAAGCACACCTGTCCCCACCATATCCTGCGTGCGGCCGTCGGTCACCGTGAGACCCTTGGGACTATCGCTTCGCGATAGCGCGGAGCGAAGCAGTTCCTTCGACCAGCGCCCGCGCACGCCCGCCTGCCACACGGCGTCTCCCTGGATGAGTTGAACGCTCTTCACGCCGCGCTCGCCGCCCCGGCGGCGCTCGAGCATACACTGCATGGCTTCGAGAGCGTGAAAATCCATGGCATCGGAGCCGCCCGTACCCACCATCAGGGCGTCTTCGATCTCGCATCCCCAGGGCAGCTCCAGCTCCGGCAGGCGCCAGGTGACCGGCAGAGACGACCCGGCGAGCATCGGAAACTTCAGCCGCCGCGCCGTGTCGCACATGGTTCTGGCTTTCTCGAAGCTGTACGAAAGAGCCTTGTCGTTATATACCGGAACCGCCCGCCCACCGGCCTCGAAAACTTTCGCCACCTGCCCGAAGAACTCGTAACGCGGATAGAGAATCTGCCCCTTCTCATTGCGCGGATAGTCGCCGTGTTCGGCAATAATCAGGACAGCGTCGACGGCCAGGCTGGAGCCGCCGCAACAGACCGCTTCGGCGATGGTCGGATATACTTTGAAGCCGAATTCCCTGGCCCGGTCCTGGCTCAAATCGCCGGCCGGCTTTTGATCGACATACAGCGACACAACCTGCGTATTGGGCTTGTGCCAATCGCCCTCCCAGGGATAGCCCACGATGAAGCGGTCCCCGATATGCTGCGCGTGCGACAGAGGTCGAAACACAGTGGCGACGATGGCGATGCGCTTCGGCCGCCCCTGCGCCAGCACCGGAAACGCGGCCGCGGTCTGCAGGAAAGTCCTTCGCGTAACATGGGGCGCCATGACTATGTCCTCCAGTAAGTGGACTCGGCCGGCGCCGGATAGCGGATCGCCAGGTGCGGCGTATCGATGCGGACCTGCCCTGCGTACAAGCTATCGATGCCGGCCGCAGTCAAGCCAGTAGTCAGCAGCGTCCGCTCGATGGGATAAGTCGGCTTTCCCGACAGGAACATCCGCTCCATGTTGTAACTCAGAGGGCTGAAGAAGTTGGCCAGCGTGGTGCGCCCATCCGGCATCGGCAGATACATTTGCGTCGAAAATGGTTTGGATGCGCCCTCCAGGTGCGCCGCGAAGTTGAAGTCGCGCGCCAGGCCGTTCATCAGCATCATGGTGCACTTCAAGCCATCGGCATGTTCGTAGCAGTACGCCACCGGATCCGCGACCAGCCGTTGCATCTGGTCGAGCGAAGGGAAGATATCGTTGAATCCGGCTCGCGCGGGCGTCAGCGTATGGCTCCGGCACAGCGCCGCATTCATCAGCTCGCGCGACCAGACGTTCGAGCGGCAGGCGTCCCAGAATTTCTCGCCGCGGTAGGCCTGTAGCCACTTCACGCCCGTCTCGCCTCCCTGGCGCCGCTCGACCATGCACTGGATCGTTTCGAGGCCATGAAAATCGTAGCTATCGGGGCCGCCGTAGCAGACGCACATCGCCTCGCGCACACGCGCGCCAGCGGGAAATTCGACCGACGGAATGCGCCACGTCACCGGCAGGCTCGACCCGGCCATGTACGCGAACCCCAGCTCTTTCGAGGTGTCGTACATCTTCCGCGCCCACTCCCAGTTCCACGAGAGATGCTTGTCGTTGAACATGGGAACGGAGCGGCCGCTCGAGCGGAATACAGCCACGATCTCTTCGAAGAACCGGTAGCGTGGATACTGCACCTGCCCCTTGGGCGTCTTGGGATAATCGCCGTGTTCGCCCACGACAACCACTCCATCCACGGCGAGCTTGCCGGTTCCGCACGTCAGCGCCTCCGCAATGGTGGGGTAGATCTTCATGGCCGGGAAGCGCGCGGCACGATCGCGGCTCAGATCGTCGGCGCCCACCTGGTCGACGTACAGCGCGACGAGATCCATCTCCGGACGATGGTGTGTGCCGTTCCAACCGTATCCTTCCAGGTACCGATCTACGACGTGTTGCGCGTGCGAATACTTTCGGTAGACCGTTGTGATCGCGGCGAGCCTGGGGCGGTTAGCAGCCATGCGGCATCCATCAGACCTTGTATTTCTGGTAGTCGAACGGCTCGTTTACCAGGTGCAGAGTGGGTTCCTCCGCGCGCGTCAGATAGATGCTCTTGAGCGGTGTGCGTGGAAATTCGCTCAGCTTGCGCTCCACGGGACCCTGGTCGGTCCACTCGAAGATCGGAATCTCCCAGGGATTGAACGTGTTGGTCAAGCCGCGCTCCCTGGCGATGCGGTACAGATTCACATTGCCCGGCTCGTGCCCGCCCAGATACAGCCCGATAACATCCACCAGGAACGGATGTTTGCCGAACATCACCAGGTTGGCCATATGGTCGTCGCCGATGTTGAAGCCATCGCCATCGCGCCCGAAGATGGCTTCGATCATGGCCAGCCCCGGCCACACCGTGCTCAGGTTGTCGCAAGTTTTGTGCGCCCAGATTTCCTGATCGATGGGACCCAGCCCGCGGTCTCTTTCGGAGCCGTGCGCGAGATCGTAGCGCGCGAAATTCGATTTCACGTGCCGGTCGAAAAATTCGTTCACCTGCGGCTCGACGCGCGGGTTCACATCGGCCGTCACCACCGGGTCGGTCTGGATGCTGCGCCAGCCGCCGCAGAATTGCGTGAACGGGTGCACCACCAGGCCCTGCATGTTCTTGACCGACTGCGTCAGGCACATGGCGTGCGCCTTCCACTTGGCGATATCGAGAATCCAGGTGTCCGGTTCGCCCACCGGCGCGTAATGCGGAATGCGCTTGAACACCACGCCATCCGGCACCGTGGCCCAATTGACGCCGTAGCCATCGCGCAGGTGCTTGGGGCGCCGTACGGATTCGCCGATATCCACGCCCAGCCGCTGGTTGACATCGTTGAAACCGCGAATCTCCCACGTGTCGTATTCGGTAGATTCGACGAAATGAAAACGCTGGAGGCCCAGTTCCCGCAGCCCCGCGACCATGCCCTCGTAGAATTGCGGGTCCGTCCCCACGCCCCAGTTATCGGCCGGCGCGCGACGACGGTCGTAGACGCCCGTGGCATTGGGCTTCAGCACGATCCTGTGAGTGAGGGGGATGCCGGGCTTATTCATCGGCACGAAAATCTGCCGCGAGAGGTTGAGGCCCTCGCGCAGCTTGGCCGGCCCATCCATCTTGTTGGCGACGTTGGTGCGCCGGATGAAAACCGCCTTGGGGTTCCGCTCGATCAGGGGATGCAGTCCGAAATAGCGGTGATTCACGGACGCGGCTTGCGCCGGTCTCAGCCCGGGTAGCGTTCCGCACGCAGCCAAAGCGCCATAGCGCAGAAAATCTCGCCGGTTAACCATTGAGTCCCTCCTTCGCTGATGCCGATTTTACCCGAAAATCATGGCGGCGGCACACTCCAATTGGGGGAGCGTAACCTCGGAACTGGTGTTCCGCCGGGATATCTTCACCGTTTGCGGCGCGGCTTCCGGCCGCAGCAGCGTCGCCTTGTTGAAGCGGCCTTGAAGGCGTGCCAGTACCGGCAGGTCCTGGGACCGCCCGTAGTTGACGAGGTACAGCACCGCTGCACCGGCCATTGCCACCGCGGCGCCGCAGTTGAAGACGCGGGCCGCGCGCCGCTTCTGAGTCACGTAATCGATCATGTCGAGCGCCAGGTCGGACGGGTCCAGCACCAGTTCCTTATAAGCCACCACCTGCCCCTTGCCCAGCGCATAGTAGTTGCGGTCGGGATCTTCGCGCAGGAACCGCAAACCGGCCGCGCGCCACCAGGCCTGGTCGCCCGGCGCGTCCACCACCAGCGTGGTCCCCGCCTCGGCATTGGCCAGGATGCGGCGCCGCGCGTCGGGCGCGGGCGTGTCGATCCCCACGGCCACCAATTCCAGACAGCGCGCCGGATCGGGCGCGGGCGGATTCGCCGCTGCCACAATGGCCGGCGAGACGTTCTGCCGGTAGGCCAACTTGGCGATCTCCAGGCTGTCGTCCTTATTCTCCACCAGCAGCGTGATGATGCTTTCGATCGGCCGGCCGAAGACGGCGGCGTTCTCGCGCAGCCAGCCGGCCGTGCGCCCCAGCTTGCGCCATGCCGCCAGCGCATCCGCCGCGCCTTTCAGCAACGCCTCCCGAAACAAAGGCTCCAGCGCCATGACGAAGTTCCCGCCAGACATCCACGCTTCGGCCAGCGCCACTTCGAGCGTATAGAACGGCACCACCCGCTCCGGCGGCACACCGGCGTCCTTATCCGGCAGGTATCCGAGCACCGGCGGCACCTTCGGATAGAGCGCGCGCAAGCATTGCACTAGGTAACAGTTCTGGTCGATCCAAATGGTGCTGGTGGCGGAGGCTACGGCCGCCTCCGGCGTATGCACTCCCGGCCACAATCCCGTCCGAAAGACCACGGCCCCGCCCGGCGCAATTCTCGCAGTGTCCGCCAGGCCCACAAACTGCACGTCGGACGCGTGGACCACCTCGATATGCGCGGCGGCGCAGGCCTTCTCGAAGCCCTCGTGGGGAGGGGTCAGTACCGCCGTGATGCCGCCCTCGCGGAGTAACGGCACGTAGCGCGGATCCGGGTCGTTCCAACGGATCGCGGTTTGACGCAAGAGTTCCACCGGCATGGGGTGCTCCCGCTAGCCCAGGTATTTTCGCACATCGGCCGCTCCGAAAACAAAGCTGGCGAAGGGACTATGTGAAGCCGGCTATCGCTTCTCCGTAATCTCCCGGAACACGCGCAGCAGGTTGCCGCCCAGAAACTTGCGGATGCGCGCTTCGGAGTAGCCGCGGCGTAGCATGGCGTCGGTGATCATGGGCAGATCGCGTATGTCGCGCATGCCGCGGGGCAGCGGCGGGCCGCCATCGAAATCGGAACCCAGAGCCACGTGGTCTTCGCCCACCAGGCGAATGGCACGATCCACCACCGCGACCCAGTCATCCACCGTCATGCGGATGTCGTCTGGAATGTCGGCCGGCAGCATGGGAAATCGCGGCCCCACGATCTTGTCGAGATCCTCAATCGGAATATCGGTGCCGCGCTGCGCAATGGCGCTAGTATCCCAGAACGCTTTCCCGGCGTGCGCTGCGCCCCATTCGAAGGCCTTCCGGTTGTGGAACTCGTTGCCGAGCTGGAAGCCGATCACGCCGCCCTTGGCCGCCAGTTTCTTCAGCAGCCAGTCCGGCATGTTGCGAGGAATGTCGTTGATGGCGCGCAGCCCATGATGCGTGGCGACGACCGGGTCGGAACTGGCGTCGATGGCCGCCGAAATGGCCTCGTCGGAGGCGTGCGAGACTTCGATCACCATCCCCAGGCGGTTCATTTCGCGAATCGCCTCGCGCCCGCTATCGTTCAGCCCGTGCCATTTCGGCTCCGAGCAGCAGGAGTCCGCATAATTGCTGGTCCAGTTATGCGCGGAAAGCTGCACGGAGCGCATCCCCAAGCGATACATCTGGCGGATCACGGCCGGGTCGCCATCCAGATCGAAGCTGCCTTCGATGTCGAGAACCGCGGCGATCCGGCCGCTGGCGTGGATCCGTTCGATATCCGATGCGGTGCGCGCGATTTCGATGCTTCGGCTGTTGCGGCCGATCTGTTCGAGCGCGCAATCCAGCATGCGCAGCGCCTGTTTGGTTTCGAGACGCGCGGGATAGTAGTCCTCGGTCACGAAAATGGAAAAGAAGAGCGCGCCGAGTCCGCCTTCCTGGGCGCGCGGCAAGTCGAACTGGCCGTCGGGCTTCCGCTCGCCGATGTCGCCGCCGTGATAGAACTCGCGATCCACGGCGTGAATATGGCCGTCGAAGACCAGCGCGCTATCGTGCAGTGCGTGCGCGCGTGGTGACACCGCGGTGCCGCTCTGCGCGCTCAGCCATGCCGCCGCGGCCGCCAGGAGCAACGCGGCTGTCGCTGGAATCCCGAGCCAGTTGGTGCCTGCCGCCATGATCTCCGCCTATTATACGCACCGGCCTTCGGGAGATCCTGCGGGAGCGCGCATCCGCGATGGGATGGTATCATGCCGCTGAGATATACAAGCTCCTTAGGGCAGGAGGTAAGCGGAATGGCGCGAACGCTCTGGAAGAAAATCAAAGAGCCCTGGGCTGGTTACAGCCGCCGGGACCTGTTCCGGCAGGGCGGGCTGCTGGCCGCGCTCGCAGCACTGGGCGGGAGCGCCCGGCGGATCGTGGCGGCGCCTCTCGAGCTGGGCGCCGAGATGTACCGCTCGATCGGCGTACGGCCCGTCATCAACGCGCGCGGCACCTTCACCATCATCACCGGTTCGGAGACGCTTCCCGAAGTCAAGCGGGCCATGGATCAGGCGTCGCGCAGCTTCGTGGATATGGATGAGCTGATGGAGGGCGTCGGCAAGCGCCTGGCCGAGCTGACCGGCGCCGAATGGGGAATCGTGACCGCCGGCTGTTGCGCCGCCATCACGCATTTCACGGCGGCCGCCATCGCCGGCGGCAATCCCGAACGCATGCAGCGGCTCCCCAACCTGGCCGGTCTGAAGAACGAAGCCATCCTGCCGGCCTATTCGCGTAATGTCTACGACCACGCCATCCGTATGCTGGGCGTCAAACTGGTCATCGTCCATGACCCGGCCGAACTGGAAGCGGCCTTCAACGAGCGCACCGCCCTGGTCTACATACTGGGCGGGCCGGGCGATGACGGGCCGCTCGGAACGCGCGTGGTTGCCGAGGCGGCCCGGCGCAGGAACGTTCCCGTGCTGGTGGATGCCGCAGCCGAAATTCTGACCGTCAAGCCCAACGTTCACCTCGAGCGCGGCGCTCATGCGGTGGCCTATAGCGGCGGCAAGTGCATACGCGGTCCGCAGGCCGCCGGCCTTCTGCTGGGCGAAAAGAGCCTGCTCCGGGGAGCCTGGGCCAACAGCGCGCCGCACCACGCCTTCGGGCGCTCTTTGAAAGTCGGCAAGGAAGAGATCATGGGCATGCTGGCCGCGGTTGAGATGTGGGTCAAGCGCGATCATAAGGCCGAATGGGCTCAGTGGGAAGCCTGGCTCGACCACATTGCCACCGCCGTGAAGCGCGTGGACGGCGTGACCGCGGCGATCAAGCAGCCTTCGGCGGATCTCTCCAATCGCACCCCGCAACTGCAGATACAATGGGACGGCGCCAGGCTGGGCATCACCGGCCAGGAAGTCGCCCGGATCGTGCTCGATACGGAGCCGCGCATCGTGGTTGCCGGGTCGAGCGGCGTGCGCCCCTCCAATATGACCAGTTCGGTCTCTATCGTTCCCTACCAAATGATGGCCGGCGAAGAGAAAGTCGTGGCCGATCGTCTTTGTGCGCTGCTGTCGCACCCACCCAAGATCGAGAATCCGCCCTCCCCGCCGTCAGGCCCGGCCGCGGCTCTCTCCGGCCGGTGGGATCTCCGCCTGGAGTTCGTTTTAGGTTCGGCCAATCATGTTTTGATGCTGGAGCAGGACGGTGCCAGGCTGATGGGCACGCACCAGGGAGAGTTCGCCTTCGGAGATCTCAGTGGCACGGTGGCCGCCAATACCGTGAAATTCCGTAGTTCCCTCCCCACCGAGGGCACGCGCGTCGCGTTTCAATTCTCGGGCATCGCGGAGAGCGGCCGGATGTCGGGAACCGTGTCCCTGGGCGAGTATGGCGAAGCTCGCTGGAGCGCGGAGAAGCATCAATACCGGACGGACGCCGAACCGCGCGGCTGAGTATTACGGGTAGTGATTAATAAGAGGAGATGCTATGAAACAGACGAATCGACGAGGTTTCCTGGGACGTGGAGTCGCCACCGCGGCCGCCGCCGTGGCCGTTGCCGGGCCCGCCGCGGCCCAGGCCGATAAGCCCACCAAGAAGGTCCTCTATAAGGATGGCAAAAAGCCGGCCAAAACGCCGCTTTTCAATAGCACCGTGGCGTATGGCAATCTGCTCTTCATTGCCGGTGTGGGCGCGCATTTCGAGGGCGATATCAAAGCCCACACGAAATTCGTCCTCGATTCCATCCAGCAGCAACTGGAGAGCGTCGGCTCATCCATGGAAAAAGTCCTGAAGTGCAACGTCTTTCTGAACGATCTGAAAGACTACGCAGGCATGAACGAGACGTTTCAGGGCCGCTTCGGATCGGAGCCGCCGGTGCGCACCACGATTGCCGCCGCGGGTGGAGTTCCCGGCAATTCGCTGGTTGAGATCGACGTCATCGCTTACATTTAGACTTCGACCGGCGGTCGCCTCAGCGCGCCTCCGGCCCCACAATCCAGCCGTCCGCGAGCTGGATCACACGGCTGCCGTAGGCCGCGTTGGCCTCCGAGTGCGTCACCTGCACGATGGTCGTGCCTTCCCCGTTGAGCTTCTTGAAAAGCTCCATGATTTCCTTGCCCTGGCTGGAGTGCAGGTTGCCGGTGGGCTCGTCCGCCAGGATCAACTTGGGGTTCGCGATCACCGCCCGAGCCACCGCCACGAGCTGCTGCTGGCCTCCGGAAAGCTGGCTGGGATACAGATCGCGCTTGCCCACGATGTGAAAACGGTCCAGCGTGTCGCATACCAGCGCGGCCCGCTCGGAACTCTTCACGTTGCGGTAGGAGAGCGGGATATCCAGGTTCTCGTAGACCGTCAGGCTGTCGATCAGGTGGTAGCTCTGGAACACGAATCCGATGTAGCGTTTGTTCAGCTCCGCGCGCTCCTTGGGCTTCATGCGGTGCACCGCCTGCCCCAGGAATTCGAACTCGCCGGTCCAGGCGCCGTCCAGCATGCCCAGGATGCCGAGCAGCGTCGATTTCCCCGCGCCCGAAGGTCCCATGACGGTGACGAACTCGCCTTCCTTGATCTCGGCGGTGATGCGGCGCAGCACGTAAGTCCGGCCGTAGCCGGCTTCGTAAAATTTCTCGATGTTGCGAAGCGTAATCATGATTGGGTCTCTATTCGTGCCGCAGGGCGGTCAGCGGGTCTACCGCCATGGCGCGCCGCGCGGGAACGTAGCCGGCCGCCAGCGCTACCATGCCCAGCAGCAGAGCCATGCCGGCGAAGGTGTAAGCGTCGTTGGTCCGCACGCCGTAAAGCATACCGGCCATCAGCCTGGTGAGCGCGAACGCCGCCGCCAGCCCCAGCCCGATTCCCAGGGCCGCCAGGCCCGCGGCTTCGCCCACCACCAGACGCAGAATCCCGCTCCGGCCGGCCCCCAGCGCCAGGCGGATGCCGATCTCGTTAGTTCGCTGGCCCACGTCGTAGGAGATTACTCCGTAGATCCCCACCGCGCATAGCGCGAACGCGATGGTCGCGAAAATCCCCAGCAGGACGGTGTCGAAGCGCTGCCCCGCGATGGACTGGTCCACCACGTCGTCCATGGTCCGCAGGTCCGCCACCGCCTGATCCGGATCGAGTTGGTGAACCGCGCGCTCGACCGGCGCGGCCAGTGCCATCGGCGGTCCGGCCGTGCGCAACGCCACCGCCACCGCGGCGATGGGCTGCTGCGCATAGGTGCAATAGACCGTGGGCCAATCCGCGGCTTCCACGCGGTCCGGCTTCACGTCGCCCACCACGCCCACGATCTCTCCGGTCTTGGTTCCTTCGGTAAAATCCAGCACCAGCCGCCGGCTCAAAGGACTCGCTCCATCCGTCCAGAAGCGCCGCGCCAGCGTCTGATTGACGATCAGCGCCAGGCGCGCCTGCGAAGTATCGTCCGCGTCGGAAAACTCCCGGCCGGCGATCAGCGGAATGCCCGCCGCGCGGAAATATTCCGGCGAAACCGACCGCAACAAACCCGTGGTCTTCGTCTCGCCGGGCGGCGCCTGGCGGCCTTCCACGGCGAAGGCGATCCCCGACCCCAGTCCGTTCAGCGGCAGCCCGCTGGTGAGACCCGCTACCCGCACGCCCGGCAGATTTCGGAGCTGTTCCAGAAGGTCTTTCAGAAAGGGCGCGCGCCGCTCCGCGGACGTGTTCCGTCCGCCCGCCAGTCTCATCCGGAAAGTCAGCAGGCCGCTTTTTTGGAAACCCAAATCGGCCAAACGCAGGTTGACGAAGCTGCGCATCAGCAGCCCCGAGCCGATCAGCACGAGCACCGCCAGCGCCACCTCGGCCACTACCAGCCCGTTGCGCACGAGGCTGCCGGTGCGGCCGGAGGTGCCGCTGCGTCCGGCTTCCACCAGCACCGCGTTCAGGTTTGCTCCGGAGGCCTGAAGCGCCGGCGCCATTCCGAATAGCATTCCGGTGGCCAGCGACGCCGCCAGCGCGAACAGGAAGAGCCGCGCATCGAAGCGCGCTTCGCCCAGGTGCGGAATGCTTTGCGGCCCCAGCCAGGCGGCCAGCGACACCGCCCCGCGCGCCAGCACCAGCCCCGCCGCTCCGCCCGCCAGCGAGAGAATGCAGCTCTCGGTGAGCAGTTGCCCCGCGATGCGTCCGCGGCTGGCCCCCATGGCGGCGCGCACCGCCAGCTCCTTGCGCCGCGCCGTTCCGCGCGCCAGCAGCAGGTTGGCGACGTTGGCGCACGCGATCAGCAACAGCAGGCTCACCGCGCCCGCCAGGATCAGCAGCGGCTGCCGCACCTGCCCGCGCACCGCCTCGTTGAGCGTGAAAACCGAAGGGCGCCAGCCCTGGTTCAGGTCCGGATCGGCGCGCTCCAGCGTGGCCCCCAGCGTCTCCAGCTCCGCACGCGCCTGCCCGATTTCCACGCCGTGTTTCAGGCGCGCCACAACCGTCAGAATGCGGCGTCGGGCGCCGCGCGCGTCGCCCGGTGAGAGGGCCAGCGGCGTCCACACCTCGACGCCCGGCTCCACCACCGCGAATCCTGGCGGCAGCACTCCGGTCACGTTGCAGCTTTGCCCGCCCAGCATCACGGCTTTCCCGGCAATGGCCGGGTCTCCTCCGAAACGCCGCTGCCACAATTCGTAGCTCAGCAGCGCGCTGGGGGCGCCGCCCGGGCGGTCCTCTTCGGGCAGGAAAGTGCGTCCCACCACCGGCCTGACGCCCAGCAGCGGGAACAGCCCCGCCGTGACGCGCTCCGCTTTCAATTCCTGGGGGTCGATGTGGCCGTTGGGCCCGCCCGTCAGATTCACGTGGGTTTCCTGGATGGCCGCCAGCGCTTCCAGCGTGCGACTCTGCCGGCCCCACTCGAGGAAGTTCCCGCTGGCGACAAACATCTTTTGCTGCTTCTGGCCCAGCTTTTTCTCCCAGACGGCCAGCAGGCGATCTGGATCGCGGAACGGTAGCGGCTTCAGCAGCACGGCGTCCACGACGCTGAAGATGGCGGTGGTGGCGCCGATGCCCAGGGCCAGCGCCGCCACGGCGGTAGCGCTGAACCCGGGGGTTTTCCCCAGCAGGCGGACTCCGTGGCGCAGATCCTGCAGCAGCGAGTGCACGGCCTGTCAGGTTAACATCCCGCGCCTCGCGAAGGAACGGCTATTTAATTCGAGGCGCTCTCCACGCTCTCTTCCACGATCCGCCCGTCGAACAGCCGGATGGTCCGGTCGGCGAACAGCTCGTACCGCGGGTCGTGCGTCACCATGCAGATGGTCGCCCCGCCCCGATGCAACTCGCGCAGCAGAGTCATCACTGCCTCGCCGTTGGCCGAATCCAGGTTTCCAGTGGGCTCGTCCGCCAGAAGAATCAGCGGATCGCCGCTCAGCGCACGCGCCACCGCCACGCGCTGCTGCTGGCCGCCGGAGAGCTGCGAGGGGTAATGCTTCATGCGGTGCGACATGCCCACCCGCTCCAGCGCTTCCTGCGCGCGCCGCTTCCGTTCCGCCGCCGACATGCCGCGGTAAGTCAGGGGCAGCTCCACGTTCTCGTACACCGTCAGATCCCCGATCAGGTTGAAGGCCTGAAAAATGAAGCCGATCTCGCGGTTGCGGATGCGCGCCCGTTCGGAAAGCTTCAGCCCCGTCACCGGCTGGCCGTTCAGATAGTAGCCGCCATCGGTAGGCGTGTCCAGCAGGCCCAAAATGGCGAGCAGCGTGGATTTACCGCACCCCGACGGGCCGGCGATCGACAGATACTCCCCTTTCTTCACCTCGAATTGGATCCCCGAAAGAGCGTGCGTCTCCACTTCGTCGGTGATGAAAACCTTGCTCACATTTTCCAGCCTGATCAGCGAGGATGTGCCATTATCCATGTTCGTTTTCCTTCTCTTCCCTACGAAGACGATCGGTCGTTAGTTCAATCGAATCCGGTCGTAGGCGTCGTACTGCGACATATCCGAGAGGATCACCCGGTCGCCCACCTTCAGGCCATCCTTGACCTCGATCGTATTCACCGAGCTGCGCCCGAACGCCACCTTGATCTTGTTGGCGTACTTCCCATCCGGCTCCAGCTTGAAAAGCTGCGCGGTGCTGTTCTCCTGCCCGAAGACTGGGCGGCCGACATAGACGACCTCGTCCAGTTTGGCCAGTTGAATGGTGCCGTCCACGCTCAAATCCGGACGGGCCGCCGCCGGCAGCGGGCCTTTGAGCCGCACGTCCACCGTGACCGTGCCGTTCAAAACGGAGGGATCGATGCGCGACACGGCGCCCTCGATCAACCCGTTGCGCGTGTCGATCGACGCCGGCTGCCCGATCACGATGTCCTTCACCTGCGTTTCGGCGATGCTCAATTGCGCCTTCAGGTGGGTGGGCTGGGCGACCTTGCCGAGCGGCGTGCCGGCCACCACCTTCTGCCCTTCCTCGACCGGCGCCAGCGGCGGCGGCAGCGCCTGCAGCGTGCCATCGAAACCCGCCCTCACCTTCAGTTCGTCCACCTGCCGCTTTTTCAGCTCGTACTCCGCCCGAAGCTGCTCCACTTTCACGCGCTGCGAATCCAGTTGCGCCTGCTCCGCCTGGGCGTTGATCGACAAACGCTGCTGCTCGATCTTATAGCGCCCCTCGAGCTGCTGCGCCTTCACTTCCGAGATCTTGGCGTCCAGGCCGGCCAGCAGGTCCTCTTTGGCCAGCGCCAGGTCGCGGTCCGCCTGCATACGCGCGGTGTTGTAATCCGCGTTCACCTGTGCCGCGGTGGCCTGCATGTCCAGCAGGGCCTTCTCCAGCGTCACCTTCAGATTGGCGTAATCCGCCTCGGCGGCCTTGAGCGCGTACTGGGCGCCCAGCAGCGCCGTATCCAGCTCCGGGCTGGTCATGACCATGACTATCGAATCGGCCTTCACGGGCGTGCCCGGCCGGATGAGGATGCGCTCCACGCGCCCGTCCGTGACCGCTGTAATCAGCATGGTGTCCTCTGGGACTAGCGTGCCGTTCCCGCGCACCTCCAGCACCATCGGCCCGCGCTTCACCGTATCCGGCCAGACCGCCGAGAGATCGACGCCGGGAGCCGCCGGCTTCAGCCGCGTCAGCCCGAAACTGATCCCGCCGATCGCCACGGCCAGCACGATCAAAAGAATCGCCATGCGTACGATTTTTTTTCTGCGGGCGTCCTTGCGAGGTATGTCCATAAGCGCTTTCCGGCCTTGGAAAGGGCATCTCGCCTGCCACTTTTGTAGCCGGCCTAACATTATGACGCGATTCGGATTAGAAGGGATAGCAAATCGGTGCGCGGTGTCCGCTTGTGGGACGGCTTGTGCACGCCTGGGAAAGGCGGCGTTCGGACGGCGGGACGGCTAGCGGAACCAGCCCGGTCCCACGATCAGGTGATGGCTGATGGAATCCGGAACCACCAGAAGGAGCAGGAATCCGACCGTGGCGTGCGCCGCGCCGAGGAAGTAGAGGTTGGGATGGCGCCTGTAAACCCGCGCGCACACGTAGCCTAAAACCAGCGTCACGGCCATCAGGAACCAGTTGGGAGTATGCGCCCCGGAGAAAAGAGCCGCGGAGATTGCCGGCGCCGCGCGGCGCGAGACCAACGCCTCGAACCGGTTCAGGAAATAGCCGTTTAGAACGTATTGCTGGAGCAGCGCCCAAGGCAGGTAGGCGGACCAGGCCAGCACCGCCTGATCGGTGCGCATGGCCCGCATGCTCTGCGTCACGATGCCGCCCGCCAGCAGCGCCAGCCCCAGCAGCGCTACCGCCGGCGCGAATTTCTCGCAGCATTCCCTCAGGTTGGCCAGCCGGAAGCCCAGGCGGCTGGCGTCTTCGCGGTGAATCCGGTTCGAGATCACCATCATTCCCAGAATCGCCAGGCTCATCCCCGGATGCGTCGAGCGCAATCCCCAGATGTAAGCCATGATCGCCACGAAGATCGCGACCGGTTCCAGAATGGCGTATTTGCGAGCCGCCGCCCTCATCCCCCCCACTCCCTCAGAAAAAGAAATGCTTCGTCCAATCTACTAGCATGTGTAATGCCGCGGAAGAGAAGACCGTCGAGGACTTCTGAAAGACCCTGCCGTAGACCAATCCCGCGAGCGTCGCCAGAATCATGTAGCGCCAGTTAGGAAGCGGCTGCGGACCGTTATCCAGGTGCGCGCAGCCGAAGATCAGACTGGCCGCCGCGAGCGTGCGCGCGCCCTCGCCGAACCGCTGCATGAGGAGGTTCTGGATGAGCGACCGGAACAGGATCTCCTCGGGCAGCGCCGTTCCCACAAAGACGATCCCCACGGCCGCGGCCATCCGGCCGGCCGTCTGGGTGGGCAGGTGCGGTGCCGGCAGGAATCCCAGGGCTATTCCCGCCACCATCAGCACCGGGGCCAGCACGGCATATCCCGCCAGCGGCAGCCAGTAATCGCGCCGCGCTCGCGGCAGGTTGTATCGCAGCCCCTCGAACGAGCGGAATCCGATGAATAGAACCAGCCCCAGCAGGATGGCCACCCCGTAAGCCACGCTGTGCAGGAATCCCTGCGCCGGCCGCGCCACCAGGCTGGCCCCGGCGGCGAATTCGAGCGGCAGCCAGAGCCACAGGATGGCCGCGAAATCCAAGAAGTGGGGCCGTTTGGGGTATCCGCTCCCCAGCGCAAAAACGCAGGCCACCGGCGCGGCCGTGTATGCCAGCACCAGCGCGATCAGCCGTGGGTTCCAGGCGCCCGCCAGCGCCGCCGCGCTCGCGAAAACCGCCGTCAGCAAGAGCGGCGCAACCCACACGGCCCCCGGCCTTGCGTGAAGCAGGGACCGCAGGCGCACCTGGAACGTCGCGGAAAAGAAAACGAAAACCCCAGCCAGCAGCAGCGCGAGAAATAGCGTTTGCATCCGTGCGAAACGCTCCGTTAATTCAGAGTGCCAGATCCCCGCCCGCGCTTGCAAGCCGGCTCCGGCACGCCGCTGTTCGCGGCGGCACAAACGTCTACTTCACTATGATTCCGCGCTGCTCCAGCAACTCGCCGGTCTGAAAATACAGGTTCATCAGGTTTATCTGAACGCCGATCTGGTTGCTCACCACGGAGGACTCGGCCTGCGTGAGTTGCTGCTGGGCATTGATGACGTTCTGGTTGATGTCGGTCCCCAACTGGTATTTCTGATTCTCCGCATCCAGGTTCTTGGCGGCCAGGTCTCTCTGCACGATGGCCAGCCGCAACTGGTCCTTGCTGCCCTCGAGCCTGGTCACGGCGGTCAGAATGTTCAGCCGGATGGTCTCCTGCTGGTTGCGCAAATTGAGCGTGTCGGTCCTCTTCTGGATCACCGCTGCCGCCATGGCTGCCGAAGCGGCCTTCGACCGGATGGGCAGCGTCAGCGTCAGGCCGGCGTTGTAAGTCGGAAACCCGAATCCCCACATCTGGGACAGGGCATTGGCGATCCCGCCCTGGACCACGCCCGTCGAGGCGCCACCGCTGCCCAGGATCGTCGAAAGGCTGGGATTGTAATCGCCGCCCGTGCCGTCGGATTGGTAGTACAGCGAGAACGAGAGGTTCGGCAACAGCCCGTTGCGCGCCGACTGGATCCCGAAGTCGTCGTAGTTCATCTTCTCCAAGGCCTGGGTAATCGCCGGATGGTTGGTCACGGCCTTCTGCACCGCCCGCTCTCGATCCACTGCCACGGCGGCGGACGCCGGGATTTCCACCGGCTCGGTCAGCTCGATCGGCACGGTGCGGAGCTGCGGATCCAGGTCCACGGCGATTTGCTGGCGCAGCGCGTCTTCCGCCTGGAGGAGCGTGAACCGCGCCTGCGACACCGCCAGGTCGGCGGCGGCCACATTCGCCTCGGGGTTGAAGATGTCCAGCGGCGAAATCGCGCCCAGGTCCAATTGCTGCTGCATGTACTTGAGGAACTCGCCCTGCGTCTCGCGGGCCTTCTCCTGCACGCGCAGGCTCTCGCGAGCGGAAACCACGTTCCAGTAGGCCGTCTCGGCATTGCTGACCAGAGTCAGCAATTGCTGGCTCAGGGCATAGACCGATTGTTTGTAGTTCGATTGAGCCATCATCAGCGGAAGGCGGTTGAAGTAAGTGCCGCGGTTTTGCAGCAGCGGCTGCGTGACCGCGAACCGCATGTTGGCTGTCAGCGCGGGGTTGTAGTTGTTATACGAGTTGGTCTGCTCCGTCTTCGACCCCGAGAACATAGCCGTGTAGGTCGTGCCGGTCTGCAGCGTCTGCGTGTACTGGAGCGAGTAGGGCTGGGTGAGCGCTTTGGTGGCCGTGGCGGCATTCTCAGCCGTGGTCGCGTTGATCGGCAACGTGGTGGATGCCGTCGTCGAGAAACTCGCGATAGCCCTGGGATCCCAGGCGCCCAGGGCCGTTTGAATGGCGGTCTTGGGAATTTCCACGCTCAGCAACTGGATCTGGATGCCCGTATTGTTGGCCATCACCAGTTGCAGGTAGTCCCTCAACGAGAGCTCCAGTTTTCCAGAGACCAGGAAGTCCTTCAGCCGCACCGGGTCCTTCAGCTCCACCTTGGTTTGTGCCTTCTGGAACGTCTCCCGGAAGTAGGACGGCTTCGGAAACGACGACATCTGCGCAAACGCGCTCGTCGTCAATAAGATGCCAATAAGAAAGCTTCGCAACCGCATAATTTACTCGTAACGAATGGCCTCGATGGGGTCCAGTTTCGCGGCCTGTACGGCCGGATAAATGCCAAACAACAATCCGATGGCGACCGAGACGCCGAACGCGATGGCGATGGAAGATCCCGTCACCACCGTCGACCAGCCCGCCGCCGACGCGATGATCTGCGACAGCGAGAAGCCGAAGGCGATGCCGATCAGCCCGCCGGCGATCGAGATCAGCACCGCTTCGGTGAGGAACTGCCGCACGATATCGCTCTGCCGCGCGCCGATGGCCCGGCGGATGCCGATCTCCCGCGTCCGCTCCAGCACCGTGGCCAGCATGATGTTCATAATGCCGATGCCGCCCACCAACAGCGAAATGCCCGCGATGCAGATCATCACGATGTTGAAAATGAACTGCGTCCGCCGCCGCTCCTCGAGCAGCCCGGCCGGCACCACCACCGTGAAGTCGCCCGCCCCCTTGTGGGTCGCGTCCAGGATGGCGCGTACCACGTTGGAAGTCTCGATCGAATCGACGCCCGTGCCGACCTTCATATAGATGCCGTCGATTTCGTCCTTCAGGTAGCTGGTGTTGTCTTCGAAGCGCCGCATCACGGTGTTGAGCGGCGCGATCACCATGTTGTTGCGGTTGGACGACTGCACGCCTTCCACTTCGGTGTCGCCGGAGGCCTGCGGCGTCAGCACGCCGATCACCTGCAGCCAGGTGTCGTTGACCTTCACGTACTTTCCCACCGCGTTGTCATACCCCAGCAGGTTCACTTTGGCCGTCTCGCCCAGCACGCATACGGCGGCCGAGGCGCGGTTCTCGTCGTCGCTGAAGAAGCGCCCCGCCACCAGCTTCAGGCTGTTGATCTCGACGAAGTTGGGCAGTACGCCGATGAGCTGCGGCTGCTCCTGGCTGGTCTTGGGAAGCAGCTTTTGCGGCTTGAAGCGCTTGCGCGGGGTGATGGCCGTCAGGCCCGAAACGTTCTCCGAGATGGCCCGGAAATCGCGGAACGTGAGTCCCGGCGAAACCGAGCGCACCGTCTGGAGCTCGTTGCGGTCCACCGCTTCATGCGCCTCCACGATGATGTTGTTTACCCCGAGCTGGTCGATGAAGCTCATCATCTCTTTCTGCGCGCCGGCCGTGATGGAAAGCATGGCCACCACCGCCCCCACGCCGAAGATCATGCCGAGCATCGTCAGCATGCTGCGCAGTTTGTGCGCGAAGAGGTTGGCCAACCCCATTTTCAATTCGGGAAGTACGTGCGCGATGCCGAACATGGCTATTTCCCCCCCGGTATGCCGCCCATCGGGTTGGCCTCGGATTTCTTGTCGCCCTTATCCTTTTTGCCGTTCCGTTGCGCGGTCGGGTCGGAAAGCGCCACGGTCTCGCCCGCGCTCACACCCCCGGCCAGCACCATCATCGATTCGCTCTGCTTGTTGATCTGCACCACCCGCGGCTCGAACTTGCCGTTCTTCTGTCCGACAAATACCGTGGGCTTGCCGTTCTTCTGGAAGATGGCCTGCACCGGAACGTGCAGCGCATTGGGGATTGTCTCCACCGTGATCTCCACGTCCGCCAGCAGGCCCGGCCGCAGCAGCACGCCCATCTGCGAATCCTCTTTCGGCGGCAGCGGCAGCTTGGCATTATTGCGCTCGTCTTCGGTGAACTGCGACCCGCTGTAGCGGCTCATCAGCACCTGCAAGGTGTTATCCCCAGCCCGTCCGGTGCCGCGCCCGCCGCCCGTTTGGCCCCCGCCAAACCCGAGGGGTATCCCGGCCGCTGGCGTGCCGCCCGCCTGGCTCTCTCCGCCGCGTCCGGCCGCGCCCCGGCCGCCCATCGCCTGGTTGAACTGCTCGATCAATTTCTGGCGTTCGGCGGGAGTCCCGTTCTGGAGCTGCTGCATCGCCTGGCGCATCTTCTGGCGCTGTTCGTCGGACATCCCGCTGCGGCCGCCGCGCCCGCCTTCTCCGCTTTCTCCCCCGCTCTGGCGCATTCCCCGCGCGCCGCCCCGGCCGCCGCCCTCCTCGCCCGGTCCTTCGCTTTCCGAAGAGACCATCGAGGCCGTCAGGTTTTTCTTGGCGTTTTCCGCCGCCGTCCGCATGATCTTATCGATATCGGCGGGCTTCATGCCCAGCCCGGCCAGCAGCTCCCGCATATCCACCGAAAAGACCACGTCGAATTTTTTCGAGGGATCGCCCGAGTACACGTCCGTGGTGGCCGTGCCGCTCAGCGCCTTGATCTTGCCGTGGAATTGCTTATCCGGAACCGAGTCCAGTTGCAGCGTGCATTCCTGGCCTTCGATGAGGTTGGCGCGGTCCAGTTCGCCCACCTTGGCCGTCACTTCGACTTCGGAAAGATCCAGCACGTCCGCCACCGGCATGCCCGGCATCAACTGGTCGCCTTCCCGTATGTCCGGCATCTGCTGGCCGAAGTTGAAGTTGAACGAGCGGTTCTGCTTGAGCGCCACCAGCCCGGTGATGGGCGTCAGCGCCTTGGTCATGGCGATGCGCTGCAGCTCGCGCGAAACGTCCAGCATGTTGCGGTTGCGTGTCTCCTGGTAGACCGCCATCTGCGAATCGAGCTGCGCTTTCCGCGATTCGACGTCGGCCTCCAGGTCCGCCAAAGCCCGCCTGGCCTGCTCGAGCGCCAGGATGTTCTTCTTCGCGTCGATGGGGTCCAGCACCGGGTTCCGCTGCACGGCCAGCTCCGCCGAGCGTACCGCGTAACGCGCCTTCAGCAGGCTCAGCGCGTCCTCGCTCTGCGTGACGCCCTGATTGGCGATTAACTGCTTGATCGACTCGTCTACCGACTGCACCGAGAGCCGGGCTTCCTCCAGCCCCGCCTGGCGTTCCGAATCGTCGTACTCGACGATCAGATCCTTCTCATTGGCCAGCGCTCCCATGGGCGCCAGCCGGGTCACCTGCACCGTGCCGAACAGGTTAGGAGCCGAGATGGGATACGAGCGGACCGCGCGCAACTCGCCCCGCGTATAGGCGCGGATCACGACGTCGCCGCGCTGCACCTTGGCTGTGGCGATCTGCTCCTGCCGTTGCGGCATCTGATTGTAGTAACGGTAGCCGCCATAGCCCGCCGCCACCAGGATTGCCAGACCCAATATGCGTATGATTGCCTTTTTCATCGAATGCCATTCCTGCCGGCCCGCGGGCCGGGCCGCTAGAACTTCTTTCTGGCCCGCTTGGCCGCTTCCGCGGGACTCTCGAGCGTGACGATCTCGCCTTCCTTCAAGCCGCCGGTTACCACGATGTCGTCGTCGTTCTGCTTGCCGACCGCGATGCCGCGGATCGCGAAATTCTGGCCCTTCTGCACGTATACCGCCGGCTTGCCGTCGTGCGAGAAGCTGGCCCGTATGGGCATCAGCAGCGCGCTCCGCTGGCGCTCGATGATGATCTCGGCCGTGCTGCTCATCCCCGGACGCAGGCGCGGATCCAGATTCTTGAGCGTGGCCCGCGCCGGGAAGGTCTTGACCGCCGCGTTCGATGTCATGCCGCCCTTGAACACCAGCACCGCGATGGGGCTGATATAGTCGATTACGGCCTGAAACTCTTTATCCGGGATAGCGTCCACCCGCACGCGCACTTCCTGTCCCATCTGCAGCTTGCCGCGGTCGGTCTCCTCCAGCGCCACGTCCACGTACATGTCGGAAAGGTCCGGAATCTCCACGATCTGGGCCCCCGTCCATACGTTGTCCCCTTCCTTGAATGGTGGCGGAGTCTGCCCGAAGGTGCCGCCCGCGCGGAAGTTGGCGAGCACGTTCACCGAACCGTCGATGGGCGCCCGCAATTGCATCAGCGTGAGATAGCTCCGGGCCAGATCGAGGTCCTGCACCGCCTTGTTCTTGCGCTGGTTGAGGCGCAGATCGTCCGAACTGTGGCCCACCTGGTGGGCATTGATGACCGCTTTTTCCTGCTGCAGCGACCCCTCGGTAACCCCCACCTGGATACGAAACTTGGCGCCGTCCACGTACGAGAGCACCGCCGCTTTGCTGGCGTCCAGCTTGGAGCTCTCCACCGTGTATTCGTTGGTCATCTTGGTCAAATCGTCGCCATCGTTATCCATGACCTGCGAGGCTTTGGTCTGCTCGATGTCGCCATCGGCCGCGCGCACCGCCGTGGTCCGCGCGATGACATTCTGCTCCTGCTGCACGGGATCGAACTGCACCACCAGTTCGCCCTTCTTCACGCTGCTGCCGTTGATCGCCAGGTGGGTGATGCTCAAGCCCGGCACCTGCGGAGCTTTCAGGATGATGGAGCGGGCGCTCTTAATATCGCCGCGCGCGCGTACGCTGATGATAAAATCGCCGCGCCGCACGCGCGCCGTGGCGACTTCCACCTCGGTCGTCCCCGTGTAATGGTAGGCCGCGTACAGGCCTCCTCCGCACAGGCTCAGCCCCACGGCCCAGAAAATGGCCTTGGTTCTTCCCGGGTGTGAGCGCCCCAGGCGCTGTTTCGGTCTTTTATCCTTGGATGGCATTGCGCTTTCCCTCGCGGTTTCCGGCCGGCCCGATCTCTAAAGCGGACGCTGCGTCGCGATGAGATCCCCTTTCTGAACCCCGGAGCGGATTGCCACGCCGGTGAAGCTCCTGGGCCCCGCTTCCACCTTCCGGCGGATCCAGCCTTCCGGCCCTTGCAGGAACACGAACGGGCCCCCGGCTTCCTCGAATACGGCCTCGCGCGGCGCGATCAACGTGTCCTTCTCGCTCGACAGCACGATCTCGGCGCTCCCGGTCAGGTCCGGAATCATGCGCGGATCGGTGTGGTCGATTTTGATCAAAATCGGAATCTCGCCCACGTAGCCGGCGCGAAACGTGCTGGTTTTCGATAAGGCCCCGATGCCGATCAGCGTGCCATCGGTCTTGAACTCCGGATAGGCGTCCAGTTGCACCGCCGCCTTCATCCCCAGCCGCAGCTTCTCGGCGTCCACCTGGTTGACCGTGGCGTTCAATACCAGCGAACGCAGGTCCACAATCTGCATGAAGGTCTGGCCCGGCATCACCTGGTCGCCCTCGCGCACTTGCCCCAGTTCGCCGTTGCGTACGATGCTGGGCATGACCACGATCCCCTGCATGGGGCTCTTCACGGTCATTTTCTGAAGGTTGATCTGGGCCCGCTGCATTTCGATGGTGGTCTGCTGCTGGTTGAGCTCCGTGGCGCGGATCTGCGCCATCTGCGACTCGACCACCAGCGAGGCCTCGAACAGGAGCTGCTTATACGCGGACTCCGTCTGTTCCGCCGCCAGCTTGTAGTTCTCGGCGTCGATGGCGGAGCGGATTGGAATGGTCTGCAAGTCCAGGAGCGCCTGCTGCCAGGCCGCCTTGGCGGACCGCACGGTTTGGTCGTGGGCTTCGCGAATGGCCGCCAGGTTGGCCTCCATTTTGCGCAGGGTGCCCTGGTTCTGGATCACGGCATCTTTGTAGTCGTCCAAGCGCTGCTGCTGCATCTGCGGATCGAACTCGGCTACTGTGTCCCCGGGCTTGACCAGCGCCCCAGGTTTGGCCAGGTTCATCAGGATCAAGCTGAAATCGCCCATCGGGCCGGGTCCCAACCCCCCGCCGCCGCTGGCCGTTTGGACGCCGCCGAAATTATTCGCGGTGCCGCCGCGGTTCATATTCGTCCGGCTGCCTTGAATGCGCGGCGCCATCAGGGCCGCGAAATTCTCCGCCGCCACCGTCCCATTCGCCCGAATCGTGACATTCAAATCGCCCGCCGACACCGCCGCGACCGGTATGCTGGCCACGGCAGCCTTTCCGCTGGCCCGCGCCGCCGACCGGTTGGCCTGATAGAGCGCGGTTGCCACACCGGCCAGAACTAACGCCAGGACCGCTGCCCATACCAGCCGCCGCCGGCGGTCCGGCTGGGGCGGCACTAACTTCGGTTCCGGTACGGCTTCAGGTACCAGGGTCGATGGCAATAATCCATGATCGGGACTTGGCGCCGGCGCACTGCTTGAGAATGATTGCATAATCCACCCTTCCAACCGGATGCTCCCCTCGCATCGGTGTCTTTCTACAAAAGGACGATGGGGCTTTCCTAAAGGTTATGCCTCCGGCGTAAAAACCGGCCATTTCCGGATATCGGCAACCGATTTACCCGCGTACCAGAATTTCATCGCAGCGTGTTACTGCCACGTTCCAGTACGGCTTTCCTATCTCGCTGGAAAAACCTACACCCGGCGGCGATCAGAACAGAACGTCGAAATCCAGCGTGGAACGCCGTCCGCGATGGCCGAAGAAGTAGCCGAAAGCCGGATCGCCCACATTCGCATGGACCGCTTCAGGATTGAAGTGATTCGTGAGGTTGAAACTGCTGACCGAGAGTCTGATCGAGTATTTGGCCGTCACTTTCAGATCTTTTGAGATCCTCGAATCCAGGGAAAGGAAATTAGGAAAACGCGAATCGTCGGGAATTCCCACATATTGTTGCAGGGCATCCGTCACGATATAGGGAAATCCCGTCCGGTATTCAAAAACCGGCGATACCCGGAATTTCCACGGAAGCTGAACCAGGCCCCAAGCCAGAAAACGGTTGGGTAAACTGCCCGGAAGGTCCGCGTATACGTTAGGCCGGATCACCGGTGCTGGAAAGCTCCCCAAGTAGTTGTTGAAATCGTTCAGGGTGCCGCGCGACCGGCCGTAAACATAAGAGAAGAATAACTGTCCGCCCCACCGGTTCAGCTTCACACGCGCGGTGGCCTCGAGCTGGTGGTAGCGCGAATAGCCGTCTCCGGAGAGCAGGTAGCCGCCCGTCATGCTGGCCAGATCCGGTCCCTCGGGAGTCACGTCCACCAGACCGTCGCCGAAATTCTGCATGTAGCTCAGGCGCAGCTTCAGGAAGCCGCGTATGGGCTGCTCGATCTGCACGCGGCGGGTATCGCTCTGGGGCGAAAAGTCTCCCGTTTGCGGTCCCCCGAAAATCAGCCGGCTGTGCCGGAAAACCTCGCCCAGCGTGTTCTTGTACAGGAATGGGCCGGCGGAGATTCCCCCGTCCGCATCGTACATGGTGATGATCTCGTTGGGGTACAAATTGAACGAGTAGACGTTCAGGGGAACGTGATCGTAGAACCATCCGAACCCGGCATAGACCATGGTGCCGCGCCCCGGCAGCAGATTCCAGGCCACGCCGGCCCGCGGTGCCACCCGGAAGGAGTGCGAGACCTCCTGCGATTCCGTGCGCAGCCCCAGGTCGAACGCCAGGCGCGAGGTGACGATCCAGTGATCCTGGCCGAAGAAGGCGTACTCCGTATCTCCCATCGAGAAGGGTGTCCCGTGGGTGAAGCCGATGGTCTCCAGCACCAGCCCGGAGGCATCTCGTAAATCGATGGGGTTCTTGGAAATCGTGCCCTCGTCCGCGCTCCCGGCCAGATACGAGCCGATCTTGAAACTGTGCGATCCTCCAAAACTGACCGGGCGGAGCGCATAATCGACCGAGCCGGAAATCCGCGAGGCGTTGCGGCTCTGCTGGGCGAAGTAATCGCCCGAATTCCCCTGCGGAGCCAAAACGAAGTCGTCCGGCCCCTGGCCCCAGATGGTGGCCCCGAACCGGGTTTCGGAAAAGCTGGTCTCCAGCAGGCCGCCGAAAAGGGAAAGGTGGTCGGAAAGCGTGGCGGTGTAGTTGTGCAGGCGCGCATCGGGCGTGGTGGGCTGCGGATTGAAGTAGTCCAGATTCACGAACTCCATGCGCTGCGGGGCCGCGTGGATAGTGGCGGTCAGCAGGTTCTTGCTCGAGATCACCCAATCGGCCTGGGCAAATGAGTTTACGCCCTGGTTCTTTTTCCTGTCCCAGGGAAACGGCAGGGTATAGACTTCCACCTTGCGGATCTCGAACTCCAGGCCTTCCGAGAAATACAGCTTTCCCGGCAGGATAGGCCCCTCGAAGTTGACCCGCGGAGTGGCCGTCTTCAGCCCGCGCAACTCATAGCTGCGAATCCAGAACTCGGGCAGCGGGTCGTTCAGCTCCCATTTCCACTTCTCCCCGCCGCGGCGCGTCGCCACCGAAACCAGTCCCGCCGTAAAGCGGCCATATTCCGCCAGGAAGGGGGTTTCATAGACATTCACGCTCTCGACGCTATCGATGGGCACGGTCAAGCCGAACTGGCCGGTGGCCGGGTCCGTTACGTCGGCCGAATTGACGATCATCGAGCTGCGGTGCTCGGAGCCGCCGGAGATATTCAATCCGCCGCCCGGCTCGCGCACCACCGCCGGCACCATGGGGAGGGCATCGGCCACCGTGGCCGGCCGGTTGGGAAGCAGCTTGGCGGTTTCGGCCTCCACGGCCACGGGCGCGGAGGATGCCTCTTCGACGGGAGAGGCGGTTTCGTGAACCTCGACGGTATCGTGCCGCGACGCCGGAGCCAGCCTCAGCTCGACGGGGACCGTGCCGCTCTCGGCTACCTCCAGGCCGCTCTTATTGGCGGTTTCAAAGCCTTCCTTGGAGGCCGAAACCTCGTAGCGGCCGGCCCGCAAATCGGGAAATTCGACTTTGCCCTGTGCGTCGGATTCGGCTGAAGCGGCCCGGCCGCCCTCCCAGCGGAGCTGCACCTGGGCGCCAGCCACCGCGCGGCCATCCGAATCCACCACGGACACACTGATCCGTGAGCCTGCCGGCATGGCCGCCGAGCCCGCCGCGGCATAGCAGACCAGGAGCGCCGCCAGGACGAATCTGACTTTTCCTATCACCGGATCTTAATTCGACTATCTGTAACATATTTTAGGGCCCGTTATGATGTTTTTGGGCCGAGCGGCGGCCTGCGGCTCCCCAACGGCAAGATGCTGCGCGCCAACGGGAATCGGGCCGCCGGTTGCGCCTTGCCATACTTGCGAGCGGCGTACGCCAAGCCTGACGCGATCCTCGTCCGGGATGAACCCCAGCAGTTTGGTGCTTGACATATTCATGAGCAGCAGTTCTATAGAACTTGGTACTTCGGTGTCTTACTAAAGTTAGTAAGTAGGCCTCGCGTCCTAGAAGTTAAGTAGCTTAACAACTAACAGAGGTGTAACTTGCCTAGGAAGCTCTTGGTGGGGCTTCTGGCGCTGACGGCGGTCGTGTGCGCGCAGCGCCGGGTAGATCCCCGCAATACGTATACGCGTGTCATTTGCGTCGTCCCGTTTACCGGTAAAGGAACACCGGCCGATCCTAAACGGCCGGCTTACGCTCCCTGGCCACCATCACGGGATGTGAACGGTATCGTGGCCTTCTACTATCTCCCCACCGATGATGGCCAGTCGGCGGTTGTAGAATTTGCGGCCCGCAGTCGAGCCGCCTTTCAGTCTTTGTTGAACGACTCCACAATTACCGTGTTCGAGTTGGGTCAGACAAAGAGAAGCGACGTTGAGACCGCGATTCGAAAGTCCCGCAGGGACTTCGATCTGGAGAAGTTCGGGCTGGTGATGCCATGAAACGCCTTACCTGCGCAGCGATTCTCCTGCTGGCCCGCTCAGGTTGGGCCGGCTACCAATACTACTGGAGCGACGGCCTGAACGCCATCGATAGTAGCAAGTGGGCCACCACCGGTGCGCTGGCGCCTGGCAGCATCGGCTTGGCGGCGCCCGATGCGATCGGCGGTTCGCTCGTCTCGCGCATTCCGATCCCCGACGGCACGAGCGAAGCCGAGGTGCGGGTCACCCTGGCGCTGCCGGCATCAGGCGGGACTTACACGGAATTCCTGCAGGCGACTCCCGACGCCAAGACCGGAGGGGCGGGAGCGGGCAGCTACCTCGCGCTGGAAATGCAGAATCCGACATTCGATTCGGACGGGGAGTGCGCGGCGGACTTCCTGCTCCTGCAAAGCACCGGAGGTAAGGTCAGCCTGCTGGCCAGTTTCTCGCACTCTTGTCGCGACGGCATGGAGATGCGGCTGGCCGTGCATGGGAACGTGGCCCTGGTCTGGCCGGACCAGGCCGACCCGATGCAGTTTCCTATTGCGTCCACGACTGCGGGCCAGCCCGGCGTGGGCAGCTACGGAACTCCGGCCGGCAATGGAATCTCCCTGGTGCAACTCGGCGCCATCGACCGCACCCCGCCGCCCGCCGTCAGCCCTCAGAGCGTGACAGCGGTGCCGTTCCGCAACCGGGTCGACTTCAGGTGGCAGACGGTGGCTGATGACGCCAACGGCAGCGGCTTGGCGGACTACTGGATTTACCGCGACAACGCCTACCTGGCGCGCACCCCGCAGCCGTTCTTCTCGGACCAAGCCGTGGCGCCGGGCGTTAGCTATACCTATACTTTCTACGCGGTGGATAACCACTTCAATTTCTCGGCCGCTACAGCGGTCGCGATCACGACCCCCGGCACGGCGGGGCAGGCGAACGAAGCCGAAGAGGCCGGCATGCGGCCAGCCATGGCCCCGAAATACGTGATCATTCCCGGAGTCGGAGTCGACCCGCGCCGGATCGGGGTCCGCTCGCTCGGCTCATATTGGGGCGGAGCAGGCGAGCAAATCGATATGGCTTCCGGGAACCTGAACTTCTCTCTGCCGCTCTTGAGCGTCAAGAGCCGCGGCGGGTGGAGCGTCGGCTTTTCGTTGAGCTACAACTCCCAGATGTGGCGCTATAACTCCGGGGCGGATTGGCTCGATGGGATGGACCTCGGATTCGGGCTGGGATGGAAGCTGCTGGCGGGAGCCGTCACGCCGATCTGGAAGAATTCGCAGATCGATCACTACTTGTTTACCGACTCGTCCGGAGCGGAGTACGGACTTTACCTAAACAGCGGCGGAACGTACACGTCGGCCGAAGGAATCTATGTCACATTTGTCCCCAGTACCAACCAGCTCTTCATGACAGACGGCAGCGTGTGGACGCTGGGCTGCCAGTCTACCGGTGGAGAGCCGGATGCGGGGACCTTATACCCCACCACCATCGAGGACAGCAACGGCAACCAGATCGCGATCTTGTACCACGCCGGCGCGGGATCGAGCGCGAACAACACAAGCGCCCGGATCGACACTATTACCGACCCACGCAGCGCTGCCGGCCAGTACACATATAAATTCCACTACGTCGCCGGCAGTGGAACCTCCCATCTGTCCTCGATTGTAAGCAATGTTCAAACGCCTGAATCGTACACCCCGACCTACTCTTCCGCCCAGACCCTCTACTCGCCGATCTCCGGAAATCACGTCGCTCCCGACGACCCGTACGGCTACGCTCCCCTGCTGCTCACCTCCATCGCGACTACGGGACTCAACATCGCGCACAATTTCCAGTATGGGACACTCAACGGAGGGACTACCGGCGAGTTGACGCAAATCACCACACCACTCGGCGCCACCTTGCAATACACCTATGGCACGTACACCTTTTCCGCCACGGGCGTCAGCGACCGCCAGGTCCAGCAGCGCTACTTGACGCCCCAATCCGGTGGCTCCCAGTATCAATGGAACTTGGTTTTCGGCACCGACAGCCCCAGCTATCCGGTGCACAACTGGGGACAGGTGCAAGACTTGGCCGCCCATTCCCAGAAAACATGGTGGTTCTCAACCAACGTCGATCCCTACATCCAACTGCCCACGACATATCAGGAGAACTACGACGCAACCCAAAATTATCGGGCCACGTTGGGTAAGAGCTTTACGTGGACTCAGGACGCCATGGGTAACGTCTACACCCAAAGCGTGACCAGCACTCTGGACCCCGGTACCGCGTACGCGATCCAAAGCAAGAGTCAGCAGACCCTGGATACTTACGGAAACGTGACGCAATTGTTGCAGTATGACTACGGCTCGCTGCAAACGCCGGCCCGAACGTACAACTACCAGTACCTCACGAGTTCGAACTACATTTCCCTCTACATCCGCAACCGGCTCACCTCGGCCACGGTGACCAGCAGCGCCGGCAACCTGACGCTCGCCTCGATCAGCTATGACGGCGGAGGACTGATCAACGAGTCAGGGCTGGCCATGCACGACTCGAACTACAGCACGAGCTTCA
>CAYRWE010000029.1:0-32341 GCA_964427655.1 uncultured Solibacteraceae bacterium | reverse complement strand
GTCTTCCCAACGCCCTCTACGAACGTCTGCTCAAACATACAAGCTTCCTTTCCCTAGTCTCCGCGGCGGCCTTGCCCTCTGGCCTCGCCGCGGCCATTCTCTCACTTAACCGCTCTACTGGGGCTCTTGCGAACCGCCTCCGCGCGAACCGCGGGAGACGCAGCCTGAGCCGGCCTCTTACGCCGGTCCGCGTAGCTATGCCAGAACAAAACGATGGGACTGGCGATGAACACGGACGAGTACGTTCCTACGATAATCCCGCATAGCAGCGCGAACGAAAACCCGTTCAGCACCGGACCGCCCCATATGAACAGCGCCAACACCGTCAGGAAAGTCAGGCCCGAGGTCATCACGGTCCGGCTTAGCGTCTGGTTCACGCTCTTGTTCATCAGGGATTCCAGCGACTCCCGCCGCAGGATCTTCAGGTTCTCCCGGATGCGGTCGAAAATCACGATGGTATCGTTCATCGAGTAGCCCACCAGAGTGAGCAGTGCCGCGATGACCGTCATCGTGATTTCCTTATTGAATAAGGAGAACAACCCGATGGTGATGATGGTATCGTGAAAAACCGCGATCACCGCGCCCAGGCCGTAGATCCACTCGAAACGGAAGGCGATGTAGACCAGCATTCCCGCCAGCGCATACAGCGTCGCCAGCACGGCCTTCTTCCGCAACTCCGCCCCGACTTTAGGACCCACCATCTGAACCTGCATGACGTGGAACGGCGCCAGGTAACACTCCTGTTTGAGAGTGTTCATAATACCAGAGTTTATACCCGGAACGGAGGCCAACTGTTGAAAATCCGTTACGAGCCCGGAGTGCTGCCGGTCGCGGGCTTCCAGCAGGTTCCGCGCCAGGTCCTGAAGCTGCGGTTCGGTCATCGCCACACCGGCATGCGCCAGCGGATCGCGCAGCCTTTCGACCAGCGCCTGCTGCCCGGTATTGTTGAAATCCAGCTTCCCGGCCGCGCCCTGGGCGAACGTGGCGTTCAGAACGTCCTGCATGTCCTGGCGGTTCACGTTCAACTGGCCTTCTTCTTGGGCCTCGGTGGCGATCTGGACCTCGTTCTCGGCTCCGCTGCCCGTCAGGTTCTGCACGCTCACTTCACCCTTGATATTCTGCGAGCGCGACATGGCCGACCGAATGCGGTCGAGGGGGGGCGGAAAGGCGAACTTGACCGTCATCAAGGCGCCTTCCTTAAAGTCGATGCCGTATTTGAGACCGCCCCTGAGGGCGATGCTCCCGAGACCGGCCACCGTCAGCACCAGCGAGGCAATGATGAAAGGCCACTTCTTGCCCAGAAAATCGTAATTGGTGTTTTTAAATAGCTCCATCGAACCTTGCCGTGCTGGTGGTTCTTAAATCGTTTTGACACCAGCCTGTTCCGTTTTGTTCCCGGCGGACGGAGCCGCCCGCTTACTTAAATGCTCAAAGTTTCCAGCCGACGGCTCCCGGTGAGCTCGTATTCGAAAATCGTCCTGGATACGAAGACCGCGGTGAACACGTTGGCGATCAGACCGATGGTCAGCGTCACCGCGAACCCCTTCACCGGCCCTTCGCCGAACAGGAACAGGAAGGCGCACGATACCACGGTCGTCACGTGCGTGTCCACAATGGTCCACCAGGCCTTATTGAAGCCCGTATCCACGGCCGCGAGCACCGCCTTGCCGGCTCGCAGCTCTTCGCGTATCCTCTCGAAAATCAGTACGTTGGAGTCCACCGCCATACCGATGGTGAGAATCACTCCGGCGATCCCCGGCAGCGTCAGCGCCGCGTGGAAATAGGATAGCGCCGCCATCAGCAGCACGGTATTCAGGAACAGCGCCAGCACGGCGTTCACGCCAGCTTTCCTATAATAGAAGAGCATCACGGCCACCACCGCCAGCAAACCGGCGATGCCCGCCACCAGGCCTTCGTGGATCGAATCCGCGCCCAGCGACGGTCCCACCGAATTCTCCTCGATGTACTTTACACCCGCCGGCAGCGACCCGGAGCGCAGGTAGCGCGACAGATCCACCGCTTCCTCTTCGCTCCCCAGGTTGGTGATGCGGCCGGAATCCTCAATGCGGGATTCGATGGTGGCCACGCTGACGATCTGATTATCCAGAACCACCGCCAGCTTGTTGCCGACATTCGCCTCCGTGTAGCGGGCGAAGCGCTTGCCGCCGTCCTGGGACAGCGAAAAAGCGGTTTCCCACTTCCGGAAATCGTCCTGGCTGGCGCGCGCGTTGCGCATCTGCTGGCCGGTAATCACGGCCGACTTATCGATCAGATACCACTGCTCGCCTTCCTGTCCCGCGCGCGGTTTGGCCCGAACCAGCCGGCTGTTCAACGGCAGCACGCCGCCATGTTGCGCCAGGCCCGCCTCGCGGCTGGGAAACGGCCCGTCCTTCACGGCCACGATTTCGAGCACCGCCGCCGTGCCGATAAACTCCTTGGCGCGCGCCGGATCGTCCACGCCGGGAAGCTGCACCAGCAGTTCGTAATCGGCACCCGCGCGTCCATACTGCTGGACCGAAGACTCCGCCACGCCGAGCTGGTTGATGCGGTTCTCGATGGTGTCGCGCGTTCGCTGCACGGTGTCGCGCTTCATCTCCACCAGGTCTGAGGGCTTTAGGCGCATGGAATAATCCGTGGAATTCAGAACGGTAAGTACATATGTGGAATACCGCTCGTTGACGATGTTGCGGAAGTCGCTGGACTGGGTCGCGGGAATGCCCTTGATGGTGACGACGATGCTATCGGCGTCGCTCACTGTCTGCGGGTCGTTGCGGTCTATGCTCACCCAGGCGATGTTCTGCTTCTTCAGATCGTCCTTGACGTGGTCGATAGTCTGATCGGCCTCGGCCTTGATCGCGTCCTGAACCTGAACCTCCAGCACCAGGTGGCTGCCGCCCTTCAGGTCCAGCCCGAGCCGGATATTATCCTCGAGATTCTTAACCAAGTCGGCCTTGGACTTGGGGATGCCGATTATGCCGAACACGCAAATCAGTATCGTCGCGACGATGATCACGGTCCGCGCCGTCAGGTTCTTTCGCATGGGAGTTTAAAGCCTTGTATTAAGGTTACTACTTCTTAGGTTCGCCCGAAATCATGCTCGACACCGAAGCGCGCGTCACCTGGACCTTCACATTATCCGGTTTTACGCGCAGCACCAGGGTGTCGTCGCTTTCGATGGCGACAATCGTTCCGATCAGGCCTCCGCTGGTTACCACCGTGTTGCCGTTTTGCAAACCGGCCAGCATTTTCTGTTGCTGTTTGCGCTGCTTCTGCATGGGCATGAACAGCAGAAAATAGAAAATGCCGAAAATCAGAAGAATGGGGAGGAGTCCCAGCATCGAAGAGGTGGACGGCGCCGATTGCAGCAGAAACAAGCTTAAAGCCACGTTTTATCCGAATTTACGTTCACTCGGCAAGGGCGGAAGCCGCGCGAACAGTCTTCAAGTATTCCGGAAATGAGCCCGAAATTATAGCGTGCCTGATCTGCCCCATGATGTCAAGGTACCGTTGCAGGTTGTGACGCGTCGCCAGCGCGGCGTAGAGGATCTCTCCGGACAGGAACAAATGGCGAAGGTAGGCTCGGGAGTACCTACTGCAAGTATAGCATCGGCACGCCGGATCTATGGGCGCCTGGTCCTCTTTATAGCGCGCGTGCTTGATGATCACGCGCCCCTCGGACGTGAACAGGTAACCGTTGCGGGCATTGCGCGAGGGCAGCACGCAATCCATCATGTCCACCCCGCGCGCCACATATTCGGCCAGTTCTCCGGGCATTCCCACTCCCATCGCATACCGCGGACGCTCGCGCGGCAGGATCTCCGCGGTGACCTCGGCCATCTCCAGGCTGATGGGCCTCGGCTCGCCCACCGAAAGCCCGCCGATGGCATATCCCGGCGCGTCCAGATCCACTAGCGCGCGGGTGCATTCGCAGCGCAGATCGGCGAACATCGATCCCTGCACGATGGGAAACAGGGCGTGCCGCACGGGCTGCCCAGCCGTCCGGCGCCAGTGATCCACACCCCGCGCGGCCCAGCGCACCGTACGCAGCATGCTTTCCCGCGCGTACTCGCGGGTCACCGGATATTCCGGACACTCGTCGAGCGCCATCAGGATGTCGCTGCCCAGGGCCAACTGCACGTCCACGGTGGATTCGGGCGTGAAGGTATGGGCGTCGCCATTCAGGTGCGAATGGAAGAGCACGCCGTCTTCGGAGATCTGGCGCAGGCCGCTCAAGCTGAAGACCTGAAAGCCGCCCGAATCGGTGAGGATGGAGTTGGGCCAGGACATGAAGCGGTGCAGCCCGCCCATCCGCTCGATGGCTTCATGGCCCGGCCGCAGATAGAGATGATAGGTGTTGGCCAGCAGGATCTTGACCCCCAGGTCCTCGGCCAGGTCGCGCTGGTTCAACCCCTTGACGCTGGCCTGCGTCCCCACCGGCATGAACACGGGTGTGGGAATGGTGCCGTGCGGCGTGTGCAGCAACCCGGCGCGCGCCCGGGTGTGTGGGCACTCGGCCACCAGCTCAAAGGAGAATTGGGTCAACTTCGATTGTAATCGCACCGGGGGACACAGCTTTCGGGCCCGCTCTCGCGAGCTGTAGTGGAAATCCTTCCTCAAAGGTCTTTGAGATAGAGGCCCCAGACTGCTTATGTTGTCGCGCGTCCTGCTGCTTTGTGCCGCTACCGCCGGAATTCTGGGAGCATCCGGTCCCCTGGTCAGTTATGTCTCGTATCTGGGCGGATCTTACGCCGATCTTGCCGCCGGCATCGCCGTGGATTCGTCTGGCGCGGTTTACGTCGCGGGAACAACCCAGTCCCCGGATTTCCCTTTGACCTCCGCGGCTTTGGGCGCGCCCCAGGCGGGTAAACCCTGCGCGTTCGTGACCAAGCTCAATACCACCGGAACCGCCATCGATTTTTCGGTCTGCCTGGCCGGCTCGCAGGCGGTCGCATTGGCCATGGACCCGGGTGGGAACATCGAGCTTGCCGTCTGTCCCCCGCCCGGATCGCCCGGGGCTTGCTCGGCGGTCAAGCTGGATCCCTCGGGCCAAAATGTTCTCTTTACCGTCGCTATCGGCGGCACCCCATACGCGATCGCAGCCGATGCCGCCGGCGATACGTTTATTGCCGGCTCAGCCGGCCCGGGCCTCGCCACCACGGCGGGAGCCTTTCAGCCCGCGCCCTGCCCGGCAGAGGGCGCCACCTGCACCAATGCCTTTATCGAGAAATTGACGCCTGCCGGAAAGCTGGCCTGGTCGACATACCTGGGCGGCTCGGGTCGGGATCTCGCGCAGGGCCTAGGCATCGATGGTGCCGGAAACGTTTGGGTGGGGGGTGGAACGATTTCACCGGATTTTCCCACTACGCCCGGCGCAGTCTCGCGGACCCTTCACGGCGACACTGATCTGGGACCGCTGAGTTACGGCGATGGTTTTGTCGCTAAGCTCGATGCCACCGGCAGCCATTTGCTCTATTCGACGTATCTGGGAGGCTCCCAGGCGGACGGCGTAGGCAGCATCGCGGTGGATGCCTCTGGCGCCGCATACGCCGCCGGAGGCACGAACTCCCCGGACTTCCCTACAACCAGCGGCGCGCTTCAGACGACATACAGCGGCGTGCCGAATCTGCCCCAAGGTGGTGTCAGTGCTGGATTCGTCACCAAGTTCGACGCCGCGGGCAACCTGATATATTCGACGTTCGCCGGTTCCGCGCCCGCGTATCCGGTCGTGGTAGATAGCGCCGGCCAAGCCTACGTGAGCCTGGTCCAGACCGCCTTTCCGGGTACAACTCAACCCGGATGCACGCCTTCGAGCTTCGTCTGGGTCTTGAATGCGGCCGGTTCGGCGCTGGCCGGATCGTCGCCCATTCCGGGCGCTTACCTGGCCCTGGACGGGAAAGGCGGCCTCTACTCCGCCGGCCTCGCCTATGCGCTAGTCTTCTTCTCGACGCCGCACGCCTTCCAGATCGAATATGGCGGCGGCGATTCCGACGCCTTCGTGGCCAAGGTGGATTTCTCCCAGCCGGCTGCGCCGTCGCTCGCTTCCGTAGTCAACGCGGCCAGCTATTTTCCCGGCTATTTCACAACTCTCCCGGAAGGCGCCGTGGCGCCCGGTGAAATCGTGGCTCTGTTCGGCAGCGGTTTCGGGGACAAGCCTTCCGTCTCCTTCAGCCAATACTCCGCGCCCATCCTCTATGCTTCCAACTGCCAGATCAACGCAATCGTTCCTTTTGGAGTAACGACCGGGTTGAGCACTTTCGTGAGCGTTCAAACGGCCGGAGAGACCATCGGCCCCATGAAACTGCCGGTGGCGGTGGCCGCGCCGGGCATTTTCACCATCTCCGGAACGGGCAATGGCCAGGCGGCGATCCTGAACCAGGACAATACGGTCAATTCGGCCTCCAACCCGGCGCTGCGAGGCAGCGTGGTCTCTGTCTACCTGACCGGCATCGGCTCGCTGGCACCTTTCATTCCGGACGGCTCGCTGGGTCCATTGGCTGCTCCTTTTCCGGCGCCCGTGAATGCAATCACGGCAACCATTGGCGGCGCCCCGGCTCCCGTCGTGTTCGCCGGCCAGGCGCCCGGTTTGATTGCCGGCATGGCCCAGGTCAACGTGCAGGTTCCCGAGAGCGCGCAGACCGGCGACGTTCCTATCACCATATATGCCGCCAGCTATTACTGGAGTCCCGCAACAACGATCGCGGTGAAGTGACGGGAACCAAGGCCAAAATAATCTTCCGAATCTTCGCCGCCCGGCGCCACTGATACAATGAGACTCTTACCCCATCTACAGGAGCTAGCGCCGGCATGGATGAAAAGGAGCGCGCGCGCGCTTTAGAAACGGCCCTCACCCAGATCGAAAAGCAGTTTGGGAAAGGCTCGATCCTGCGACTCGGATCGAAAGACGCCATCGTCCCGGTGGCCGTGATCTCGACCGGATCGATCTCGCTGGACGCCGCCATGGGCGTCGGCGGCTTCCCCAGAGGCCGCATAAACGAGATCTTCGGACCGGAATCCTCCGGCAAAACCACCATCGCGCTGCAAGCCATCGCCGAGGCGCAGAAGAAAGGCGGCATCGCGGCTTTCATCGACGTGGAGCATGCGCTCGACCCAAGCTATGCCAAGAAGTTGGGTGTGGATGTGGATAATCTGCTGGTCTCGCAGCCGGATTTCGGCGAGCAGGCCCTCGAGATCACGGCTCAATTGATCGCCTCCGGGCAGATCGACATCCTGGTGGTAGACTCGGTGGCGGCCCTGGTGCCCAAATCCGAGCTGGATGGCGAGATGGGAGACAGCCACATGGGCGTGCAGGCGCGGCTCATGTCGCAGGCGCTGCGCAAACTGACCGGAGCGGTGAATAAATCGCACACCTGCCTGATCTTCATCAACCAGATCCGCGAGAAGATCGGCGTGATGTTCGGCAATCCCGAGACCACCACGGGCGGCCGCGCGTTGAAGTTTTACGCCTCGACGCGGCTGGATATCCGGCGCATCGCCGCGCTCAAGGACGGCGATACAGTGATTGGCAATCGCACCAGGGTCAAGGTGGTGAAGAACAAGGTGGCCTCGCCCTTCCGCGAAGCCGAGTTCGACATCATCTACGGCGAAGGCATTTCCAAGGAAGGCGACCTGATCGACCTGGGCGTGGCGCAGAACCTGATCGAGAAGAGCGGCTCCTGGTTCAGCTACAAGGGCGAGCGCATCGGGCAGGGCCGTGAAAACGCGCGCCAGTTCATGAAGGATAACCCCGATATCCGCCAGACCATCGATACCGAGCTGCGCAAGACGTTGGGGCTGATCAAGCCGGATCCTCCGGCGCCGGTCGCGCCCGAGCCGGCACCCCCGGCCGCCAAGCCCGCGGCGGCGCGCCGATAGTTCCGCGCGGGCGGTCTCCTGGGCACATGAGGGAACTGGAGCGGCGGCGCGCCATCGTGTTGCGGCTCGCCCGCATGGAAAGCGCACCCAGCCGGGCCGCCGCAATCTCGACCGGTTTTGCGCCCCTGAACGCGGCTCTCGATACGGGCGGCTTCCCGCGCGGGTCGATTCTCGAAATCTTCGGCCCGTCCTGCGGCAAGACTACGCTCGTGCTGCAGAGCATCGCCCGTTTGCAGGCCGGCGGCGGCGCGGCCGGATGGATCGACGCCGACCACACCTTCGACCCCCAATACGCCGCATCGCTAGGCGTCGATCTCGCGCGGCTGCCCCTGGCCCGCCCCGATTCCGCCGAGCAGGCTCTCGAGATAGCGCGCCGCCTGGCCGCCTCAGGGGCGCTAGACCTGCTGGTGGTGGATTCGGCCGCGGCGCTGACCCCGCAGGTGGAGCGCGAAACCGCCATCGGCGAGAGCGGCCCCGGGCTGCACAGCCGCGTGCTGGCCTCCGGGCTGCGCAAACTGGCGCTGGCCGCGCTGCGCGGGGGCGTGTCGGTGGTATTCCTGAACCAGATACGCGCGCGCCTGGAGCCGGCCGGCGAAACCAGCGCCGGGGGAGCGCCGTTGAAGCTCTACGCGGCGGTGCGCATCCGTGTAGCGCCCGCGCCGGGCAGCCGGCTGCGCTTCCGCGTGCTGAAAAACCGGGCCGCGGAGGCCTTTCGCGAGGGCGAGCTGGAGTGGAAACCGGGGCGCGGGTTCGCGGAAACCCCGTAAAACGGCCTTCCCACGGCCGTCTATGACTAAAAAGGCCTAAAAAGCGGGCTTTTGGGGCGCATTTCCCTTTACATCGGCCAGCCATTCCCGTATGATTGTTACGTCCGAGGCCAATCCAGAACGTAACGGCCTCAAAATGTTTCGATGGTAAAGCGCGGGCCGCGCCGCGCGCGTGGGATCGCTACCGAAAGCAACCACGGGAGAATCGTTAAGGAGAATTATGGCGACTCAGAAAATGACCCAGACGCAAATGGTGAGAACGCTGGCGGAGCATTGCGAAGTCAGCAACAAGGACGCCAAGAAGTTCCTCGAAGAACTCGCGGGCATGGCGATTGGCGAGGTCAAGAAGAACGGCATGTTCGTCCTGCCCGGCATTGGCCGGTTGGTGCGGGTGGACCGCAAGGCGCGCACGGGGCGCAACCCGGCGACCGGCGAATCCATCAAGATTCCGGCCAAGAAGGTCGTGAAGTTCCGCGTGGCCAAGGCCGCCAAAGACGCGATCGTCCCCCCCAAGAAGGCGAAGTAGCGCACTGGCACACGGCTGCAAATGAAAAACCCCGCGACCACCGAACCGGCTCGCGGGGTTTGTTTTTGGGTGGAACTGTCGGGGGCCGAGGCGAAAGCGGCACGAGTTGCGGGCCGTTCCTCGAAGCTTATACCTGCTTCTTCTCTTCGACCTTTTCTTCGTCGCCCTTCAAGGCGTTCTTGAAGTTCCGGATACCTTCGCCCAAGCCCTTGGCTACTTCCGGAATTTTCTTACCGCCGAACAGCAGCACGGCAACTCCGAGGATTACCATAAGCTCAGGAAAGCCAACGGATCTCATGCACGGCCTCCTTATACACTACATATTGTAGATTTCCACACGGCTCACGTCAACCAAGCCCCCTGCGGGCGATTTGCGACCGTGAGGTATGCTTTTCCATAATGCACTCTTCCCAAACAGTGCCGGGAACGCGGCTGGCCGCCTATGCGGGCCTTCTGGCCGGGCTGAATCTCTACTTCTGCCACGAGATGTTCCGCGCGGAATTCTTCGGTAATTTACAGTCCAACGAGGGCGATCTGGCTAGTTTAGCCCGCTTTTTTGCCCTGCACCCCGGAGCGCGGTGGTTCCCCCTGTGGAACATCGGCATGCCCGTCGAGAACACCTATTCGCCGCTGGCGCCGGCGTTTATCGCAGCGCTTTCGGCGGTCGCGGGGATCTCCGCGCCACTGGCCCTGCACATCGTCGCGGGGCTGTTTTTTTGCCTGGCGCCGCTCACCTGGTTCTGGGCCGCGCGGAAATGGGGTGTCGAAGCCGGGTCCGCGCTGGCCGGCGCGCTCCTCTATTCGCTGGTTTCGCCCACTTCCCTGCTCTTCCCCGTCTTCCGATCCGACTTGGCCCACCGCACGGACTCCCGCCGCATGATGGACCTGGCCTTTTATGGCGATATCGCGCACACCCTCGCGCTGGCGCTGCTGCCGTTGGCCCTGCTGGCTCTCGAGCGGGCTCTCCGCTCGGGGCGCGCGCGCGCCTGCCTCGCGGCCGTGGCCTTGTGCGGGATGACGGCGCTGAGCAACGGGTTCGGCCTCTCCACGCTGGCGCTGGGTTCGCTGGCGCTGGTGGCGGCGATGGAAACGCGCGAGATGCCGCGCGCCTCCCTCCGCCTGGCGCTCCTGGGCGCGGTGACGTACCTGTGCGTCTGTCCCCTGCTGACGCCCCGTCTGCTGGCGCTGACCTCCCACAATTCGCAATTGGTGGGCGGAGACTTCCGCTTCACAGTTCTCACGCCGCTGGGCTACGCCATCCTGCTGGGCGGCCTGGTGGCCATCCGCGCGGCGGCCCGGCGGGCGCGCTTCGCCATCCGCTTCCTCCTGGGATTCACCTGGCTCTTCGGCGGCATTCCCCTGCTCTTCTACGCGTTCCATATCGTCACCTTGCCGCAGGTGTTGCGCTACCACCTGGAGATCGATATGGGAATCTGCCTGCTGGTGGCCGTGGCCGTGTGGCAACTTCCCCCGGTGCCGCGCCGTGCGGTGGCGGCGTTGGCGCTGCTCGTGGCGATTCCCTTCGCCATCCACATTCGCAGGTTCGATCGCGGGCTGCTAAAACCCATCGATATTTCGCGGACCATCGAATACCGGACCTCCCGCTGGATCGCCCAAAACCTGCCGGGAGAGCGCGTCATGGTGTCGGGAGACGTGGGGTTCTGGTTCAACCTCTTCGCCGACAATCCCCAATTGAGCGCCGGGCACGAGCCATTCGCGCCCAACTTCATGCAGCGCGTGGCCGTGTTCACCATCTATTCCGGGATGAACGCCGGCGCGCGCGACACCGAATATTCCATCTTCTGGCTGAAAGCCTTCGGCGCCGCCGCCGTCCACGTCCCCGGGCCGCATAGCGCGGAGTATTACCATCCCTTCGTGCATCCGGAGAAATTCGAAGGCGTGCTGCCCAAAATCTGGCAGAGCGGCGACGACGCCATCTACGCGGTGCCGCTGCGCTCTCGCTCGCTGGCGCACGTGATTCCAGCGCAGGCGGTGGTGGCGCGCCAGCCGATTCACGGACTCGACATCGCCCCCGCGGAGGCCTACGTGCGCGCGCTGGACGATCCCGCCCTGCCCGCAGCCGCGCTCGACTGGCTCTCGACCGACCGCGCGCGCATCCAGGCCGACCTCGCCTCGGGGCAGGACCTCTCCGTGCAGGTCTGCTACGACCCCGGCTGGGAAGCGCGCCTCGACGGGCGTAAACAGAAGCTGCGCGCCGATGCGCTGGACATGATCGTGATCGAGCCGGACCGCGCCGGGCATTGCGATCTCGATCTGGTATTCACCGGAGGCCTGGAGCGCCTTCTGTGCCGCCTGGCCGCGCTCGCCGCCCTCATCGGCTTGCTGCTCTGGGCGCTGTGGCAGGGCAGAGCACAGCGGGTCCCCGCCAAGCGGTTGTAAGATATGGATGATGAGTGACGCCGAAAACAACCCATCCGCCCCGGAAGAATCTTCCATCCCGCTGCCCAGCCCGACCTTCGGTTTCATCGTGCTTTCGCTCCGCGCGCAGGCCGAAATGCACCTTGGATTGATGCATTTCGGGGATGAGGAGAAGCCTGAACCCGACCTTCGCCTGGCGCGCCACACCATCGACCTGATGGCCGTCCTGCTGGAAAAGACCAAGGGCAACCTGACTCTCGACGAACAGCGCGGCCTGGAGAACTCCCTCACCGAGCTACGCTTCCGCTTCGTCCAGGCCTCCGAGGAAGCCGCCGGCACGGCCTCCGCCCAGAAAGCCTGAATGGCGGCGGCCCCATTGAAGATTACGGTCCTGGGCTCGGGTACCAGCGTGGGCGTGCCCACCATAGGCTGCCACTGCGACGTCTGCACGTCGGCCGATCCGCGCGACAACCGTCTGCGGCCCTCCATCCTGGTGAGCTACGACGGGCACAACGTCCTCATCGACACCACCCCGGATTTCCGCACGCAAGCGCTGCGTGCGCGCATCGAGCACCTGGACGCGGTGCTCTTCACGCACGGCCACGCCGACCACATCCTGGGCCTGGACGACGTGCGCCCCTTCAACTTCCGGCAGAAGGGATCCATTCCGATCTACGCCGCACCGGACACCATGGGAACCATCCAGCGAGTCTTCGACTACATCTTCAACGGCGCCCGCAAGGAATCCAACGTCCCGCGCCTGGAGATGCGCTCCATCGATGGCGCGCCTTTCGACCTTTTCGGCCTGGAGTTCCAGCCCATCCCTGTGCTGCATGGCAGCCAGAGCATCTACGGTTTCCGCTTCGGCCCAGCCGCCTATCTGACCGATCACAGCGACATTCCGGAAGCTTCGCTCGAGCGACTGCGCGGCCTGGACGTGCTGTTCCTGGACGCGCTGCGCTACAAACCGCATCCCACGCACTCCACCGTGGACCGCTCCATCAAGACCGTCGAGACCGTGGCGCCCCGGCGGGCGTTTTTCACGCATCTCTCGCACGACCTGGCGCACGAGCGCGCCAACAGCCTGCTGCCGCCGCACATCCGCCTGGCGTACGACGGGCTGGAGATCCTGGTGGGAGCCAACGGCCAGGCATGAGGGTTTACCGCAGCCTCGAGGAAGTTCCGGCGGATTTCGGCCCGGCCGCGCTGACCATCGGCAATTTCGATGGCGTACACTCCGGCCACCGGCGGATTCTGCGCCGTCTCAAGGCGCTTTCGAACCAACGCGGCTGGAAAGCGTCGGTGCTCACCTTCGATCCGCATCCGCTGCGTGTGGTGGCCCCCGCGCGCGCGCCGCGCCTGATGACGTCGCCGGATCTGCGCATCGAGCTGATGCGCCAGGAAGGTGTGGAGCAGGTGCTGATTCTGCCCTTCACGCCTGAGGTAGCGCGCCTTTCGCCGGAGGATTTCGTGCGCCGCGTGCTGGTGGAGCGACTGGGGGCGCGGGCCGTGCTGGTGGGCGAGAATTTCCGCTTCGGACACCGCCACGCCGGCAACGTCCGCGCGCTGGCCGCGCTGGGCCGCGAATTGGGATTCGAAACCGAGATCGTGCCGGTGTCCACCTGCCGGGGCCGCAAGGTGAGCAGCAGCGGAGTGCGCGAGCTGATCGAACGCGGCCAGGTGGCGCTGGCGGCGCGCTTCCTCGATCGGCCCTATGCGCTCGATGGCGAAGTGGTGAGTGGCCGCGGCGTGGGATCGAAGCAGACCGTGCCGACTCTGAACCTCGAGACCGCCGCCGAAGTGTTGCCGGCGCGCGGCGTTTACCTCACGCGGACGCGCGATCCGGAGAGCGGGCGCGAGTGGAATTCCATCACCAACATCGGCTTCCGCCCCACCTTCGGCGCAAGCGAAGAGCTGACCATCGAGACCTTCCTTCTCGACCCGCTGGAAGATCCCGCGCCGCGCCGCATCCGCTTGGTATTCCTCGAATACCTGCGCGACGAGCGCCGCTTCGCCGATCCCGAGGCGCTGAAGGCGCAGATCCTCAAGGACGTAGGCGTGGCGCGGCGCTATTTCCGGCGCATAGCGGCCTGGGTGCACGAGCCCATCCACGCGGCCGGTCCGGCCTAGGCGCGCCATGACCGCCTGGCAGTTCCTGATCAACGGCTTCTCGATCGTGCTGATCGACCTGCTGCTGGCGGGCGACAACGCCCTGGTGATCGCCATGGCGGTGCGCTCGCTGCCGCGCCGCGAACGGCGCATCGGCACGGCCGGCGGAGCCCTGGTCGCGGTCATACTGCGCGTGGCCCTCACCACCATCGCGGCGCGCATCCTGAGTATTTCCTACCTGCAACTCGTGGGCGGTCTGTTCATCGTCTGGATCGCCTTCAAGGTGTTGGTGGATGCCAGCGACCCGCCCGACGCGGCGCCCGCGCCCCGCCGCTTCTGGCAGGCCATCTGGTACATCGTGGTGGCCGATCTCACCATGTCCACGGACAACATCCTGGCAATCGCGGGAGCCTCGCGGGGCCACGTGGGGCTGATCGTATTCGGCCTGGGCCTCAGCATCCCCTTCGTAGTTTTCTCCGCCAACCTGCTGGCGGACCTGATGGATCGCTACCCGGCGACCATCTACCTGGGCGCGGCGATCCTCGGAAAAGTGGGCGGTGAAATGATCATGACGGACGCGGCGGTGGTTCGCGCGCTCGCTCCCGGTAACGTTGCCCGGTACGCGGTTGAGCTCATCCTGATTGTAGGGCTGATCGTGGCGGGAAGAGCTATGGCGCGAAAGAGGCGGAAGCCGAAGCCATCAGCGGCGTGACCTTATTTGGGCAGCAGGCGAGGGATGTACTGACTGGCGGCGTCGCCCAGCAGGTCGCGGTGCATACGCATATAGTCCCCGAAGAATGCTTCGCCAACGCTGCCGTCGAGCATGTGGGTGCCGAGGAGATCCAGGGCCTTCGGTTCCACCCAGAGAGATTCCGCATACACGACGCGGCGGCCTTCCCCTGGCTCGTGTAACAGGCGAAGGAAATACTGCGTGACCGCCAGGTCCTGGCGTGGCATGTGAGGGCCGACGATCAAGACGTGTAGCTAGCTCCATTCCCGCGGGCTAAAGTCCCGGAGCCAGGCCGAGACCTGCGCGTGAGTGGCATCCAATTGCGCGTGGGTTGCCTCGGTGACATTCTCCGTCACGAGCGGAGCCATACGGCGCGTGAAGGCCAGCAGCAAGGAACGCGCGAACCTATGCCTGCCGGTCACATCGACGTTGGCTTCGACACGCCGTCCGCCGCAGCAGGACGTGTAAGTCTTTGAAATGTCTAGGTGGACCTGGTGAGATTCGAACTCACGCTTCCTGGCCACAAATCTGCTCTATCAATATTCGCACTTGCAGGAAAGGGGAAATATGACAAAAACGGCTGTGGGTCTTTTCAATACTTCCGAGAGGGCGGAAGCAGTAGTGACGCTTTTGCTGGCCGCCGGCTTCTCGCGGGACGAAGTGAAACTAGTCAAGCGGACGGATTTCGATGCGAAACCCGCTCCCGACACCGACATTCTGAAGCTTGGAGGTGTACCCCCGGAACATGCCGGCCGCTATTGGGATGCGGTGCGCAGCGGGCGGACATTGATTGCTGTTTCCGCCGCTGACAACCGAGCGGATCGCGCCATCGAAATCATGGACGCTGAGGGCGCGATGTACCTTGAGGAATCGATTGCGCCCTCTGTGGCCTCCGCAGCTCACTCGGTTGCGGCCGACCCAGGCTTCTATCCTCGCAGGGGAGCAGCCCAGATGTTCGAAGTCTCGTAGGGATCCCGCAATCGCGGTCGCCGCTCACCTTGCACTTCGACGCGAGCCGCTTGCTTACTCAATGGGGATAATCAGATCGATTTCCGGGTGAGCAGCCGAGTTGAACTAGCTGAGGGTCTTAGCTTCGACCAGTATTTCCGGTATCGGGCTTTCAGCATCCCGAGGAGATGACGGTGCGGGAGGCTTCGATCTGGCGGGAACCAAGCAGCCGGCCATGGTACCGGCGAGTGACTCCGGGCTTCGCCCTGTTTCGGTGTGTTTCCCGCATCCGCTTAAGTCCGACCGAGCACCTCAATCAAGCGCTCACCGTCCACGCCCGAGAGTGCCGGCTGGCGGCATCCCATGTACTAACCTTTTCCGAAGTCCGCTATCCCCTGCTCAATCAGTTCCTACCACCTGGTAGTCTGTCGCTTCTTGCCGAGCCCGGCCTCGTAAAGAATACAAAGCCGGGCTCAACGTGAGGCCTGACGAAGTCGCGTCGCCCAGTTCTAGAACTGGAAGCGGGCTCCCAGTTGCAGCACGCGCCCGCCCACCGTGGTGGATGTAATCGTGCCGGCCCCGGGAGTTCCGATGGAGTTGTTGGGGTTGCTGAAACACGGGTGATTGAGGACGTTGGTTGCGTCGAACCGCAACTGCAGTTGGCTGGCCTCACCCAGTTTCGGGATGCGGAAGTTCTTCCCCATGGAGAAGTCGAGCGCCCTTTCATCCGGTCCAACGAGGGAATTTCGTCCGACGTTGCCAAAGGTGTAAGGGGTCGGCTGCGCGAATGCCGCCGGGTTGAACCATTCGTTGATGTTCGGGTTCGACACGTGCCAGTTCCCCACCACATTGGCGTACCAGCTCTCGGCCGAAGAGAACCCATTCAAGTACAGGTTGCCGTTGGGAGCCGCTCCGCTCAGGTTCGTGCCGCCCCATACCGGGGTAAACGGCGTACCGGACTGAATCACGAAAATGGCGGACGCCTGCCAGCCGCCCAGGACGGCATCCAGCACGCCACCCTGGTTGAGGAGAGATTTTCCTTTCCCGATCGGCAATTGATACACCACGTTGCCCTTGAACATCTTCGGAACGTTAAAAAGCGACGGCCCGTAGTTGGCCCCGGGATTGTAGGCATCCTGGTAGATCGGTGAGCCGGCGATACGCCCCCAGCCGGAGGAATCCTGCTCATCGAGCATCTTGGACCAGGTGAAATTGACGCCGTAACTCAACCCGTGGCTGAATCGCTTGTTGAGAGAGAGCTGCAGCGAGTGATAGATCGAACTGGCATTGTAGGTGTCGCCGTTGATACCCAGGTACTGCGGGAAAGGCCGCAGGAGTTGCGAGTTACCGGAACTGGGCACCAGGCTCAACTGATTGGCGTGCAGTTCGTTGAAATCCACCTCGAACGGAAGGCCCGTGCCCTTGCTGCCGACGTAGGCGACTTCCGCCAGAATACTGGCGGGTAGCTCACGCTGTATACTGAGCGTCCATTGGTAATTGCGCGACACCGGCGTGTTGTAGGGGTAATAGTTAACCGCGAGGCCGTTATAGGCCGTGGGCGACTGCGAGGCCAGAACGTAGGGAGCTTGGCTCGCATTCGGATGCGACGAGAATATGAACACCGGGTTTACGTCTTTGTTATCGGCCGCCGACCCGCTGCCTCCAAAGCCGAACCCCTGGGCATTGGCGCCGTAGTTGTCGAGGCTCCACAGGTAGCTGTATACTCCGAAGCCGCCGCGGATGGCCAATTTGGGCTTAGGCGACCAGGCGAAACCAACTCGTGGAAGCACGACGTTCTTGGTTTCCTGCAAAGTGCTGCGGCCATTCTGCCCGGCAAACCACATGGCGCCGAGGTTTCCGCTGACCGAATTCTGAATCGTAGGATCGAACACGCCCAAGCGGTCGTGGACCTCGTTCCATCCCCGCTGAAGCTGATAGCGCAGTCCCAGGTTGATGGTGAGATGCTGGGTGACTTTGAAGTCGTCCTGGACGAACATTTGCGGCGTTTTCACGCGCATACCGACTTCGGGAGAGTTGGTGGCGTTCCACGAAGCCACCTGCCCAAGGAGGTAGTCCGCGTAGCCTGTTCCGCCGGCGCCGAACGGGGAAGCTGCGGTGTACGCACCGCTGAAGGTGAATTGGCCGGACTGCACGTTACCCCAGATGGTGGAGTTGTCCTGCTCGGCCAAAAGCTCGCCGCCGAACTTGATAATGTGCTTGCCCCGGATCATCGTCACCACATCGGATGGCTCGAAGCTGGCTTCAGTCAAAGTGGCGTCGACCGCGCCATTGCCCCACTGGAATCCGCCGGTACCACTGATGTTAATCACCGGAGGCACGTCCGCATAGGCGTAGCTCCAACCCAGTTTGGCGGGCCAACCCGCGCCCTGGGTGTACGGATTGAACCAGTTACCCTGCCTGGCCATCGACACGCGGAATTCATTTACAGTTGAAGAACTGACAGTCCAGATTTCCGAAATTGAGACGTGCTGCGCATCCACATCACCGGCCTGGCAATCTGGCGGGCAGGCCGGATTGGACCAGCCCGGAACCGGCGGGCGGAATGGAGCGTCCCGCTCCATGACATAGCCGGTCAGACGGTGCTTATCGTTGATGTTGTAATCCAACCGGCCGAAGAATCGGGCAAGAGGGCTCGAAGTGGGCAGCGGGCCATACCAGTTGTTGGCCAAGCCAGGCTGGTTCGGCACCGGAAAATAGGTCTGGAGCTTGGCTGCCATCGGGTCGATGCGGCTGGACGGAATCACGTTGCCCGGGAACGGAGTTCGTGCATTCTGGCCGTTAATTGTCGCGGGATCGTAGATGGTCGGAAATCCCGTTCCCGAGAAGTTGCCGGCCTGCATGCCAGGAGTGGCGTAGGTGCCGTATTGATAGCCCACGGACTTGTTTACGGTATGGTCGGTGTTGAAATAGAAGAAGAACTTGTTCTTCCTGATCGGCCCGCCAATGGAACCCCCGTAATTGTCCCAACGCTGATTGGGTACGGCCGCGAAGAAGCTGCGCGCGTTGAAGAAGTCATTCTGCACATACCAGTACGCCGCGCCGTGAAAGTTATTGCCGCCGCTCTTGCTGATCTGGTTGAAAACGCTGCCGCCGATGCCGTACTGCGCGTCGAAACTGGCGGTATTGATCTGCACTTCCGCGACCGTCTCGAAAATGGCCGTGTCCACGTTGGAGCTTTGCGGGTAAGTGATGGTCCCGCCATCCGTGAGGAAGTTGCTGTTATACGGCATGTTTCCGTTCACGGAGACGCTTGCGCCGCTACCCTCGACGCCGGCCAGGGTCTTGGTGAAGTTCACCCAGTCCTGGCCCACGTTGGGCAACTGCGCCATGGACTCTCTCTCGAGGTTGGTGCCCTGCTGGCCGGTTTCGGTTTGCAGCAGCGTGGCCTGACCGGTAACCTCGACCTGTTGAATGTTCGCGCCGACGGTCAACTGAGCGTTCACCGTCGTAATGCCTACGTTCACGGTGACGCCATCGCGCACCAGCGTGCCGAAGCCTTCCTTACTGAACGTAAGTTTATAGGTGCCAGCAATTACCGAGACCGAGTCGTAAAGGCCCGCGTCGTTGGTAACAAGCTGTTTGGTGACGCCGGTGATCGTGTCGACCAAGGTCACATTGACGCCTGGGACTACAGCGCCGGTCTGGTCGCTGACGGTACCGCGGATGTCGCCCGAACCGGCGTTCTGCGCCAGCCCGGGGCCCATCACGCAACACATCAGAAAAAGCGCAACCGGAAGAATCCATCCGTGCGCGGGTGATAGTTGCAAGCGTCTCAACATTTCATCTCTCCCTGGAGGTTCGCAGTCCTTGCTCCCTACAGCTTCATGCGGCGGACGCCTCGGCTGCTCTAAACCCGCATGACGACGTCTTGTGAACGGACCTTGCTAGGCGTCCTTAGGACAAACGCAATCGTGGCTTCGGAATCGGCGAGAAAGCACTCACGGGTTCTCAAGGCGCGAGCCCGAATTCTTCCAGGACTCGCTACGCAATCGACGCCACGCTCCGCAAGGGTCGCGCGAACGTCTTGCCAAACTCCCGCCACCAGTCGCGGTACGAATTTATCGCAAGCCGTGGAAACAGACCAGCAATTGCATGTAACTACATGTTACGTGGTATGACGTAATGCTCACGTAACATTCGAGTTCACCGTTCGCGCCAGGCTCCTCCTCGCTTGGTCCCGCCCACGCGGGCATCCGCTTCCAAGAAGTGGTCCCTTCAGCTTCTTCACCGCTCGGAATCGGCACCAGCCAGCCCGAACCACCCACTGACAAACCCGGAATTCTTGAAATAACGTCCCGAAAGAAAGGCGGGGCACATCCAAAACAGTCGGGTGTATACTTTCGATGTGGAAGTTCACAACAGCGCAAGCGATGCCATGGGCCGACATCGATCAGGGGGGCGGGATAGGAACGAGGATCTCAACAAAGAGATCTCGCCTGAGGGGAAACAGAAGGCGCTCGATCAAATTCTCGGGAGCCAAACCTTCAATCGGTGCTTCCAACTCAAGAAGATCTTACGGTACGTTTGCTCCATGGATCTTGAGGGGCGCTCGGAAGACGTGACCGAATCTCTGATCGCCGTAGAGGCGCTCGGCCGAGAATCGGATTTCACTCCCTCCGGGGACTCATCCGTGCGCAGCCAAGTCCACGCACTTCGCAAGAGGCTGCAGGAGTACTACCTTGTGGAAGCTCAGGACGCGGAGGTGCGGATCGAGTTCCCGAAAGGGTCCTACAGCCCACGATACTTACGGGTGCAGCCAACCGCTGGGAGATCTGCGCCGGCTGGACCAGATAGACAGGTCAGGAATTTTGGGCCAGGCAATTCGGTTGCGTGGCTCGCATTCGCTCTTGGCGTGCTGGGCACAGCGGCGTTGAGCTACGGGTTTTGGCAGCCTCTTGCCAAGACGATAACGCGGGCCAAAATACCGGCTGTAATTAAGGATGCTTGGGGACCGCTCCTGGGAGATGAGGAAGTACTGGTGGTTGTCGCCACGCCTGCACAGTTTTTCCTGCGTGATTACGGCGGACTTTCCGCGCCGAGGGACCCTGCCTGGATGCCGGAGATTGAGCAAACCCCTGAAATACTTGATTTTTACCGACGGTACCAGTCCGTTTCGCCGCACACAAAGCTCTCGTACCATCCCAACCCGAATTCCCCGCTTTGGGGCGACGCCGAGGCAGCGATGTCTGCAGTGGCCACCTTGGCCGCCTATCGGGTGAATTTCCGCGTGCTGCCGGAGTGGCTCTGTAAACCTTATGTCTTGCGTGATCGGAATGTTCTGCTTTTCGGGAGGCCCGAATACAGCGCCGCGGCCCGGCTCCTAATGGAGAAGACTCCATTTGGCATTGAGTACAGCTCGGAAATGCGATCTTGGGTGGTGCGGAACCGCTCGCCAAGGGCCGGCGAGCCGCCGGTGTACGAGGCACAAGGGGAAGCGGCAGGGCAAGAGGTGTATGGATTATTGACCGTGATACCGAGTGAAATCTCTGGCCCCGACTCCAGGCGAACCGTAATCTTCTCTGGACTGACGACGGGGTACAGTGGCCGCTCAAGAGTTCTTTTCAAGGTCAGAGACGCTGAGTGAATTGCAGGATCGGTTCCGTCAAGACGGGCTGAAGCGATGGCCCCGTGCATGGCAGGTGGTGCTGACGACCAAGGTCGCTGAAGCCACCCTCCCAATGAACTTTCATTACAAAGCCTATAGGGTACTGCAGAGGTGACTGGTGCTTGCGGGGCCCCTTGTTTCAGGATTCGAGATCCCTGGGGCCGGCAGGCTGTGGCCCTTCCACGTAGGGGGACCCATGAGACCCCGCGGATTCTGCCGTTTCAGAGCTTGGCTGGTTCAAACCAGGGCGTTCCCGGTATCTGGGCCCGGCGCACGAACTCGTCGTCCATCTCGACCCCCAGCCCTACGCGCTCCGGAAGGGTGATGAAACCCTTCTCGATGACCTCCCCTTCTTTCGCGAAGCCCTTCCATAAAGGCCGCATGTCGATCCAATGCCACTCCAGTGCCAGGAAGTTGGGAACCGTGGCGCACAGATGAGCCGAGGCCATGGTTCCGATCGGCGAGGTGACGTTGTGCGGCGCGAAGGGCACAAAATACGTTTGCGCCATGTCCGCAATCTTGCGCGATTCGAGCAGGCCGCCGGTCTTCTGCACGTCGGGCATGATAATATCCACGGCCCTCTTCTCCAGCAGATCGCGGAACCCGTACCGCATATAGAGGTTCTCGCCGCAGCAGATGGGAGTCTTGGTCGATGCGCGGATATCGCGCATGGCGTCGATATTCTCCGGCCCGCACGGCTCCTCCAGCCAGAGCAGATTGAACGGTTCAACTTCCTTGGCCACGCGTTTGCCGGTGGTAGCATCGTAGCGCGCGTGCATATCGACGGCTAAGTCGAATCCTTCCGGGTAAAGATCGTGGGTGAACCGGATCTTATCGAGCATGTGGCGCACTTCGGCGTTGGAGGCGGTCCAGTTTACGCGGTCTAACTTCGACGGATCCTCGGCGTCGTCGATATCGATCTTCGCCCCCGTGAATCCCATTTCCTGGATCTCCAGAATTCTGGCTTTCGATAGTTCGCCTCCCGGAATGAGTTCTCTCTCTCCCGAGTCGCAGTAGAGCCGCACCCGGTCGCGTACTCTACCCCCGAGTAACTGGTATACCGGCAGGCCCAGCGCTTTTCCGGCGATATCCCACAAGGCGATTTCGACTCCGCTCATGGCTGCCAGGTATTGGCCGCCCTGAGTTCCCCAGAACGGGTCGCGGCGCATTCTGTCGAAGGCGGCTTCCACGTTCAACGGGTCCTGGCCCACCAGGAAACTGCGGAAGTACTGAATCAAGGGAACGGCGCCCTGAACGGCATCGGTGGCTTCACCCTGGCCGATAATATCCTGGTCCGTATAGACGCGGACGTGGACTTGGCGGTTCTTTCCCATGATTTCGGCCGTGCGAATGTCCGTGATCTTCAGCTTGGGCCGCCGGTAAGGGGAAGTGGTCGCCTGCACCGCTTTCGACAACGACGACACCGAAAACGCGCCAGCCACCGTGGCGGCCGCCGTCTTCAAGGCCGATCTTCGTGTTACTCGAGTCATTTTTAAGTTCTCCGTTCGATGATGTATATGGCTACACCGGCGAGGAATCGCCAGAAGCCTTCAGACTAGTTTTTGCCCAGATTCTGCTTCAGATACTCCTCATACTCCTTCTTCAACTGCGGATCCCAGGGAGTGGGGTAGAGATCGGAGGCCTTATACTTGCCGGTCATGAACTTCGCCTTGGTCCACTCATCGTGGACGTGGGTGATTTCAGCCGTGGTGACGATCTCCTCGGCAAGCTGCGGGGGCACGAAGTAGAGGCCTTCGCCATCGCCGACCACGATATCTCCGGGCATCACTGTGGCCTGGCCGATGCGGATCGGGATGTTGATGCCGCTGAGCATCACGTTGTTCACGGCGGCGGGATGCGGGCCGCGGATGTAGACGCCCATGGGGATTTCCAAAATGCCTTCCAGGTCGCGGATGGCGCCGTCGATCACCAGCCCGGCGTGCGTGGCCGCGTAGATGGCCGTCGCCATGTTGTCACCAATGGGGCCGCCGGCATCCACATCGCCGAACAAATCCACCACCAGCACATCGTCTTTCTGGAGAACATCGACCATGCGCCGGTAGCCGGTCCCATGCCCCAGGGCGCCTTCGCCGGCGTTGTGCGGCAACTGCGTACCTTTGTTCTGGCCTTCGATGAAGTTGAACAGGTCCGGCCGGGCGGGCAGGTATTGCGCGGTGACGGCGCGGCCCACCAGTTTGCGGTCGGGATGCAGCACCTGCCACTTGCCGTCGAACTGATGCGTATAGCCGTGCGCCTGGAGAACCGTCCAGATTTCTTCCAGGGAGCAGCCGCGCAGCTTCTCCAGAAGGGAGTCGGGGACCTTAGGCCGGCCGTCGGGGAAGCGGTCGAATTTGTTTTCCGCGGTCGCCTTGACCATCTGTTCGTGGTCGAAGGGAATCAACTGGGCGTTCAACGATACCGAGAATGCCAGTGTAACAACGGCAAATAACTGGAATTTCATATTCGTTCTGACCTCGTTTCCGGAATTTTGAACCGGCGTGGGCCAGGGCGGCTTGCAACCGGGAACGTGCCTGTCCGCATCGTGCCGATTCCGGGTAACATTATCATCTATTAAATCGAGTGACTTGGGATGGCGGAAGCCCGCCCGCATGACCGGCGGCGGACTTCCGCTGCTTCACTCAGAAGATGAATTTCAATGCGAGCTGCATCTGCCGCATGGCGATCGACGTCGTTTGAATTTTGCCGAACGCGGCGCTCGGCATCGTGGCCACCGGCATCCCCCAATTGGGGTGGTTGGTTAAATTGAAGGCTTCATATCGGAACTCCAGGCTCTTGCCCTCACTCACTCTGAAGTCCTTCATCGTGGAGAAATCCCAATCCATCATGCCGGGACCGGTTACGTTATTGCGGCCCGAGTTGCCGTAAGTTCCGAACGGCTCGATCACGAACGCGGCCGTATTGAAGAACTCCTGCGGGTCCTGCTGGCCACGCGGCAGATTGGGATTGATGCCGGTGGCGTTGGGGTGATCCATCAGCGCTCCGGTGTTCGATTCATCTAGCGTGTTGGCCATCGAAACCGTGAACGGGAAACCGGTCTGCAGGGTAACAATGGAGTTGATCACCCATCCGCCGATCACTGCGTTGCCAAGCCCGCCGTTGTTCAGGAAATGCTTACCCTTGCCGAAGGGCAGCTCGTAGGTCAGCGAAGTGGTGAAGCGGTGCGTAGCATTGAACGCGGACGGACCGCGGTTGGCTTCGAGATCGTATCCGCTCTGAGAATACTGCACATCGTTGCCGTATTGGCGAAGCTCGCTGCCTAGGTCGATGGAGCGCGAATAAGTATGCGAAACCAGGAACGTCAGCCCCGAGCTCAGACGCCGCTGCAGCTTCAACACCAGGGCGTTGTAGTTGCTCTTATCGCTGTTTTCGATCTCCTGGATTCTACCCAGGTACGGGTCCGGCGTGCGGGAAATGATGCTGGTCGTCGCGCTTGGCAAGGGGACGTTCACGGCTTGGTTCATGGGAAGCTTTCTGCCGACCGAACCGATGTAGCCGACCTCAAAGACGGTCTGGGAACCGAGTTGGCGCTGAATGTTTAAGTTGTCCTGGATCACGTAGGGTGTCCGGTTGCCGTAGATGGTGGCGTTGATGGCTGGCGTGGCGACAAACTCCGAAGAGGTACTGGCGCCCAGCCAGGGGACGTTATAGCTGAGGAGCTGCGAGGGATCGCTGAAATTAGCGCTCATCACACCCTTGATGTGTCCGGTTATGTTGCGCTCCATGTCAGCCACGTAATTGCTTTCACCTTGCGCGAAAAAGACACCGCCTCCGGCCCGCACGGTCCACTTGGGGCTGACGCTCCAGGCGATGCCGACGCGCGGGGCGACGTTCCTGTAATCGGGAGCCACCAGGGCGGAGCCCATGCGTCCATCGCGGGCCACCTGAATCCCGCTGGCAAAGCGCATGTCGGTGCCCTGATAGAAGTCGCCGCTTCCTGTCCGGATCAGAACCGGCTGCAAGTTAGTTGGCAGGTTGGGGGTCGGACTGATGATCGGCAAGTATGGGTTGATCATGGTACCAGTCTGGTCCACGAAGGGTGCGGTGTACTCGTACCTCAGCCCGAGACTCAGCGTTAGGTGCGGAGCGACTTTCCAGATATCGTCCACGTAATAATTCTGGGAGGTGGATCGCATCTGGCCGTTGGCCAAGGCCACATCCAACTGGCATTGCATGCAGTTGCCGAGCAGGAAATCGGCAAATCCGTCGCCCGTGGTTCCCGCTGGCAAGGACGGGTTCCCGGTGACTTGGCCGGTAAACGAATATTGGCCCTTGTCGTACTGGTTGCCCTCGACGTTGAAGCGGTTCCTGCGTACCTCGAAACCGAAACGAATCGAATGGCTGCCCTTCACCCAGGAGAAGTTATCCACCAGTTGAAATGTTGAATTGTAGTTCACCCAGGGAGAATCCGCGTTATCGCCGAAGCTGGCGTATCCGGTTGGCACAATATTCGGAATGCCCCAAGCCCAGGGGCCGAACTGGCTGGAGGGTACAAAGGGCAGGTTCAGCGAAGCCACCACGTTATCTTCGTAAGCCAGTTCGCCCGTGGAGAGGTTGAAGAAGTGGTTGAAGGCGAACCGGAACTCATTCACCGTACTCGGAGACAGGATCCGGGTATTGGAGATTACGGCCTGGCGGGCATTGGTGGTCACGACTTGGCCGTTCTCATAAAGGGCGGGCGTATCGGACGTTTCATCCTGCCAGCTAAACCGGCCGAACCAGCTCGAATTGGCGCTCTCCTGGAAATCCACGCGCTGCGTGAACTGGTCCTTGTTGATGGGATCCATGTAGTTGGTCTGGAAGTTAGCGGCGGCGACGTTGTTGTTCGGTGCGGGATAGTAGGCCAGCAGTGCGCTCGAGATGGGACTTACCCGGCTGGAGGGTATTACGTTGCCGGGGAACGGTGTCGAGGTGACGGTGCTGCCGGATGACGTTCGGGTGAGCGGATCGAAGATGGTGTTGGCGATCTGGCTGAAGTTGTCGTTTCGCTCGGCGACGCTGGGAACTACATTGAGGCTGATCACCTGCTGCCGGCTGCGGAAACCTTCGAAGTTCGACATGAAAAAGAGCCGGTTTTTGCCGTTAAAGAGTTTGGGAATCATAATCGGCCCGCCGAGGGTGAAACCAAACTGGTTTTGCCGCAATGCGTCCTTGGGCGGCCGGGCCGTAGTGAAGGCATACGCCTTGGCGTCCAAATCGTTGTTTCGCAGGAATTCGTAGGCGGCGCCGTGAAACTGATTGGTTCCAGGCTTGGTGGAGACGTTGATCTGGCTGGTCCCGCGACCGAATTCCGCCGGGAACACGCCGGATTGCACCTTGAACTCCTGTAAGGCGTCCACCGAGGGGAGGAACATGTAAGTGTTGAAGTTTACATCGGTATCCTCAACGCCATCGAGCGTGTAACGGTTGAAACTACCGCGCTGGCCACCGACCGAGATATCCACGCCTACGCGGTCACCACCCTGGCGGGTCGCCGTCTGGGTGGCGGCTGGGAAGCCGTAATTCACGTTGTTGCTCAGCGCAACCAATTGTAGGAAGTTGCGCCCGTTGAGCGGCAGTTCGAGGATCCCCTGGTTGGAGATGACGGTTCCAACCGTGGCACTCTCGGTATCCAGCATCGCGACGGCCCCCGAGACGTCGATCGATTGGGTGATGTCGCCAACATCCAGGCTGAAGTCGACTGTTGCATTTTGCGCCACATCGAGGGTGATCTGCGTTCGGGTCGCTGTTTTGAAACCATTGGCCGTAACCCGAATGTTGTAGATGCCCGGCTGCAAGAGCGGGACGGTATAGATTCCCGCTTCGTTGGTTGTCGTTCCACGGGCAATTCCAGTCCCGGCATTCGTCACGGTGACGCTGGCGCCTACCACCACCGCGCCGCTGGTGTCCTTGATGAACCCGCTAAATTGGCCTTGGGTCTGTGCCGTTAGGATAGAGCAAATCCACAACAGTAGGAGGCCGAGTAGCAGCCAATTCCAGAAACGTCTCATTTTCTTTTCTCCTTGCGACAGCCGGGGAGGCACTGGGCAGTCTCGCCAAGGCCTGCGCTCCGGGGCGTCCTCAGATGCGTTCAGTAAGCTGCTCACGGGGCGGCTCGTCCCGCCCGGTAATCACTTTTTCTCGCGCTCCACAGGCGTAGCGGGAGTCTCCGCTATTCCCACCAGAGGTTTGGATCGCAGATAGACGGAGTGTATGGCGAGAAGGGAGAACAGGCAAGTAATTGCATTGCTTACAGGCGCAGTTGCATTGCAGTTGCGTCCTCGGAAGTCAGTTACACGGCCACAAGGGAATGGTCCGGGACTTCAACTCGCGGGTTATCGAGTCAAGAAAAGTTTCGGGAACGAACGGCAGGCGCGGTTCGATTTCGGGTAATGGGGTCCTAGTCGTGTAGAACACGGTGCGCCGCGTAGCGGTAGTTCATCGGCACCGTGAACTCGTTCTTGCTAATGTCGGCGGTGACCACCAACTGCCAACTGGTCGGCCATTTCCTGGTTCCATCCCTCCGGAACCTGCCGCTCAGATCTCTCAAGGCATCGGGCGTCGATAAGAACTCCTGAGCGGCAAGCGTTCCAGCCGTAGTCGCTCCGGAAATAATCATCGTCCGCTTGTTCGGAGAACCGGGCGTTGAATTTCGGATAACGGTCACCAGCCCTTGGGTATTATAGTCACCGCGAACTTCTGAAAAACCGTCCCCCTGCTTGGCTAAGCGATTGCGGACCAACCAAGTCCGCGATGCCGGCTCGAAGTCAATGGCGAACGGCAGGTCTTTCGTCAGCAGCCTCACCGTCTCGCTGTACTCGGAACGTCCGAAAAGCAAAACGTTTCGATTCACGAGCAGGTACGGCTGCAGTAGATGCTCAGGCAGGATGCGGTAATGTATCCCGTAGCCGGCCAGTTCACCCACCGCCGACATGGCGGCCGCCGCGTCGCCCCAAAGCGGTGAAACCTGATTGGGATAGAACAACAGCGAAGTGTCGCCCGTGACGGGCTGGTGTCGGCTATAAAATTGTAAGATTTCCGGGGTCTGTTTAATTTGCGGCCACCATGGCGGATACTCGGGGCGAGGCAAGCCGTGGTAATCGCGCAAGGTTAGCTGCGGCGGGGTGGCGACTACTACTAGAACTTCGTCTCCATCCATCAGCGGTCCCCAGGCCTCCTTAATGACGCCGGGAATGCGGGCCAGCATGATCTGAGTGACAAGAGGCTGCCGGAATAGATAGCCGACCACCCCGATCATCAGAAGAACCGCGGCTGCGATCGCCTGTCCGAGCGAAATCCTCCATCTGCGGCGCGCCGGCGGAGCGGTCTCCGAAACGGCCCAGGTGGCTGGCTCGGGACCGTGCCAACAAACGTATTGCGGGACGTAATCGCCTTTGGGGAATTCGATCCGAACTTCCGCTTCGGGCGATTCAACCAGGTAATACTCCTGCAATTTCTTGCGGAGCGCGTGCGCGCAGGCTCGCACCGACGAATCACCGGCTGGCGAGAAATCCTTGCCGCGGCCCAGCGCCTCCACCCCGATCAGGTATTCGGTGATCTCCCCGCCCGGCTCCTGCAGTTCCTTATTGCAAACATATGAGAGGATTTTCTTGAGCTGGTCGCAGCGCCGGAAGGTGCGGCTTGCCAGAACCTGTTCCAAAGCCCGCGATTTCTCTGAGGTCGATACGGGTTTGGTCCCGGCTGCAAGCATGGCAACAACGCCTTTGTACCAACAGGAATTTTATCACTATTCCTCCCGAATGAGGACTACGGGACCGATCTCGAGTCGGAACCGCCGCGAGACGACTCCCGCAATAAACGGAGTCTTCGCTTTCGATTTCGGGCAACCGCGACAGATGCTCGCTTACTCCGGCAAAGCGCGGTTCTTGAATCGAACCTCTTTTCGTGCCGACATGGGGCGCATGGTTTGCTGGGCCGAGGCTGGCGACGCCAAGTTGATGGCACAATACATCTCCGGTCGATTGACGCGGCTGAAGGCGACGGGCGCGACTTTAGCCGCGCTCCCTGCGGTGACGCCGCACCTCTGTATTTCCGAACTGTTGGCGATCTCCCCGCTACCTTTGGTGAATCTGCTGAAGGTCGTCAACGACTCGGTGCGAGCGAGCGTTTTCCGCCGAGTGGCGCTGTTTGGTACCCGGTTCATTTTGGATAGTGCGATGTTTGGCGCGTTGCCTGCAATCGCGCCCGCAAATCCCGTACGATGTGAACATCGTGGTATTGAGGATAAGCGATGACGAAGATTGCGGTTCTAGACGATTGGCAGGGGATCGCGCAAAGCAGCACCGATTGGTCGCCCTTGACGCGGCGCGCCGAAGTGATCTTCTTCGAGCATGCTTTTGAGGGTGAGGACGATGCCGCCCGGAAGCTGGCGGAATTCGAAATCGTGCTCTCCATGCGCGAGCGGACCGCGCTGCCGGCTTCGCTTATCAACCGCCTGCCCAGGCTCCGCATGCTCGGCATCACTGGCAGGCAGAATCGCTCGCTCGATGTCGCGGCCTGCACGTCGCAGGGCGTGGTTGTGTGCAATACGGGTAACGGCGGCGCAAGCGAGGCGGCCACCGCGGAACTCGCGCTCGGCCTGCTGCTCGCGGCGGCACGGGCCATCCCCGCGGCAGACGCCAATATGCGCGCCGGACGATTCCAGGAAGGATTGCCGGTAGGGATCAGCCTGGCGGGGAAGACAATCGGCATCATCGGCCTGGGACGCCTCGGCACCCACATGGCCCGCTATTGTCTCGCACTGAATATGAACGTGCTGGCCTGGAGCCAGAACATGACCGCGGAGCAGGCGTCGGCGGCCGGAGCCACGCGCGTTTCGAAAGAGGAGTTACTCTCGCAGTCGGATGCCGTCAGCATCCACGTGGTGCTCTCGCCCCGCACGCGCGGGCTGATCGGCGCCTCCGACCTGGCGCGCATGAAGCCGGGCGCGATCCTGGTCAATACCTCGCGCGGCCCCATTGTAGAAGAGGGCGCGCTCATTGAAGCCGTCCAGGCCCGACGCATCGTGGCCGCTGTGGATGTCTATGACCCCGAGCCTCTGCCGGCCGGGCACCCGCTGAGAAGCGCACCCAACACGGTGCTGACACCGCATCTCGGATACGGCGTCCGAGAGACGTGGACCGAGTTCTATACCCAGAGCGTGGAAAACGCGTTGGCTTATCTCGATGGGAAACCGCTTCGCGTCGCAAACCCCGGGGCGCTGGCCGCGAGAGACAAAGCGTGATTCCTGGGCCTTCGCATCGGCGTTGGCCGAAGATTGGGTGGCAGTACTGGATCAGTACTATTTGAGTTATTTCATAGCTTGCGCTGCGAGTACGGTACTTACTCATTGTTGTTCAGTCTCGATTTCAGGCATCATGGAGCTTCACACGGATCTCAGCCTGATGAGTGGCATAAGCATAGGTCCCGTAACGGCTCTTCACGATTCGAAGGCGAAGCAGCATAAGTTTCGTATTCTGCTCTGGGTCTGCGGCGCGGCTTGCATCGCCATGGCGACGGCGTATTGGGCCGCCGCTCCGGAACTGTCATCTTTGCTCGCGCAGCCTAGCGTGTCTCCGAACCGCGATCCGCTACCAGCGCGGACCGCGGGGCGGGGAGATGGGCGACCGGTCTACCGGCACTCAGTGATCGCGGGCGGGGCATATTCAGTTGCGGAGGTGGAACGTGCGCGGCGGACCGATCCGGTAGTTGACGCCCACTACGCGGTGTTCAACTCCACCGAACTGCAGATGACGGAAGCGACGTCCAGGGCCGTTTACGTTTCCTATCGCGTCGGTAGCCACATCTACTGGACTAGGAATCGAGTGCAGCTGACGGCCGGCGAAGCGCTTATTACCGACGGTGAGCATGTGGCACGGGCACGCTGCGGAAATCGTGTCGCGAACACGCCACAGCAACCCGTCGGCGTAGAGGATCCCCCGGCGGGCGACCTTGACCTGGTTGGCCTGCTGGTTTCATCGTACGTTCCGCCGGACACTGACTTACGGCGACCGTCTGCGTTCGTAGGTGATCTCTTTCCACGGGCGCCGTTCGGCCAGACGGCTCCACCGGTGCCGTTGGGCCAGATTCCGCAATCCGGGTCGGCTACCCCGGGTGGCCCATCTCCACGGTTCCCTCCTGCGCCGGGCAGTGGGATGGGGTCGGGCGGCGGGACAGGGACTCTTGCGCCGGGCAGCGGGACGGAAACTGGCACAGGAAACGCGGCACCGGCGCCGACGGTGCCTGAATCAACGGTTTCGCCGATGAATGGCACGATGAACGGACCGTCCGGTTCTGACCCGTTTGTCGCAACACAGCCAGGAGTGGGGGTGTATTTACAATGGTTTCCTACCACCACTGCGTTTCCAGGAATGCCCTCGGAGAACCAAAGTGAATACTTCGGCGTCTCATTGCCCCCTCGGCAGAATCCAATCACAGTGGTTGTGGGGACAATTCCACCGCCGCGTACGTGGTTTCCAGGCGGGACTCCGATCCTGCAGAATCCGTCGGACAGTGGCGGGGGGACCGACACGGGACAGACGCCCCTTGTAGTGATACCACCGACGAATCCGGTTTTTCGACCGTCCGATACGGCCCCGACTCCAACCCCCGAACCGGGGACCGCGACGCTGTTGGCCATCGGTACGGCGCTCGTAGTAATTCGGGAGAGGCGCCGGTACTTCTGGAAAAAAGCACGATGACCCTCCGGTGGTCGCCAAGGATCTACCGACTCCTGTCTGGAAACGGAACGATACGCGGCAATATCGGCAGCCATCTGGACATTACTTCTGGACTGCGGGGACATCAAGGCAGAAGAACCGTACGCATCCTGGGAGCGCTTCAACGGCTGCTGAAGACGGGTGGCAGGCTGGCCAAGCATGCCCGGTACCACTGGCTGACCCATGCGAAGAGCCATGTAACGCTGCGGCGGTTCTGGGGCATCCGGCCGAAGAAGAGCCGTCGGGATCGAACGGGATGATCTCGACCGCGTCGTATCTCCGTTCCGCGGCAACTTCTGTGTTGGCCGTGATTTGCGCGTTGCCGGGCAGGACTTCAGCCCGGACTCTCCCCCGGACTATCGCTTGCACGGGATCAGCCCGCAATAAACCAGTCAGGCGAACAGAAGGCTCCGGTTGAGCGCCCGTCCTGCATGAGCCCACACAGTGGAATGGCCTAGGATAGGAATATCCACATGAAACGTTCACTTGGTGCAAAGACTCTGATCTGCCCCACGCCGGCCTGGATCGTCGGATCGTACGACAGGCAGGGCAAGCCCAATGGGATGACGGTGGCTTGGGGAGGCATCTGCTGCTCTCAGCCGCCCTGCCTGGCGGTGTCGTTGCGCGCGGCCACCTACACCCACGGCAACCTGATGGAGCGGCGGGCCT
>CAYRWE010000028.1:0-32415 GCA_964427655.1 uncultured Solibacteraceae bacterium | reverse complement strand
GTCGATAAGATCTTCCGCAAAATCAGGCAGTTCGGCTTCGACGCCCGGCAGGGAGGAGGCGTCTCCGGCGTGGAAGTGCCGCTCTGGGATCTGGCCGGGAAGGCCTACGGCGTGCCGATCTACCAGATGCTGGGCGGCAAATTCCGCGACAAGATCCGCTGCTATGCCGACACCGATACATCAGCCGACCCGAAGGAGTTCGCGGAGCGCCTCAAGGCGCGCAAAGACATGGGTTTCACCTGGCTGAAGATGGATCTGGGTATCCAACTCGTGGAGCAGACTCCCGGAACCATCACCCGTCCCATGGGCCAGACCGACCGCGACGTGAACAACACCGAGCACATGTTCACCGGCGTCGATATCACTCCCAAGGGAATCGACACGATGGCGGACTTCGTGGCCGTGGCGCGCGAGGCGGTGGGCATGGAGATCCCCATTTCCGCCGATCATTTCGGCCACATCAGCGTGAAGGCCTGCATCAAATTGGGTAAAGCTCTGGAGAAGTACAACATGGGCTAGCTCGAGGACATGATTCCGTGGCGGCGCACGGACCTCTGGAAGCTGATCACCGATTCCATCGAGGCCCCCACGCTCACCGGCGAAGACATCTACTTGAAGGAGGGCTTCATCGAGTTGGCTAAGAACCATGCCGTCGATATGGTCCATCCGGACGTTCTGACCACGGGCGGAATACTCGAGACCAAGAAGATCGGCGATGCCTGCCAGGAGTATGGGGTGCCCATTTGCATCCACATGGCCGAGAGTCCCATTGCCGCACTGGCGGCCGTGCACGCCGCCGCCGCGATCGAGAATTTCATGGTGATGGAAATTCACTCGGTGGAGGTGCCCTGGTGGCAGGATCTCATCAATGGCGTTGAGAAGCCCATCATGAACCGGGGCTTTGTCACCGTGCCGAGTGGACCCGGCCTGGGCTTTACCACCCTCAACGGGGATCTGATCCGGAAACACCTGGATGGCGGCTATTTCGAACCCACTCCGGAGTGGGATAAAGACCGTTCCAACGACCGCCTCTGGAGCCGCAAGAAGGAGTCCGGCCCGATCGTCTGGAGCTGAGCGGATTGGCCGGAGGAGTGCGCTAGTCCGCCGAGAGAGCGTGATCGATCAGGGTGCGGCTAAGCGCTTGGGAATCCACCTGGTAGGTGCCCGCTTGAACGGCGGCCCGCAGCGCCTCAACGTGCTGCGCGTGAGAACCCGCTTGGCTATCGAGCGTTTCCGCGATCCGGCCGGTGATCCCAGAGATATCGAGCTGGTCGGTATCTGCCGGCTTATTTCGACCCTCTGCCCGGCTGCCTGGCTGTGCGGGCATCCTGGCGGACTGGGTCTCGGCCGCACGCTCCGGCGTGGGACCGCTTTGGCCTATTGGATTTGAATCGATTCGCATGCGCTCACCTTGCTGGCGGCCTGCGGAAGCCGCCCGTATTCATCGTTGCATATTACGTCAGGCATGGCGTGACCAGTCCGGTTACAGAACTCACAGTACTACCTTGGGAACTGGGATTGATCCACAATGCGGCTATGGAAACCTCGGCTCAGGCGAAGAGTTCGGTGTGCACGGGATGGGAATTGCCTCCCTTGATCCTGTACCCGTTCAAGTGCCAGCCGTGCCCCGTATCCTTCACGGAGATCGATCCTTGCGCGGAGGAGGGGCGGCGGGAACTGGAGTCCCGTTATTCCGAGATGTGCATGTTGTGTTATCTCGGGAGGGATCTGGACCGGTGGTTGCGGCAGTGTGTGGAGATGGCGTCCGGCCGTCCCCATGCGGATGGGTTGGGAGAGAGCAGTTTTGTGAATCTGCTGCTCTTTGATCCCCCGGCGGCGGTGATCCGCAAAATGCACGATTGGAACGTTCCGAACTTCCAACTGGTCTTTTCCCGCGCCATCGGGCTCAATTCGGTCTATCCCGTTCCGCCCGCCGCGGCGCGCGTCTCCGAGCCACTGCTGCGGTCTTTCCATCTCTATGCCGACGCCCTGTTCGAGGCCCGCGTGAGGCTGGCCCCGGGCGCCGAGATCCGTCACGAGGATTTCGATCTCGAGATTTACAGCTCCGGCGAATATACCCGTTTGCTGGAGCGCGAGTGGCTGGCCGACACCCTCGAATGATCCTGCCGGTCCGACGCCGCGGCGCGCGTCAGAATTCTTTGAAATCGTCGTCCATCGGGAAATCGGCCCGCGCCTGGGCCACTTGGGCGGATACCGGCGCCGGCTTGGCGCTATAAGCCGTCTTCGGGCCGGGGAAGACCTTCACGGCCGCGCTCGAAGGAGCCGCCGCTTTGCGTTCCGGGATGCGCAGGGGATCGGAACGCCGGGTTCCATCGGCCGCCCCTCCACCGCCCACTAGGGCGCGCAACCGCGTTGCCGACCGCTTCATGCCCGCCGACAGCCCCGTCAGTTCCGTGCTGGCCGCGGCGCCCTCCTGAGCGCTGGCGGCCGTACGCTGGGTTACCTGCCCCATCTCGGTCAACGTCTTGGCCACCTGCTCGATGCCGTTGGCCTGCTCGCGGCTTCCGGAGCTGACTTCCTCGATCAAGCTCTTCACCTTGTTGGCATTCTCGGTCACGATGCGAATCGCATCCACCACCTGGTCCACCCGCCGGCTGCCCTCCGAAGCCATGCCGATCGATTCGTCGATCAGACCGGTGGTGTCGCGGGCCGCCTGGGCGCAGCGCTGGGCCAGGTTGCGTACCTCGTCGGCCACCACCGCGAAGCCCATCCCGGCCTCCCCGGCGCGGGCCGCCTCCACGGCCGCGTTCAGCGCCAGAATGTTGGTCTGGAAGGCAATCTCGTCGATCACTTTAATGATCTTCGATATCTTCTCGCTCGAAGCGTTGATGTCGTGCATGGAAGCCAGCATCTGTTCGAGCTTCCGATTGGTCTCGTTCACCTGCTGCGAGGTTTCCTGCATCAGGGTAGCGGCCGACTGCGAATGATCGGCGTTGCGGCGCGTCATGGAGCTGATCTGTTCGGTGGAGGCCGAGGTCTCCTCGAGCGAGGCGGCCTGCTGGCTGGCTCCCTGCGCCAATTGCTGCGACGATGCGGAGACCTGCCCGGCCGCGCCCTCCACCTGGGTGGCATTGTCGGCGATCTCGCCCGCTACGCCTTCGAGCGTGGCGCTAACCGTGCGCGCCGTATACATTCCCGAGGCGCACGCGCCCAGAGCCAGCCCGAACAAGACGAAAACCAGCCAGTGATCGCTGCCGGCGGTGGAAAGCCAGCCGAAGCCCATGGCCAGCACCACGGCGAATACGGCGGCGAAGTGTATCAGCAGTTTCTTCCCGATGCTCATCTGCATTTCTGTCCGGCCTCCTCTATGCCGGGGTATGCCGGAGGTGGCAAGCCGGCCCGCAATCGGGCGCCTCGCCCATGCGGGCTCAGTGGAAGCGCGCCAACCGGGCGTAAATCTCATATCGGACGAAATGGCGCCGAAGATGAGGGGCGATCGCGAATTGAGGTCCGCCTGGGTTCGATGGGCTGGCGCTCGCCGTTGCGCGCGTGGGCCCGTAGGCGCAGCCGCACGAATCTCCGCCTCCTCGGCGATCTCAGGTGTTGACCTTCCTTGCCCGGCCTCTCCGCGAGGGGCGTCCGAGAACCCTCGCTCACTCCGCGAAACTCCGCGCCTCCGCGACTCCGCGTTGCGCTGAATTCGAGACGCCGGCCTATGGCAGGGACCTAGGCCCACGACCGCGTTCGGGCAAGCTAAAGCATGCCCCACTTCACGCCGCCAGAAGCCGCAGCAGCGCCGGCGCGATTGCGCCGAGCGGCAGAACTTTGTCCGCCGCGCCCCGTTTTATGGCCTCGCGAGGCATGCCGAAAACCACGCAACTGGCCTCATCCTGCGCGATGGTGGGGGCGCCCTGGTTGTGCAGGGCCAGCATTCCGGCCGCCCCGTCCGATCCCATGCCGGTCAGGATCACTCCCAGGGCACGGGCGCCGGCCTGATCGGCCACGCTCGCGAACAGCACGTCCACCGAGGGCCGCTGATAGCACACCCGCGGGCCGTCCTTCACCACCACGTGGTAGTTGGCCCCGCAGCGGCGCAGCAGCATATGGAAGTTGCCCGGCGCTACTAATGCCCGGCCGGTGCGCACGGCGTCCCCGTCCTCGGCTTCCTTGACCTCCATGCGGCAGGTGCGGTTCAGCCGTTCGGCAAAGGCTTGGGAGAAGCCGGCGGGAATGTGCTGGGTGATGACCGTGGCGGGGAAATTGGCGGGCAGCGCCTGCATGACCTGCGCGATGGCCTCGGTTCCCCCGGTGGAGGCTCCGATGGCCACTACCACCGGCTCGCGGAAGCGCGCCGGCGATGGGGGCGGCGCTACGGCCGTGGGTGGGGCCGCCGGGCGGGGCCGCATGTGGGAAGCCGCGGCTGCCCGGATCTTGGCCGCCAGGGTGTTCTGCAAGTCCCCCACCGAGTAAGGGCCGGCCGGTTTTCCGAGCGCCTCCACGGCGCCTTCCTCGAGCGCCTCGAGCGCCACCGCGCAGGAGGCCTGCGCCAGCGAGCTGACCACCAGCACCGGCATGGGCCGGAAGCGCATGAGCTTGCGCAGGAAGGTCAGCCCGTCCATGCGCGGCATCTCGATATCCAGGGTCAGAACGTCGGGATTCAGCTCCAGGATGCGGTCCCGCGCCACGTACGGATCGGCGGCCGTCCCCACCACCTCGATATCCGGCTCCTTCGCGAGACACTCCGTCAGGATGTGCCGCACCACCGCCGAATCGTCCACGATCAACACGCGGATCGGCCGTTCGCCGTTCATTGGCCGCTCCACGCGACTGCGATCGCGAGCGGACCTTCTTCGAGCGTGAAGAGGCGCCGCGCATCGGCCGGCTGGCCGGACGCCTCCGTGCCGGACGTCACTTCGGGCGGGCCGATCGTGAAATGTCCGGCCGGCTCCATCCGCCCCAGCAGCGAGCCGCACAGGATGTTGGCCAGCTCGCCCGCCAGCGCGCAGGCCCGCGCGTCCGGCTCCTCATCGTCGGCTTCGCCCAGGAAACTCACCGCCAGGGCTGCCGCCGTGGAATGCGGCAGGATTACCCGCAGGGCTCCCGCGCGGGTTCCCGAGAAGGCAATCGAAGCCGTGTAGCCCGGCTGGCCGCCCAGGTCGACGGCGCGGTCCAGGACGGTCGTAAAAAACATGGTCTCTGCGAGATGTTCGGTCACCTCGTCGAGCGCGCTCTCCAGTTCAGTCACCCCGCACCTCCAGAATGCGCTCCAGCGCCGCTTTCAGATCCTCCGGATGAAACGGCTTGGCAATATATCCCCGGGCCCCGATTTCGAGCAGGCGCTCCATGCGCGATTGCGTGCTGTCGCTCGACACCATCAGCACGGGCACCTCGTGCAGCCGCTCGTCCTGGGCCAGCCGCAGGAGTAACCCCTCCCCATCGAGATTGGGCATGTTGATATCGCTGATCACCAGGTCCACCGTCTGCCCGCTCAATACCGCGAAGGCTTCGTTGCCGTCGCGCGCGAAGTAGCGCCGGGTGTCCGCGAATCCGGCCGCCGCCAGGATGCGCGCGATGAATTTCTGCATCATCGGGGAATCGTCCACGATGAGCACCGAGGTGAGCGTCATTCGGCACCTCCCCATTGCGTCTCCCGGCCGCGGCTGGTGCGCATGAAGACCTTGCCGGAACCCACCTCCAGGCGCACCGTACGCGATTCGCTGCCGCCCACCTCCTCGCTCTTCACCAGCACTCCCGCGCGCCACAGAATCTTGCGCACCGCCAGGCAGTTGCGCTTTCCGATATTGAAAACGCCCTGGTCGTCCATCACCTGGGCGCCGCCGGCGATGCGCACCACCATGCGGCTCTTCTCCGCGCCCGCGCCGTAGGCCTGCCGGAAGAGCAGCGGAATGCCGGTATCGGCGAACATGCAGGGATTCGCCGAGGCCTTATCTCTGTCGAGCGAGGATTCCGGCAGCATGATGTGCAGCAATCCTCCCACGCGCGCCACCGGATCGTGCACCGCCACCGCCACGCAGGAGCCCAGCGCGTAGGTGATCAGATGGCTCTCCGGACGGTTGCTCACGCGGCAATCGGCCATGCCCACCACCACCGGCTCGCTCGCCGGTTCGCTCATCGGCCGTCCCTCCTTGCGGGCTTGCGGTAGATGGCCGGCTTGACATATTGGAGATCGTGCTCCACGCCCGCCAGGCTTTCGGCGTGGCCGATCATCAGGTAGCCCTCCGGCTCGAGAGCCGCCGAGAGCCGCCGGACCACCGCCGCTTGGGTAGCTTTATCGAAGTAAATCATAACGTTGCGGCAGAAGATCACCGGGAAGCCCGCGGGCGGCAACGGGTCCGAAACCAGGTTGAAGCGGCGCGTCTGGACGCGCTCGCGATATTCCGTCTTCAAGCGGTGCCACCCCTGCCACTCGCCGTTGCCCTTCAGGAAATAACGGCGCAGCCACTCCTCCGGCAGCCCCTGGGTGCGCTCGGCCTGGTAGGTCGCCCGACGCGCCGCCTCCAGCGCGCGCGTCGAAACGTCGGTCGCGACGATGCGCACATCCACCCCCGGCGCCAGCTTGTCCAGGGCCGTGAAAAGGATCGAATAGGGCTCCTCGCCCGTCGAGCAGGCCGCGCTCCAGATCTCGACCGAGCGCCGTCCGGCGAGCTCCGGAAAAACCGTGGCGCGCAGGAAATCGAAGTGCGCCGGCTCGCGCAGGAAACTGGTGAAGTTGGTCGTCAAAGCGTCGCCCAGTTCAGCCAGCGCCTGGCCGGTGGTATCGGCCTCCACGTGGCGGCAGTACTGTTCGTAGGAGCGGAATCCTTCGCGGCGCATGGATTTGCCCAACCGTGCCATGACCAGCGCCTGCTTGCCCTCTTTCAGATCCAGCCCGAAGTGACTGTAGGCCAGGCGGCGGATGTGCTGGAACTCGGCTTGGTTGAGCGGCCGCGGTTCCCCCGCGGCGGCTTCCTCGACCGCTACCCCGATATCCCCCATTCCCCGGCTGTCCGGCGCACTACGCACGTCCCCCACGTTTCGGCTGTCCTTCGCGTTCCGTCTCGCCCCCATGTTTTGGCCGCCCCCTTTGTCCCGATTGTCTCGGTGCCCCGGCTGCCCCTCTGTGCCCCGGATCTCCTTCGGATCCCGGCCGTCCCCTGCCCGCCAATCCCCGCGCCTCGCACGTCCCGCGTCTCGCGGAGAGAATGGGCCATCCTCATCTCGAAGCGCCGGCTCCCGAATTGAAGATTCCGTTCATCTCCAAGATCAAGCCCACTTTGCCGTCCCCCAGGATGGCCCCGCCGGCCACCCCGGCGACGGCTTTGAAGGTCTCGCCGAGGCTCTTGATCACGACCTCCTGCTTGCCCAGCAGCTCGTCCACCATCAGACAGTACTCCGCGCCCTGGCTCTCGGTAACGATCAACAGGCTTTCCTCCGGCTTGACGGATTTGGGCGTCACCCCGAAGCGCCGGTGCAGCCGCACCACCGGCAGAATGCGCCCGCGCACCAGGGCGATCTCGCGGCGGCCCTCGATGGTCGTGACCATGCCTTCGGTGGGCCGTATGGCTTCCTTCACGGCGAAGATGGGGACGATGTAACGCTGCGGCCCCACCCCCACCAGCAAACCGTCGATAATCGCCAGGGTCAGCGGCAGCCGCAGCCCGAAGGTGGTGCCGTGTCCCGCCACGCTCGCAATCTCGACCCGCCCGCGCAGCTTCTGGATATGCCGCTTGACCACGTCCATGCCGACTCCTCGGCCGGAAATCTCGGTTACCGTCCGGGCCGTCGAGAAGCCCGGCTCGAAGATCAGGTTGAAGATCTCCGCCTCGGAAAGCGCCGCGTTCTCCGCCACCAGCCCCTTCTCGCGAGCCTTGCGCAGGACCGCCTCGCGATCCACCCCGCGCCCATCGTCGGCGATTTCGATTACGATATGGCCGCCCTGGTGGGCCGCACGCAGTTCGATGCGCGCCACCGGCGGCTTGCCCTGGGCGATGCGCGCCGGGGGCATCTCGACCCCGTGATCCACGGCGTTGCGCACCATATGCATCAGGGGATCGGCAAGCTGCTCGACGATGTTGCGGTCGAGCTCCGTCTCCTCGCCCGAAGTCACCAGCTCGGCCTGCTTGCCCGACTTGCGGCACAGGTCGCGCACCAGACGGCTCATCTTCTGGAACAGACCGCCGATCGGCAGCATGCGCATCGACATGGCGGTCTTCTGGACTTCCTGGGTGATGCGCGAGAGCTGCGCGATGCTGCGCAGCAGCAGGCTGCTGTGCAGGTCCGCCAGATCGGAATTATGGCGCACCAGCGATTGCGCGATCACCATCTCCCCGACCATGTCGACCAGGAAATCGAGCTTGGCCGTATCCACCTTGACCCAACTGGTGGCGGTGCCGGATGGGCGCGCGCTGGGCGCCGGACTGGCTTCGGCGCGCGCGGGCGGCGCCGGCTCGGGATCGGGCGTCCGGTCGGCCTCGACCGAAGGCTCCGGCTGGATGGGATGCTCCGCCTCGACGGGATGTTCCCTGCGGGACTCGGGACTCACCGCGGCCGCCAGGGCCGCCAGACCCGGATCGACCATGCCGGCCGTCATCACGCTCCGGATTTTGGCCCGCAGCGCCCCGGTGCCGTCCGCCGACGGCCTTCCGCCGGCTTCGATCCGCTGGATCTCGCGCCCCAGGAAATCGGCGCTCTCCAGAATGATATCGATCACCGCCGGTCCCGGTTCCAGCCGCCCGTTGCGCGCTTCCTCAAGCAGCGTCTCGGTCTCGTGCGAAACCTCGCGGATATCCTGGAATTCAAGAAAGCCGGCGATCCCCTTGATGGTGTGAAAGGCGCGGAAGATGGCGTGGATCGCGTCGCGCGCGTCCGGATTCTGCTCGAGCGCCAGCACGTTCTCCTCGATAGCGCGGAGGTGTTCGCGCGATTCCAGCACGAAATCCGCCACCAGCTCGGGGTCCTGCGCCAAAGCGGCCGCCGCCGGGGCCGCGGGGGTAGCCGGGTCCGCGGGGTCCTCCATCGACTCCTGGAGCTGGCGGATTCCCGCCTCCAGCACGTTGCGGAACTCCGGCGAACCGGGTTCGAGGCCCGCCAGGCGCTGCTGGATCGCCCGGCCCTCGGAGGCCACCCGGTCGAACCCCTGGGAGGCCAGGTCGCGGACGATCCGATCCAACGATCCCAGCCATTCCGCGGCGGCCCCTTCGGCGGGACCGGCCAGCATGAATTTCATCGCAAGCTCGTTTACCTGTTGTTGCAGGGTGGTCAAGTCCATAGGTTCAATCCTGTTCCAAGTCCGGGATGGGGCGCGCCGTGCACACCGTGGTCCCGGTTACCTTATCGGACGAAACCGGCGCATCTGATCTTTCTTCAACGCGTCGAGGCCGGATATTCGAGCACCCGCGTGGCTTCCCGGATCTCCTTCCGGCGCTCTACGGCCGGGCGGTTCCGGCCCGCGCGGCCATCGTCCGGTCGGCCGCTACGCGGATCGCCGGCCGCGTTCGCTAAGCTCGTGGAACGATACCGGCGGCCGATAAGCTCGGCATGGAGAAACGGATTGCCGGCCAGCTAGAGTCCTTCACGCGGAGGCGCACGGCGCTCCTCAAGCTGATCGAGGCTCTGGAAGCCTACCGCTGTTTGGCAGGCCGGCCGGCCAAAGAAGCCTGGCGCCATCCCGCTTGTCGCGCGCGAACGGCCGCACGGTGCCCATAGGGGCCCCTCTATGTACCGCTGCCGGTCGAATCGGCGATCGCCTTCCGGTGCGCGCGCCCGTGAATCGGCGCGTCTGCGGTCCGGCGCCGCGCCGCCCGCTAGGCCGGAGCCATCGGCGAGTCAGCTTTCCATTCGACAGGCGGCGGGGTGCCCAAATCGCTCCGCGGCCGCCGTCCAGCCGTCGATTCCCGGCAGGCTCATGTCCATGAGGATGAGGTCGGGCTGGTGCGTTACGGCGTCCGCAATGCGCAACCTGGACGCCCGCGCGGAGCTGTCCGACCTCCCCTGAGGAGGGCCTGTGTGCGTTATCGGCCGAGACGGCGCATTCTCGCAGCGGACGGCGCCGTCCCGCCACGTGGCGGCCGGGCCATACGCGGGCGTCCGCCCGCGGCGGAGGCATCCGGAGCGGGCCATTCCACCGGCAGCGAACCCGCGCCCAGGCATTGCTCGATTTCATCCAGGCAGCGGCCGATCTTGGGCCAGTCGTCGTGCCGGCTGGCCGGCAGCAGCCGGCGTCCGAGCATGGCCAATACTTGAAAGCCCAGCACGGATCCGCCACCCGCCAAGACCTCCGCCAGCTCCGCCACCGGTGCCGAGTCCAACCGCTGGACCGCGCCGCGAGCCTCCTTCAGTCCGTTTTCGGCTTTTCCTAGAAACGCCTGCGCCAGGCCCACCACTGCCGGGGAGAATAGCGAACCTCCGCTCCACGCCGCCCGTCCGTATCTTTGGACCGCCCGCAATAAGGCCGCGCGGCTCAAAGGACTCGGCAGGCACTCGTCGAACTCGTTTTCCGGCTCCCCAGCCGGGTCGTGGCGGCTCACCAGCTTCACCAGGGGCGTGCGTGGCAGGTTGCGCTCGCGCTCCCAGGCCCGCATCTCCCGGGCCGTCTCGACCACGGCTATCCCGCCGGCGCTCGCCTCCAGCAGGGCCAGGTCGTAGCGTTCCCGGCGGAAGAGAGCCAGCGCTTCGGAGGTGTCCGCGATGTCCAGATAGTGCGGCAGGCCGGCCAAGTAGCGCTTCATGGCCGCCACCAGGTAATGGCTGCCGGCGACCAGCAGGATACGGCACGGCTGGGGATCGGTTCCGACCGGTGTGGGGGGCTGGGCCGGGTTGTTCCGCAAGGGAGGAGTCCCGGGCGGGCCGGCAGCCACCGGGGCGCGCGCCGGCCCGTTCAGCAGGCGGCTCAGCTCGCGGGCCGCATCCCGTACGTGATAGACGAGTTCAATCTGTTCGGGACACAGCGGCATTTCGGCGACCTCTTCGCTCAACGCCAGCACGGTCTCGAGCAGGCCGTATATCGAAGCCCGCAACGGTCCCGAAAATCCCGCGCAGTCGGTACCCGCGCTCGACTCATCGATGGACATCTGATCTCCGCCGACTTTCGGACATACCTACTCATCGGACCGTATCGGAGAACTTTGCAGGCCGGAGCACCACGGTGGGTTCCGGCACACCAGCCGTTCCGAGGTTCGTTTTCGACCCCTCGGAGCGGCTTCATGGGGCGGCCTGGAATCCAGCTTGCTTCAGGAGGAGCGCTAGGAAGGAGCTTACATGAAAGGTTTAGCTGTAACGGGTTGTTTGATACTTTCGGCGGGCCTGTCGATGGCCGCGACCGAGCAGGACCGGCTGAGGGACGCCACCGAGGTATTGCAGGAAATCATGCGTACACCGGATAAGGGTATCCCGCACGATCTGCTGGAGAAAGCGCAATGCGTGGCGATTATACCCAGCGTGAAGAAGGGTGCCTTCATCGTAGGAGCCGAATATGGCAAGGGATTTCTGGAGTGCCGCGCTCGGGGAGGCGGTTGGAAGGCTCCGGCGGCCATACAGGTGGAAGGCGGCAGCTTCGGATTTCAGATTGGCGGATCGTCCACGGACGTGGTGATGCTGATCATGAACGGCCGTGGCATGGAGAAGCTGGAAGCGGATAAGTTCACCTTGGGCGCCGATGCTTCCGTGGCGGCGGGCCCGGTGGGGCGGACGGCGGCGGCCCAGACCGATTTGCAAATGAGCGCCGAGATTCTCTCCTGGTCCCGGACGCAAGGCATCTTCGCCGGAGTCGCCTTGAATGGAGCCAGCGTAAGGCCGGACATGAAGGGCAACGAAGAGCTTTACGGAACCAAGATGGGAACCCGGGACGTGCTGGAGAGTCAGCGAATGGTACCCCCGGAGGCGCAACCGCTGGTGGCCGAACTGGACCGCTATTCCATGCATAAAGAGGGCAGCCACAACGCGGAACGAAGCATGGAGCACGACCAGAACCACTAGCTAGATTTCCCCCCATCGGGGGCGGGTGGAACGACCGGGAGGTAGACTGGAGTGTTGCCGCATGGCTTCGCCCCCCATTCCGCCTTCTCTTGAACATCTCGGAAACCGGCCGTTCTCGTTTTACCCGGCGATCGAGCAGATCGAGCACAACGAATGGATTTTCCGTAAGGCCACGTGGTCGGAGATCCTGGTGGTAAACACACAGACCGGGATGGAGCTTTGGATACCGCGCCGGTTCGTCGGCGAGCTGTCGTCGACCGATCGCCCGGTCTCGATTCTAGGATTGACGCGGCAGCTCGAGTATAAGGGTGGGATGATCTGCCCGGCGCGGCGGCGCATCCTGAGTATGCCGGCGGTTGGCACGGGATCGGCCGACAGCGCCACGGAGCGGGCGGAGCCGGCGCCGGTGTTAGGCATCCGGCTGGAATCGGGCACGGATCGCCGCATGATGCGGCTGGTGGGTGGCGCGCTGACGGTGGCCATAGTGGCGTTGTTGCTAGTGGCAAGTTTTACACGAGTGGGCACGTTTCGCCAGCGGGTGGTGTTCACGGCCAAGGACCAGTCGTACCTGGAGCTGACTCCGCGCGACGATTATCTGGCTGTGGTAAACAAGATCGGCAAACCGGCCCTGGAGAGATCGCAGGAGATCGGGACGATTCAGTACCGCGAGCTGGGCTACCCGGACCGGCGCTACGCCGTGATCCTGATGGGAGCGGAGTTGAATTCGGCCCATTTCGTGGGCATTATGGACCAGAACTGGCGCCCGGTCTATGCCACGAATAATTCGACCATGGCGCTGCTGCGCGGCCTGAAGAGGTTCTAGGGCCCCACGCCGGTTGTTAGACTCCTTAGGGTGAAGCTGCTGTCCCACCTGCTCTGGGCCGCGGTGGCCGCGGCGGCGGCCCTCGGCCTGGGCGCGATCGCTCTCAATCGCGGAGAACATATCAATAGTCTTTGGCTGGTGCTGGCGGCGGCCTGCACTTACGCCGTGGGCTACCGCTTCTATTCCAAGTTCATTGCCGTGCGCGTGATGATGCTGGACGACAAGCGCGCCACGCCCGCCGAGCGGTTGCGCGACGGCCGCGATTTCGAGCCGACCAACCGGTGGATCGTCTTCGGCCATCACTTCGCCGCCATCGCCGGGCCGGGACCGCTGGTGGGCCCGGTGCTCGCGGCGCAGTTCGGATATCTGCCGGGTACGCTGTGGGTGATCATCGGCGCGACGGTGGGCGGGGCGGTGCAGGACTTCATCATCCTGTTCGCCTCGATACGCCGCGACGGCAAGTCGCTCGGCCAGATGGCTCGCGAAGAGGTGGGGAAGGTGGCCGGCTTCACGGCGCTGGTGACGGTCCTGCTGATCATGATCGTGATGCTGGCGGTGATCGCGCTGGTGGTGGTCAACGCGCTGCGCGGCAGCCCTTGGGGCACCTTCACCATCGCCGCGACCATGCCAATCGCCGTGTTGATGGGGTTGTACCTGCGCTTCTGGCGTCCCGGCAAAGTTCTGGAATGTTCGGCCATCGGCGTCCTGCTGCTGGTGGCGTCGATCGTGGGTGGCCAGGCCGTGGCAGGCTCCGCTACGCTGGGGCCGGTGTTCACGCTGAGCGCCATGGCGCTGGCCATCGCCATCATCATTTATGGCTTCCTAGCCAGCACCTTGCCGGTATGGCTGCTGCTGGCGCCGCGCGGGTACCTGAGCACGTTCGTCAAGCTGGGGGTGGTGCTGATGCTGGCGATCGGGATTCTGCTGGTGCGGCCAGAGCTCCAGTTGCCCGCCTTCACGCGCTTCGTGGATGGCACGGGGCCGATTTTCGCCGGTAAGATCTTCCCGTTCTGCTTCATCACCATCGCTTGCGGCGCGGTCTCGGGGTTTCACGCGCTGATCTCCTCCGGCACCACGCCGAAGATGATCGCGCGCGAGTCGCACGCGCGGCCGGTGGGATACGGCTCGATGGTTCTCGAGAGCTTCGTGGCGCTGATGGCCCTGATCGCCGCTTCCGTGTTGCAACCGGGCGTCTACTTCGCGGTCAATTCGCCGGCGGGCGCGGTGGGTGCGACGCCGGCCGCGGCGGTGGCCACCATCTCGTCCTGGGGCTTTCCGGTGACCGATCCGGAGATGGCCGAGCTGGCGCACGACGTGGGTGAGAAGACGCTCTTCAATCGCACCGGGGGCGCGCCCTCGCTGGCCCTGGGGATGGCGCGCATCTTCGCGCGCGGCGGCGGAGGCCGGGCCCTGATCGGCTTCTGGTACCACTTTGCGATCATGTTCGAGGCGCTGTTCATCCTCACGATCCTGGACGCGGGGACACGCGTGGGCCGCTTCATGCTGGAGGATCTTCTGCACCTTTCGCCTTCGGGCGGGCACGGCGGCGGGATAGGCGTGGTGATCGCGACCAGCGCGGTGGTGGTGGCCGCGTGGGGCTACTTCCTGGTGCAGGGCGTGCTCGATCCGCTGGGCGGCATCAATTCGCTGTGGCCGCTGTTCGGGATCTCGAATCAACTGCTGGCGGCCATCGCGCTCTCCGTGGGCACCACCATCGTAATCAAGATGCGCGGTTTCCGGTACATGTGGATCACCTGCGTGCCGCTGATCTGGCTGGTCGTCGCCACCTTCACGGCCGGATGGCAGAAGATCTTCTCGCCGGTTCCGGCCATAGGCTTCTTGGCCCAGGCCGCGAAGCTCGAATCCGGCGCGGCGGCCCGCGGGCTGGACGCTTCCACGCGGGCGCTGATCTTCAACGCACGGCTGGATGCGGCGGTCTGCGCCATCTTCATGGTGCTGGTGGCGGCCATTCTGCTGGATTCCATGCGGGTCTGGATCGGGATCTTCCGCGGCACGCATGAGGCGACCTTGTGCGAAGCGCCCTTTGTGGCGACGCGGCTGCGGGCCGACGAACTCTAGGTTGTGCGGCGCGTCGCGGGGTTCTATGCTGGCGAAGAGGTACCGCGCATGGAAGAGACGAACCGCCGCCGCTTTCTGGGAGCCGCCATTGCCACGGCAGCGTCCTATGGCCGCGTTCAGGGCGCCAACGATCGTATCCGGTTCGGCGCCATCGGAACCGGAGAACGAGGCCAATACCTGCTGAGCAATGTACTCCACGTGGACAACGCCGAGCTGGTCGCCGTGTGCGACGTCTATGAGCCGCACAGGCTGGCGGCCAAGAGCCGCTTCGGTGCCAACGCCGTCGATTACAGGGATCACCGGGAGCTGCTCGACCGCAAAGACGTGGACGCCGTGATCGTCGCGACGCCCGACCACTGGCACGTGCCCATCACCATCGACGCGGTGCGCGCGGGGAAAGACGTCTACTGCGAGAAGCCCGTCACCCATACGCTGGCCGAAGGGGAGCCGCTGATCGCGGCGGTCGGCGAATCGCGGCGCGTGGTGCAGACCGGCACGCAGCAGCGCAGTTGGGAACACTTTATTCACGCCAAGGAGCTGGTTTCCAATGGCACGCTCGGCCAGGTGACCCTGATCCACACGTATTGGTATCAGAACCATGTCGCCAACCAGACGGCGGGACCGGAAATCGACCTTTCCAAGCTGGATTGGAAGCGCTTCCTGGGAACGGCGCCCGACCGGCCGTTCGATGCCGACCGGTACGCGCACTGGCGCTGGTATTGGGATTTCGGCGGAGGCGCCATGACCGATCTGTTCGTGCACTGGGTGGACGTGGCGCATTGGTATATGGGCGCGGACACGCCCCTGCGCGCAACTGCCACCGGCGTGAAGGCGCTTCTGCAACAGCGGCAGACGCCCGATACCATGAGCGCGGCGCTCTCCTATCCGAACGCGCTGGTGGAGTTCGACAGCGCGCTGCTGGGCTACCTGGAAGGCGGCGGCCTGATGATCCGCGGAACCAAGGCGGCCATGCGGCTGCACCGCAGCGGGTATGAAGTGTACGCGGAAGTTCCGAACTACACCGAGGCATTCACCACGCCGAAGCCTATGTTGAAGGAAGTCTCGCCGCGCGATGGCGGTCTGGACCATATGAGGAACTTCGCCGAGTGCGTGCGGTCGCGCGCCACGCCGACGGCGCCCGTGGAAGTGGGGGTGGCGGCGGCGCGGGCCGGACACGTCGCCAATCTGGCGCTACGCGGTCCGGGTGTGTGGACGCCCGAGATGCACGGATAAGCCATGCGACATTTTCACTCCTATACGCTGGGCGGTGTCGCGGTGCTGGCGATCGCCGGAGCTACGTGGATGGCCGCGCAGCGCGGCAACATCCGAGAGACCCGAGAGATCGGCCGCTTGCCATCGGGGCCGGAAGCATTCGCGGTGCGCGGCTCGTCGGGCAAATGGGGCATCGCGGTGCGCGGTCTGCCGGCGCTCCTCCAAGCCGAACCCATCCGCATTGAATTATTTTCCGAGGACTCCCCCTCGGTGCGGTTAGCGGCCAGCGGCTACGATACCGTCGTTCCCGGCCAGGACGGCCTGTTGGCACGCGGATCGGTGGCGGCCGGAGGGGCGACCTTCTCAGTCGAAGACCGCTGGAGCGTCCACGGGACGGCCCTGCGGCTCGAACGCAGTCTCAAGGTTTCGGGAAGCGGCCAGGGCGGATTCCTCTCGGCCGCCACGTTTGACACAGCGCGGCTGTTCGCGCGCGACGAACTGGGCATCTTCGCGCCCGGAACGATGTACGGCGATACGGGCCATCTCACGAAAGCCGCGATCGGCGGGGCCGATTCGTTCGCCGATGGGAAGTGGTCCGCGCTGCGCGTGCGCGAAGACCGCCTGCCCGCGCCGATGATGGGCTTCCGCTTTCCGGATGGCTCCTATCTCGCGGTGCTCGATGCCGCGCCGCGGGGAGACACGATTGCGGCGGATTCGCACGATCTCGAATCCCGCACGATCATCGATGCGCGTCTGCGCTTCGGTTCGCTGGGCGCGGAGCCGGGCCGCGACCGGCTCTCGATCGGCTACTGGTTCCCCGGCACGGAAGGCGATGTGACCTACGCCGGCAACACCTACCCCGGTGGGCAAAAGCGCGTCTGGCGGCGGCGCTACCATCCCATCGAAGACGGTTTGACCCAGCAGTACACCGTGGACTTCGTGTTCGGCCGATCGGCCGATTTCCCCACGGCCTTTCACGAACTGTGGAGAACCGCCTGGCGAACGCTCGCGCCGGCCGTCAACCCGCAGAATATCGAGTCCGTGCGGCGGAACCTTTTGGATATGCTCGCCGAGCAGGCGCAGCGAGCTCCCGATGGCCGGACCGGCATCCCGAATTATATCGACGCGGTGGACAACCGCCATCAGGACCGCAAGGCCATCATGGGATTCACGGGCAAGAACCTGGAAGCGGCCAACTATCTGCTGGAGGACACCGGCCCGCGCGCGGAGCGGCACCACGCCATCGCGGCAGCGATCTTCGATTCGTTCTGCCGCCTCAAAGTGGACCCGCCCGAAGGCGAAGGTTTTGATTTGGAGACCGGCGCGCCGGCTCTGGCCATTGCACGGGATAAGGTTGTTTATCTGCGCTCGTTCGGCGACGACATGAAGGCCACGCTGCGCGCCATTCTCTACGAGCGCCGGCACAACCGGGAGCACCCCGAATGGCTGGCGTGGGCGCGCCGCTATGCGGACTGGCTGCTCACCCAACAGACCGCCGCGGGCGGTTTTCCGCGCTCATGGCGGCCGGTGACCGGCGAGGTGGCCGACGCGTCGCCGCAATCCAGCTACAACGTGGTGCCTTTTCTGGTGCTGCTGAGCGGCGCCACGGGCGATGCGAAGTATCGCGCGTCGGCCGTTCGCGCGGCGGAGTTCTCGTGGAAGCAAAGCGCGGGTTCGGGCCGCTTCGTGGGCGGGACGATCGACAATCCGGATGTCATCGATAAGGAAGCCGGAACGCTGTCGCTCGAAGCTTACCTGGCGCTGTATGAGGAAACGCGCGAGGCGAAATGGCTGGACCGCGCGCGCGGGGCGGCGGATTTCGCCGAGACCTGGATGTACATTTGGAACGTCCCCATGCCCGTGGACGAAGATAATGCCAGGCTGCATTGGAAACGGGGCGTGCCCACGGTGGGGTTGCAGCTCATCTCGAGCGGGCATTCCCTGGTGGATGCGTACATGGCCTTCGATACCGACGAGTACGCGCGGCTATATAAGTACACCAAGGATGCGCATTACCTGGAGGTCGCGCGCATCCTGCTGCACAACACGAAAGGCATGCTAAGCCTGCCGGAGCATCCGTACGATCTCAAAGGTCCGGGCTGGCAGCAGGAGCACTGGAGCCTGGCGCCCGTGCGCGGATTCGGAATGCACCGGGGCTGGCTTCCCTGGGTTTCGACCAGCCACTTGAACGGGATCTTCGAACTGGAAGCGGCGGACCCCGAACTATTTAAGGAACTTTCGGGCACGTCCACGGCCGCGCCGCATCGGTGATGGCGCGTTCAGCGCACCAGGATATCCGGCAGGCGGAAGGTCTGCCCGGCCGACTGGACGGTGATGACGGGCCAATCGTCGATTAAATCGAGGTTCTCGGCGCTATCCTTGTGCACCAGGAACGTGTCGAACGACAGCGTGCCCGCGACGAAAGGATTCCAGGCGAAGGCCTGGTCTTCACGCACCGTTTCCCGCGAGCCGGGCACCGCGACCCACTCGCGTTCGGCATAGCCAATGGCGCCGCCCATGTGATGCTTCTGCTCTTCGCCGGGGAAGCCCAGCTCGGCGTAGGAGCGCCTGGCCAGCTCGAAGAGATCGCCTGCGAGCGCGCCGGGCCGAGTGTGAGCCAGCAGGTTCGCCGAGACCTGGGCGGAGGCGTGGACGCGCTGGCGGAGGCTCTCGGGCGGCGCTCCGAAATAGACGAAGCGGCCGGTCGAGACCACCAGTCCCCAGCGCCGCGCGCAAACATTCACGAAGGCGTACTGCCTCAGCTTGGCCGCCGAGGGCGTGGTGTGCTTGAAATTGAAAATGCGGTCGTCGACGCCCATGAGCAGGACGGTGGGGCGGATGCCGCGGCGCATCAGCTCGTCCGAGGCCATGGTCTCCATCTCGAATTCGCTCACACCGGGCTGGATGCGCCGGGCCACGGACGCGACCGCCTCGGTGGCGTTACGCCCCAGCCAGCGGTACTTTTTGGCTTCGGAATCGGTGAGCGGGTAGCGCAGCGGCGCGAACTGGTCGCCGACCGTTCGCAGATCGGCGTAGGGCAGGTCCGTGCCTATGGGGCGGCCGTGGGCGATCTCGCGGATCAAAGCGAGCTTGCGGTCCGGGACGATCTTATCCTCGTACCATTTGTACTCGCGCGGTTCGTAGCCCAGCCCGTTCAGATCCTCGGCCAGGAGGCGCGCCATCTCGCTGTTGCTGGTGACGACATACTTCTTCCCGTCGTCCATGATCAGCAGGGAAGAGGTTCCCGCCTCGCTAGTGATCACGATGTGGTTGTCGGCGATGCCGGCCGTCACCCATGAGAAATTGGCCACCGCGGTCAGCAGCACGCCGCCGAGTTTCTGGGCCTTGAGGAACTGCTGCACGCGGCCGAGCTTGACATCGATCTCGCTTCTCAACTCCGCGTTCGTCACCGGTTCGCTCGCCAGCGCGAGCGCGGGCAGCAGCAGCATCGAGCCGAAAAACCTCATGAAAACGCCTCCCGATTCTCTATCCGGATTTCCGGGGGTCAAGCCGCCATTATGCATCTTGCCGGGGGTGCCGTGCTGGCAGAATCGTGGGGCGGGCGCCGGGGCGGTAAAACGTGCCGCCTGATATAGTGTGGCTCACGGGGCTGGCTGACAGTCGCGGCCTCGCGGAGTGTGGCGCATGAAGAATGAACAGGAATCGAGCCGGAGGCGGTTTCTCTCGGATGTGGGAATGGCGATTGCCGCCACGCAGGCGGGCGAGGTTGGGCGGGCATCGGAGCAGGAAGCTGGCGGCGGCCGGCCAGGCCAGGCTCACTCCGAGGATCTCGCTTCGACCATCGACTTCCGGTATGCGCCTCTGCGCCAGCAGACGGCCATCTGCTTCCCGGACGACGTTCATAAGAGCCTCGTGGGCGAAATCGGCGATCTGCGGCTGGGGCACCCCGGCGCGGGCACGAGTGCCGGGATCGACGGCTTTCGGACCGTCGCCGAGTTCTCGCTGCTCGGCATGGAGAAGGACGGCCGGGCGGGGCAGCGCATCGAAGCGCCGGGCGTGCCGATTGTGCGCACGCGCCTGGACCGCGCCGGTGCGACTATCGAGATCACGTCGTTCGCCAGCCGGGAGCCGGGCGAGGGCAGAGTAGACAATGTCCTGGTGGAGATCAGGCCGAGGTCGGCAAGGCAGGTGGAAGCCATACCCGCGGTTTGGCTGCAAACATCCGGCCAGATCGGCACGCGGCCCGCGGGCGCCGGCAGCGCGGTGATAGCGCAGGAGGAAGCTGAGCGCGTGGTGTTTGTCTCCGGCACGCCCCTTTCTCCGCCCGCGCAACAAGGCGAGGTCCTGACGTTTCGCCACGGCGCGGCGACCGCCGAAAAGCCGTTGCAGCTCTTTCTCCGTTTCCCCGCGGAGGGGCAATCGGCGGAAGCGCTGCAAGCGGGATTGGCCGGTCCGCAGAAGCTGATCGAAAACGCGCGCACGTTCTGGAAGCAGTGGAAGCCGTTCGGCGGAGACATCGGCTGGCGGCTGCCTTCTCGCTACGAGGCATTCCTGGTGGCCTGCGCGCGCAACATCCAGCAGGCGCGCGAAGTGAAGAACGGACATCTCACGTTCCAGGTGGGGCCCACCGTGTACCGCGGTCTGTGGGTTGTGGACGGGAACTTCATTCTGGAAGCCGCACGATATCTGGGCTATGACCGCGAAGCGCAGCAGGGGTTGGAGACGACCTGGGCGCGGCAGGAAGCCGAGGGCGGGGTGTTCGCCTCGGGCGGCCGCGAACACTGGAAGGACACAGGCATCGCGCTTTTCTCGCTGGTTCGCCAGGCGGAGCTGGCGCAGGACTACGGCTACTTCAAAGAGATGCAGCCGAACGTGCTGCGGGCCATCGGCTTCCTGCGGTCGTTGCGCGACCGCGCCAAAGCCGGTGGCAGCCCCAACGGCCGCTACGGCCTGCTGGCGCCCGGATTCGCGGACGGCGGCGTGGGCGGCGTGCGCTCCGAATTCACCAACACGCTCTGGGTGCTGGCGGGCCTCAAAGCTACTCTGGCGACGGCCGCGCAACTGAAGCTGGCGGGCTTCGAGGAGGCGCGCGTCTTTCACGCGGAACTTCGGGACGCGCTGGTGAGCGCCGCCCGCCAGGAGATGACGAGGCATCCCGCCGGGTTCGCTTATTTGCCGATGGTGGCCAAAGAGGACAGCATCTGGAGCGAAGCCGATCCGTGGGACCGGCCGCGCCCGCAAGCCGCGCAGTGGGCTCTTTCCCACGCCATCTATCCCGGGCAGGTTTTCGAGCCGGGAGACCCCGTGGTGCAGGGACACATCCGGCTGATGCAGGAATCGACGCGCGAAGACGTGCCCGCCGAAACAGGATGGCTATGGCACGACGGGCTGTGGAACTACAACGCCGGGTTCGTGGCGGAGGTCTATCTATGGGCCGGTTTGACCGGGTGGGCTCGCAGGACGTTTCACGGATTCCTGAATCACGCGACGCCCACTTACTGCTGGCGCGAAGAGCAGCCCATTAAGAACACCTTCCTCTCGTCCTATGTCGGCGACATGCCGCATAACTGGGCGAGCGCCGAATGCATCCGGTACTTACGACACATGCTGGTGCTGGAGGACGGGGCTTCGCTGCGCCTGCTGGCGGGCATCGGAGGGCCGGAATTTTCGGCCGGCGAGCCGGTTGAGATACAGGACTCGCCCACGCGATTCGGGCGCGTAGGCCTCTCGATCGAAGCGGCCAAGGGCGGCGATTTGCATGTGAAGTTTAAGCGGGCCGCGGGTTCTGCACCTTCCCGCGTGGTGCTTCCGGCGCGCATTGGCAGGGACCTACAGTTCAAAGCCGCTCAGGGCGCCGCAACCCGTGTGGAAAGCGATCGCATCCTGGTGGACGCCGAGGCGCGCGCCTGGGAAGCCGATTTCGTCCGTGCCCGTTGAGAGTGGTGCGGACTCCCGGCTTCACAGCCGATAGGCTTCCACCGCCGTTTCCGCCCAGAGCCGGGCTTGTTCGGGCTCCGATAACCGGGCAAAGTAACTCTGCACCGTCGCGACCCACGTGGAGTATTCGGCGGCCAGAGTCAGCACCGGCCAATCGGAGCCGAACATGATGCGCCGCGGAGTGAAGGCCTCCACTACAACGTCCAGATACGGTGCGAGTTGCCCGGCGATCCAGCCGCTCCAACTGGCTCCCGTCACCAGCCCCGAAACCTTACAGTAGACATTTTCCCGCCGAGCCAATTCGCGGATTCGTTCGCGCCACGGCGAAAGTTCCCCGGCGCGGATTCGCGGCTTGCCGATGTGATCGAGCACGAATATCTGGCCGGGGTGCCGATCGACGAATTGGAGCGTCTGTGGAAGATGGCGTTCGAAAACCAGAAGGTCATAGGCGAGGCCGTACTCTTTGAGCAGTCCGATGCCGCCATTGAAGTCTTCCCGCAGCATGTAATCGTCGTCGGGTTCATCGTGCAGCACGTGGCGGACGGCCTTGAGTTTCGGCTCCTGGGCCAGTTCGTCCAGGCTGCGCCGCACATCGCCATCCGTCAGGGGAACCCAACCCACTACGCCCCGTACGATCCCGGATGTTCGTGCAAGACCGAGCAGCCAGCGGCTCTCTTCGAGCGACTGGCGGGCCTGGACCGCCACGGTTCCGTCGATCGCACTAGCGCTCAGGGCGTGCTCGAGATCGGGGAGAAGGAAGTCGCGCCGCAGGATATCCATCTCCGCCGACATCCATATGTAATCCCGGTCGTTGTACTGCCATAGGTGGTGATGCGCGTCGATCCTCATGGGAGCTTCTTAGTAACTCCACTCCTTATTGCGAACGGGTTCCAGGATCGCCTGCACCTGTTTGAGAAGCGCTTCGTCATAAGGCTGCTCGCTCCAGCGAACGTTCTTTCTCACCGATTCCGGGTTGGCGGAGCTGAAGAGCGTAGTGGGAATCGCCGGGTTGCGGCTGGCGAATTGGATCGCCAACCGGCTGAGCGAGGCTCCCTGGCCGCGGCAGAAATCGGCGGCCTGTTGAAATAGCGCCCTGTCCTGGGCGGACGCCGGATGCCAGGACGCGGGTCCACGGTCCGCGAGAAGACCGGACCCGAACGGCGAGCCGTTGATTACACCGACACCACGTTGTTGAGCGATCGGCAGGAGATCGAGTAACTGCGTATCATTCAGACAGTAGTGGTTGTGGATCAGGGCGGCATCGATCTCGACCGACTGCAGAATCCGTTTCCACAGATCCGCCGGATAGATACCGAAGCTGACCGCTCCGATGCGACCCTCGCGCTTCAGCTCGCACACGGCCGCGTAACCTTCTTCGAGCGCCCACTCGGTGTGCCGACGGCCCCGATACTCGATGTCGTGTATGTGGATGATATCGAAGTAATCGACTCCCAGGCGGCTGGAGCTTTCCTCTATGGAACGCCGGATGCGCGCGCGGGAGTAATCCAGCGTATCGTCGCCATAGGCGTCCGGGTTCGTGTACTTCCCGACCTTGGTGGAGAGAAAATAGCGACTCCGCGGAACGCCTCGCAGCGCCTTGCCGAGAACCGTTTCCGCCAGCGTGCCCCCATACGCGGGCGCCACATCGAAGTAATTGATGCCGCAATCGAGAGCCACATGAACCGCCTGGATCGCTTCGGATTCGTCAACCGGACGAAATACCGAGCCGAGTGCCGAGGCCCCGAAACTAAGGCGTGAGACCTTCAAACCGGTCTTGCCCAGAAGCCTGTAATCCATACTCCTCCGATTGTGGGGCACGCCTTGGCCTGCCCGGTTCAGTGCAAAATGGCATACAAACACATGACTACGGCGAAGAGAGCCAGCGCTACCAGGCGCGGGTCGCCGGCGCCCCGAATCCGCCCTCGCAGGAAAGCGAGCGGATGCTCCCAGCAAACTTCGCTCACTGCGGCTGGGTCCATGGGCGGAGTGCTCAGGCTCACGGCCACGTAGAGGCCGACGCACAGGATTGTAAGCAGCGGACCCACCAGCATAAATGGAATGCCCAAACCCTGGGCGGGATCCGTGACGAGCCCGCCGAAATCCGCGCGAGCCTGGGATCCCAGGAACCAACGGCCCACCGCGGGCAGATCGGCGATGAAGTATGTCACGCCGATGGCGGAACCGGCGTAGAGCGTCGCCATGGCGGCCTGGACGGTGCCGCGCTTCCACAAGATCCCCAGCAGAAAAACTGTCGTCACCGCCGGTGCGAAGGTCATCGGAATCTTGTTGATGGCCTCGAAGATGGTGCCGAATTGATTGCCCTGCGTGGACCAGAGCATCGCCAGAAGCATGATACAGCCTGTGGTAATCCGCCCGATCAGCACGACGCGCGAATCCGGCATATCGGGCTTATGGCGCTTGACTAAGTCCACGGAGATAAGAGTGGCGCAGCTATTCAGGGCCGCTGCCATGCAACTCATCAGAGCGGCCGCCATGCTCGCCGCCAGAAGGCCTCTGATCCCGACCGGGACAAGATAGCCGATGAGCGACGGTAACATGGTGTTGTAATCCGGGAGTCCGGAGCCGGGCAGGCTCGCTAAGTGGAATGCCCCGCGCTGCCACAGAACATATCCGATTACGCCCGGCAGGACCATGAGAAACACCGGCATGATCTTAAGAAAGCCGGCGAACAGAGGCCCATTCTGAGCCGCGTTCAAGTCCCGCGCAGCCAGGACGCGCTGCACGTGGGTCTGATCCGCGCACCAATACCAGATCCCCAGAATCGGGTAACCCAGAAGGACGGCCAACCAGGAGTACTCGTTCAGATGGCCCGCGGGGTCGAAGAGCGGGCGAAGCATGCTGATCTGGCCGGGCTTTACGGCCGCCCGAAAGTGGATGAGATCGTGCACGCCCACGCCGCCCAGCGCGCGGAGGCCGGTGACCGTTATCAGCAAGGCGCCGCCGAGCAGAAGGCAGACCTGGATATTCTCCGTCATCACCACGGCCCTAAGTCCTCCCAAGGCGGTGTAAGTGACGGTGAAAAGCGAGAGGACCACGATGGTCAGCAGCATCGGTACGCCCAGGAAGCTCTCGAACAGCTTGGCCGCGGCGAACAGGCTGATGCCGATGTGAATCAACAGCGCGCCCAGCAGGCCGATTACCGCCAGGAACATGCGGGCCTGCGGTCCATAGCGGCGCTTCATGAACTCGGGCAGGGTCGAGACGCGCGATTTGATATAGAACGGCGCGAAGACCAGGCCGAGTAACATCAGCGTGAAGCAAGCCATCCACTCGAAGTTGCCGATCACCATGCCGTCCTTGGCGCCGGAGGCGGCCAGGCCCACCAGGTGAATCGTCGAGATGTTGGATGTAAAGACCGCTGCGCCTATGGTGAACCAGCCCAGGGACCGGTTGGCGAGAAAATACTGCTTCGGCGAAGCATTTCGACGGAAGCCCACCCATATGCCGAACAAGGTTATGCCGACCAGGTAGACGGCCAGTACGACCGTGTCGATCCAGTTCATTGACCAGTGCATCGATCCCATGGAAACCTAGATTGCCGCCGGATGCGATTACTAATCGTTGTGGTACAACTCTTCCATTTGAGCCCAGGACTTCTCTCCGCGCAGAGGCTTCTGCAGCGGGCCGGTAACGGCCAGCCACGCTATATTGCGCTTCTCGGCCGCCAGACGGGCCATATCGCCCTCGTAATCGCTGCCATCGTATTCGTAGTAGCCGAACAGATAATCGCTGCCATCGTCCAACCGGCGGAGATAAATGGAGAAGTTCTTCATGTGATACTTACTGAGCAGATCGCGCACGCCGGGATTGGAGGCGGCATGCAGCGCTTTGTAAGCGGCGATCTTATCGGACTTGATACCGATGACCATCCCGACGCGCCGGATCGGCGGACGCGCGGCGGCTACGGCAAACCCGATCGCCAGCAAGGCCAACAGAGCCAGCATGAATCTGTTCTTCGGCATGTCGAACTCCTTAATGGATCGATAACGGCGTTTGTCGAGAGCCTCGCCGGCCCCGGCACGCGGCAGACCGGCGCCTCCGCCGGTACTAGCCTGGATTCAACTGAAGAAGCAGTATACACTAAAGGGCAATTCCGGATGGCCAGGGCGGCGTTTGGCGTTGGACGGCCTTATGATCGGAGCCGGAACTTCACCATGAGGTGAGCATGCAGAATCGACGGTCGTTTCTGAAGCGCGGCGCCGCGGCGGCGGCTGTGTCCGGCGCCTTTCCCGGCTTAGCGGGGACGATAATCCCGGCTTATTCGCCGACCTGGAATTCGCTGCGCAACCGGCAGACGCCGCAATGGCTCAAGGACGGGAAGTTCGGCATCTACACGCACTGGGGTGTCTACTCGGTGCCCGCATTCGGACAGAACGGCACGTGGTACGCCAATCATGTCTATACCGTTCCGGATTCGCCGGAGAGAAAGCACCACGAAGCCACTTATGGCCCTCTGGATAAGTTCGGTTACAAAGGCTTTATCCCCATGTTCACAGGCGCGAAGTTCAATGCCGACGAGTGGGCCGATCTGTTTCAAAGAGCGGGCGCCCGCTTTGCCGGGCCGGTGGCCGAGCATCACGACGGCTTCTCCATGTGGGATACCCGGTACTCGGGATGGAACGCAGCCAGGATGGGACCGAAGCGCGACATCGTCGGCGAACTCTCCAAAGCCATCAAAGCGCGCGATATGAAGTTCGTCACCGCGTTCCATCACGCCGAAAACTGGTTCTACTTCGCCACCTGGAAAAAGGGGTACGACAGCTCGGATGCGCGTTATTCGGGATTGTACGGGCCGATTCATGAACAGTACGCCCTGCCGGATAAGGCGTTCCTCGATAGGTGGGAAAATAAGGTCAAGGAAGTTGTCGATAAGTATGGCCCCGATTTCATCTGGTTCGATTTCGGCCTGCAACTAGTCCCCGATTGGTACAAGCGCGATTTGCTGGCTTACTACTACAACAAAGCTCTGGAGCAGAAGAAAGAAGTCGTAGTTACCTATAAGAGCCACGACTTGCCTCCCGGCGCCGGCCTTCTCGATCTGGAACTCGGTCAGGAGGCCGACCTCACTTACTACGAATGGATTACCGACAGCACCATGGATAGCGGCAGCGGGTGGGGTTATGTCAAGGATCTGGGTTTCAAGTCCGTCGACACGCTGGTCGATAATCTCGTAGACCGAGTCAGTAAGAACGGATATCTGTTGCTGAATGTAGGTCCGAAGCCGGACGGCACGATTCCGGAGGAAGCCCGTGATCGGCTGCTCGGCCTGGGCCAGTGGCTGAAGATCAACGGCGAAGCGATCTATGGCACCACGCCCTGGGAAATCGCCGCGGAAGGTCCCAGCCGGATGGCGGCGCCCACCTCCACCGGAGTCCGGGGATTCAACGAAGGAAATGCGCCGGTCTACACGGGGCAGGACATTCGCTTCACCGCCAGGGACAATATCTTGTACGCCACCGCGCTCGACTGGCCGGGCGAGAAAGTGACGATCAAGAGCCTCGCGCCGCGCGGTCAAACCTGGACGGGCCTGTACCCTTCGGAAATCGCGTCCGTCACCATGCTCGGGGATGGCCGGGAGCTTCGCTGGGAAATGACGAAGGAGGGGTTAGTCGTGGAAACTCCTCGCGCCAAGCCTTGCGACTACGCTTTCGTGTTTAAGATCGTCCGCAAGACACCATTCCGGGGAGAGGCGTTATGACCAGCCGTGAACGCGTCCTGGCAGCTCTGGCGCACCGCGCGCCGGACCGGGTTCCGCTCGACCTCGGCGGCACCATCGCCACCGTCATGACCGAGAGTGCGCACCAGCGTCTGCGGGCGCATCTCGCAATGGAAGATGCCGGTGCGGCGCGGATCTTTTCGCGGCGTTCCAGCACCGTGATTCCGGATGAGGAGATCCTCGAGCGGTTTCATACAGACTGCCGCGCCGTTTTGCTGGGCGACCCCGATATCGGTTCCGATCGCCGACTCGCCGATGGCAGCTTGCAGGATGAATGGGGAGTCACCTGGCAGCGACCGGGCGGGGGGCACTATATCCCGGTTCGCGGCCCGTTCTCCACCCTCGACGATCCGGAACCGTCGGCTGTGGATGGGCGGCACTGGCCCGATCCGGGCGATCCGGGCCGCTATCGCGGACTACGCGAGCGCGCGCGAATCCTGCACGAGACCACGCCATACGCGGTCATCTTTAATCTCGGTGTCGGCCCCGTGCATCTCTCGCAATACCTGCGCGGCTATGGCGAGTGGCTGATGGACCTGGTCGAGCGGCCGGCGTTTGCGGAAGCCTTGCTGGAAGTTACCGCCGGATTCCAGGCCGCGGTGGTCACGCGCGCGCTCGAAGAGGCCGCGCCGTATATAGACCTGGTCTGCTTCGGCGACGATATCGGCACGCAGCGGGCCCCGCTGCTCGGTCCCGATCTGTATCGCCGCGCGATTAAGCCGCGCCACCGGCGGATCGTCGATGCCATCAAACGCTTCGGCAAGCCGGTCATCTATCATTCCTGCGGCGCCATCTATCCGCTGATACCGGACCTGATCGATCTGGGCATCGACGCGCTCAATCCGGTGCAGGTCTCGGCCGCTGGCATGGATACGGCGCGCCTGAAACGGGAGTTCGGATCGCGGCTGACGTTCTGGGGCGCGGTGGACACGCAGGCGGTCCTCTCGCGCGGGACGGTAGAGGCCGTGCGCGCCGAGGTGCGGCGGCGGATCGAAGATTTAGCGGGCGACGGCGGTTATGTCGTGGGCGCGGTGCACAACATTCAGGGCGAGGTGCCGCCGGAGAACGTGGTGGCGATGTTCGAGGCCGCCTTGCGTTCCTGAAACCTATGACCTCTCGCGAGCGTGTACGTGCCGCACTCAAGCGGGAGCCCGTGGATCGCGTCCCCGTATTCATGTGGTTCCATCCGCGGACCGCGCAGAAACTCGGCGCGCGGCTCGAGATCCCTCCGGCGCGTGTGGCGGACGCCATGGGCAATGATATCCGGCAGACCTGGGTCAACAATAACTTCGCCATGGAAGGCGTGGTGCACGATTCGGAAGGCCAGTGGCACCGCGACTGGTGGGGCATACGATGGGTCCGGCAGTACGGCTTCAATCAGATCGATGGCTTCCCGCTGGCCGGGGCGGCACGCGAAAAGGTGCTGGCATACAGGTTCCCCATGGAACGGTTCGAGGAGCTGCTCGGGCTTATGCTGCCAGTGGTGCGCGAGCGCGGCCCGTACTGGCTGGGGTGCGACGTCTCGCCCTGCGTTTTCGAGATGTACTGGCGCCTGCGCGGAATGGAGGACGCCATGCTGGATATCGGCGGCGATCCCGGGCTGGCGGACGAGATGTTCGCGCGTTGCGCCGATTTCTCGATCGCGCTGGGGCAGGCGGCCTGCGAGCGGTATCCGCTGGATTGGTACTGGACCGGCGACGATGTAGCCGGGCAGCGCGGCATGATGCTGAGCCCACGGGCCTGGCGCGCGCTGGTGAAGCCGCACCTCGAGCGCGTCTTCGCGGTGGGGCGCGGGCGGGGGCTGCCGGTGGCGTACCACTGTTGCGGCGCGCTTCGGCCCATCATCGGCGACCTGATCGAGATCGGCATGGACGTGCTCAATCCCGTGCAATGCAACTGCCCCGGCATGGACGCGCTCGAATTGAAGCGCGAATTCGGCTCGGGCCTAGCGTTCATGGGCGGAGTCGATACGCAAGACCTGCTGCCCAACGCCACGCCCGCCGAAGTGCGCCGCGCCACGCGGCAGTTGATCGACGGCATGGTTTCGGGTGGCGGCGGCTACATCCTGGCCGCGTCCCACACCATCTCACCCGAAACGCCCGACGAGAACATTTTCGCCATGTACGAAGTGGCCGGCATCACGCGCAAGGAGATCTACGACCGCGCGGCCTCCATTCGATCTAGCCCATTTGACTTGCCCGCGGCCGCTCCGATATCCTGAAACTTCGCGGTAGAGGTGCGGCGGCCAAGAGTAGGCGGGGCGGATCTCCGATTGCGCTTCGGAGTCTCGTGCGAAAGGGGCCGGCGGTTTCCGCCGAAACGGGGAGCGAAGGCAATCGCGTCCGGTTGGGGAGTTCGGCTAATACCGGCTCACTGTCACTCGTCGCTCGGGCGGGTGGAGCGCTATCGGGAATGAAGACGCGCTGGATGGTCCGCGCGTCGTTTCCTTCTCTTTGCCTCCCCCACATACTTATATGAACGTTTTCGATCTCACGCGGGCGCTGGTGGATATCGAATCGATCACCCTGAACGAGGAGCGCCTGGGCGAGTTTCTCCACGCATACCTCGCGCCGCTGGCCTCCCGGTTCGGCGGCACGCTCGAGCGCATGCCCGTGGAGCCGCGGCGTTTCAACCTGTTCGCGCAATGGGCCGAGCCGGGCGAGCCGCTGGCCGTCACGCTCTCCACGCATCTCGATACCGTGCCGCCATGGTTTGCCTCGCGCGAGGACGAGGAGTTCATCTGGGGCCGCGGAGCTTGCGATGCCAAGGGCATCGTCGCCGCCATGATCGAAGCCGTGAAGGAGCTGCTCGAAGCCGGCCGGCGCGGCTTCGGGCTGCTGTTCGTGGTGGGCGAAGAGCGCAACAGCGCGGGAGCCAAACGGGCCGCCGAAACGCCGCGCGGCTCACGCTATCTCATCAATGGCGAGCCCACCGAAAACAGGCTCGCGCTGGGATCGAAAGGCGCCTTGCGGTATGAGGTGCTGGCCACGGGGCGGATGGCGCATTCGGCCTACCCCGAGCTGGGCGATTCGGCGATCCACAAACTGATCGACGCCCTGGCCGCCATGCGCGCCATTCCGCTGCCCTCCGATCTGCTGCTGGGGCCAAGCACGCTGAACATCGGCACCATCTCCGGCGGCCGCGCGCCCAACGTGATGGCCGACGAGGCCCGCGCCGAGATTCTGATCCGCCTGGTGGGCGATTCCGCCGCCACCAAGGAGGCGCTCGATCGCGCCGCCGAGGGACGCGCGGAGCTGCGCGAGGTGCTCGAGATCCCCGCGTTGCGGCTGAACGGCATCGAGGGCCTGGAGTCCACCACGGTGGCGTTCACCACCGATATCCCCATGTTCGAAGGCCAGTGGGGCGAGCCGTTCCTGGTGGGACCGGGTTCCATCCACGTGGCGCATACGCTCGAAGAGCGCGTGCCCAAATCGCAGTTGCTCGAAGCAGTCCACATCTATCGAGGAATGGTTGAGGAATTATGCAGACGCGCATCGAAGTAGGCATCCTGGGCGCCACCGGCATGGTGGGGCAGCATTTCATCAAGTTTCTGGAGGGCCACCCCTGGTTCGAAGTGAAGTGGCTGGGCGCCAGCGACCGCTCGGCCGGCAAGCACTACCGCGATGCCATGACGTGGCACCTGCAGGGCGCGGCGCCCGATTCGGTGGCCGGCCTCACCGTGGAAGAGTGCAAGCCGGGCAACGCGCCGCGGCTGCTCTTTTCGGCCATGGACGCCTCGGTGGCCACCGAGATCGAGCAAGCCTTCGCTCAGGCCGGCCACGTGGTGGTGTCCAATTCCAAGAACCACCGCATGGAGCGCGACGTTCCGCTGCTGGTGCCGGAGATCAACCCGGATCACTTGAAGCTGGTGCCCGGACAGCAGCGCCAGCGCGGCTGGAAGGGGCAGATCGTGACCAACCCCAACTGCTCCACCGTGGTGCTGACCATGGGCCTCGGGCCGCTCAAGCCGTTCGGCATCACTAAGGTCATCGCGACCACCATGCAGGCCATCTCGGGCGCGGGATACCCCGGCGTGGCTTCCATGGATATCGTGGGCAACGTGGTGCCCTTCATCGGCGGCGAAGAGGAGAAGATGCAGCAGGAGACCCAGAAGATCCTGGGCGAATTCCGCGGCGACCACATCGAACCGCTGGCGGCGCGCGTGAGCGCCCACTGCAATCGCGTGCCGGTGGTGGATGGTCACACCGTCACCGTCTCTGTGGAGCTTTCCGGGAAGCCCTCGGAGGCCGACCTGCGCCACGCGTTCGAGGCCTTCGCCGGCGTTCCGCAGCAGCGCCAGCTTCCCAGCGCGCCCCCTCAGCCGGTAATTTATATGCAGGAGGCCAATCGGCCGCAACCGCGCAAGGACGCTGAACGGTATCGCGGCATGGCGGCCTTCATCGGACGCCTGCGAGCCTGCCCGGTGCTGGATTACAAGTTTGTCGCGCTGGGCCACAATACCGTGCGCGGCGCGGCCGGCGCGGCGGTGCTAAACGCCGAGCTGATGCACACGGAAGGAATGCTGGACTGATGATCGTCATGAAATTCGGCGGTACCTCGGTCGAGTCGGCCGCCGCCATCGAACGCGTCGCCGGCATCGTGAAGGCGCGCCAGGAGCGCCGGCCAGTGGTGGTGGTTTCGGCCATGGGCAAGACCACCAACAAGCTGCTGGCCATCGCCGCGGCGGCCATCGCGGGGCGGCGCGCCGACTACATCCAGCAGATTCACGACC
>CAYRWE010000027.1:0-32448 GCA_964427655.1 uncultured Solibacteraceae bacterium | reverse complement strand
GGTAGTTCGGCATGGTCTGGGGACCCACGTTCGACGGAACTGCGTAAAGCGTTGGCCCGCCGCTGTTCAGCACCGTTGAGACGCCATTTTTGATCATGGTTACGGTGTAGGTCTGGCTAAGGCTCAAGCCATCGGAACCGGTGCCGCTCAGTGAGGTTATCGGAGCAATCCCCGCAATGCCGCCAATGAAGCCAACCGGCAACTGAGGATTGCGGATTGTAGTGGTAAACCGGAATTGAAAAGTGATCCCGGCCGTTCCGCTTTGGTTGTTGTCAACGATCATCTGGTAGACCACGTTGTCATCGAAGGGAAAGTAGTTGGGTCCATTGGATGGCTCCAGGAGCGGATCGACATTCAGAATCATGGTGACGTTGTTGGGATTGTCATAGCTGACAAATGCATACCAGTCGGTGACATCCGCGCTACGGTCCAATGCCGTGATGGGAGCCTCGCGATGGCTCGATGCGAACAGGCTGGACGGTGCCAGCATCAGCACCGACATGGCGACGGCCACGATTGGATTCAGCTCTTTCATTGAAACACCTCTCTGTAGAATTCGTTGACATCGCCATGAAGTCAACTGCCAATGCGCGAACCCCGTTGCAGTTGCTCCGGCTAGCCTACGTACTTAGGTTACGTTGTCACTACTCTAAACGGATGCAGCAAAGGACAACTCTTTTTGCACCATCCGTGATCCGACTTCCCCTTCGTGTTCATGGAGAAGTATGAACGCATCCATAACAGTGAAAACCGACACTTATACCGAGTTTATTGCGGGATCCAATGCACCTGTGAAGTGAAGAGCCCGTCGACAAAACCGATGTGGTAGACGAGAAAGGCGCCAAAAGCCATGCTGGCGAGACCGGAAATCGCAGTTAGATGCCGATTGATCTTGAAGAATCTCTTCCCGGTGTAAACCAGAGGTATGGAGATTGCGGCGGTCATGAGCATCATCCCCACCATGGTGCCGAAACCGAAAACTAGCAGGTAAGCCGTCGACCAGAGCGGACTCTTGATCGTGGAAAGCACCAGTAAGGCGACCGCTGCCGAGCCGGCCAAGCCATGTACGAGGCCGACCACTAACGGCCGAACGGTCTGATAGAGGCCGAGTTGTCCGATAGTCCTGTCAAGGGAGAGGGTAATGCGGCCCGCTGCTCCTCGTTTTGTCTTACCAGGGTTCTCGGAGACACGTTTCACCGGAGTAAGGTGCTCCGTAATCCAACGCATGACACCAGTAAGGTTCAGTACGCCTAGCAGGATAAGCATCAAGGCAACGCAAAACTCCATGCTCAGCCCAAGTCGGGGCGGGATAACGACACCGAAGATGATGATCGCCGAGCCGACGAGAAAGATCGTGAGCGTGTGTCCCAGTCCCCATAACAACCCAATCGTCGCCGAGCTCCGGATGGACCTTTGACGGCTCACAATGGTGGATACCGCCACCACGTGGTCGGGGTCCGTGGAATGACGCATTCCCAAGAACAATCCCAGCAAGATGACTGTCGCGAATGGAATTAGTCGCTCCGTGGAGAGAAAGCCATGCCCGATGTGGACAGAGGCGACGGCCGAGATCGTTATCCCCGCGCCCAGCACCACCATGAACCCGGATGACAACAACGGAAGATAGCGGAGGGCGGTATTGCCGGCGCGCACACGAGATGACATCACTCGTTTGGCGTAGACCATCGTCAGGCCAACCGTCACCAGCACCACTGCTAGCCCCAAACTGAAGGCGGTAATCAAGAACAACCCGAATCCTATCCGGTGAAGCGAGAAAGCGCTAAGCAGCACGACCAGCGCGGCCGGACAAGGGACAATTCCTCCCGTGATGCCCAGCAGGCAGAGCTCACGTAATGACAGCGCACGCTCGGTTGGTCTGCAATCGGTACAGGTCGCCGCGGGATCGCCTTGTTCCGTAAAGGTAGTTCGGCTGGGAGCAACTGGCTTGAAGACGGAAAACAACCAGTGCGAATGCCGTTCGCCCGGAGTATGTGAATGCTCGGCGCTTTCCCCGGTCCAGTGCCTGAGAAAGACGAAAGTGCCGATTCCGGCGACGCTCAGGCCGGAAATTGCTCCAAGCCAGGGATAGAGTTGCTCGGGAACAATGTATCGTGATGCATACAGGGTCAAAGCTCCCAACAGGTATACGCCCGCCGTGTGTGCAGCGGTGACAACGACTCCAAGTAGCACCGCATGTTTTGCTGTACCGCGTGATCCTACGAGGTACGCAGCAACCACGGTCTTGCCGTGTCCTGGCTCCAAAGCATGAAGCGCGCCCAGACCCGCCGCGATCAGAGCCGCCGAGAGCAATACCCAGAAGCTCAACTTGCCTTGCGTCGAGATCAGCTCGGTGAAACGGCTGCGGGGGGTGTTCTGCGCTTTCGATGCCCCTGGCAGCAAAGTAACGGTTGGTAAGAGGCCGCTGCCAGATTGGAAAGCCGTGCCTTCCGTTTCGGGCGCTGAAAGTGTATGTAAAGGCCGGCTCTGTTTCTGAGGCGCGGCTGCAGGACGCGCCGTATTCGTTCCACGGCTGATCGGGCGGTCAAAGGGGGCAGTCGCCGCCGCTAAGACACGCTTCTCCGGTTCAACGGGGGCCACCCCGTAGCCAACGACGGCAGATAGTTGCTGTGGAGGGCTGTTCAACACATCGCTGGAGTAGTTGGTCAGTTCCTGACTGCGATCTGCGCTGGCCGCGGAACTGTCCAGAATCGCAACTCCGTCGCTGCGAACTACGATCTCCTTCCAACCTGCCCGTCCCGGAAAGTTGTTATCGAAGTAGGCGAGTTTGTGAACGCCCGCAGTGATAGGGAGCGTGCCCTGGAACACGAAGCCGATCTTCATCGTGGGCAGACCGCCGGCGCCGTCTGCAAATGCGGCTTGGCGAGATCTCGTTTCCAACCGGACATATTGGCCATCGATTTCCAGGGAGATGCCTTCCTTCAAGAAGCGCTCCTGCCTGTCCAGGTAAGTGCTGGGCGCGTCAGCCGTCGGAGCAATGTCTAACTGACGGATCTCCTGAAAAGTGGGGATCTCAGCCATATCGAGCAGATACCGGATCTCAACCGACCCTTGACCGATCTTGAGTTTAGAATAATGATTGACACTGAAATTACCCATGGGATGGGCTAGAGAGGTCGCGGCACTCAAGATCAGGCCAAGCAGCGGCAAAGCCATTCCCGACCGGCGATGATTGTTCTTATCGTTGCGCATTGCTTGACCTCAAATCCCGGTTCTGCGATCGGGCGATATCCTCTAAGGTCCGGGCGGCCACTTCAGCTTGAAGGACGTGGAAGTGGGGGCTTGTCTCCAACGCAAGGCTCAGAAACGCTTTGGCATCGGCATCCCTGGCCAAGCTGTGGTAGATCATGCCGGCATGAAAGAGGAGCAGCGGATCATTGGTGTGCAAGGCAAGAGCTTTGTTAATCGCTTCAGCCGCTTCCTGAAATCGGCCATTCCTGTAGAGGACCCAAGCCAGGGTGTCCCATGTGTAAATATCGTGCCGGACTTCAAGTTCTTTATTGGCAAGCTCCAGAGCCTCTGGCAGCTTGATCCCTCGATCTGCATAGAACAGGGCTAGTTCCCGATTTGCCAGCACTTGATTTAGCTTGCTGAGGTGTCCGATGTACTCGACCAGGTCGTACTGCTGGTGAGCTTCTTTCACTCGTCCCGCTTTCTTGTAGACGTCGCCCAACTCGGCAACATAGACGGGAAAAGGAATGATGGCAATCGAGCGCCGATAGAGCCGAATCGATTCATCGAGTTCTCCTTGCGCGGCCCGAACCTTCGCCAGACCGGCCAGAGAGCGATAGTGATTCGGATCGGATCTTATGCCTGAACGGTACGACCAATCGGCTTTCTCCAGGTCGCCGGTTTGGAAATAGCGTTCGCCTAATTCGAAATAAAGCCACGCGAGATTCTCTCGGGGAACATTGGTTTGAAGCGCCGCCGCGATAGCACTCTTCATCAGACGGATGGCTTCCGCGGAATCTCCACGCAAGTAGCACAGATAGGATAGGCGACTGTCGCGCATGTAAGCCAGCGCCAAGGGCGATGAGATCGCCGGACCAAGGGACTGCAAGGTGTTATACGCCGCTGCCGCCTCATCGTAATCGCCCATATCGGTGTAAGCGTCGCCTTCCACGGCGAACGCGGCCAGATTTCCGGAGCCTATGCCGATCGCCTTTTGTGCGTCGGCGAGGGCGTCCGAGAAGCGGTGTTCGCCCATATACACCAACGCCATGTGAACTAGAGGGTCTGCCGCTCGGAAGTCTGGCGGCGCCAGAGCGAGGGCCTTGTGGAGGGTTTGCTCGGCCAAGTCGTAAAAGCCGATGTCGCCGGTCTCTCTGGCCTTCTGAAAGAAGGCGGATCCCAACCGGTCGTATCCTGCGTAATCGCCTGGCGCTTCCTTTACATGGTCTTGCAGTGTCTGGATCTGCTTGTCTGTCTCGGGCGTGGGGCCGACGCGTCTCAACCCGATAGATTCAGGAGCCGCGGTTTGAGATCGCGCTGATGCGGCGCAAAGGATCACAAGGACGAGTAGCCACTTTGCCATTGCAGCCTCACTGGGTCGGAGCGTTCACCATCGATTCGCCAACATTATGGATTACGAGCAGGAGTGCAAATCGGATCTTCGGCATCCGGTGTTTCTCGATCTTTGCGCCCGTGCCGGCACGAGAGTGGACTAATCAGGACTATCGGGGAAGTTCGGCCAAGTTACTTTGCGCGTCTACGTACAGAGTGGACCAATTGCCGGATCAATCACGGCGAAGGCGGCTCCTTCTAGTCCGGGGAATTAGAGTGGGGCGACGATTATGGGTGTGGAAGTGGTTCTCGCGCCACACTGCAAGGTCATGAAGATCCCCAACATCGGTCTGGGGGAGAATAGACCCATGGCTCTCATGGACCTGCTGCTGGGCCGGCCGCTGGCGACCGAGGACGAAAAAGCCGAGAGGATAGGTCCCGCCAAAGGGGTTCCCATTTTCGGCCTGGATGCGCTCAGCTCCGCTGCCTACGGGCCGGAGGCCGCCTTGACGCTCCTGATTCCCCTGGGAATGGCCGGAGTGGCTTACATAGTCCCAATCAGCATCAGTATCATCGCGCTGCTCGCCATCGTTTACTTCTCCTACCGCCAAACCATCATGGCGTATCCGCGGGGCGGTGGATCGTACACCGTAGCAAGCGAACACCTGGGCGTGTGGGCCGGATTGTTAGCCGCCGCCTCGCTGATGGTGGATTACGTCCTGACCGCAGCCGTGGGCATTTCAGCCGGTGTGGGCGCACTGATTTCCGCTGTGCCCTCGCTAGAGGAGCATACGCTGGCTCTGTGCCTGACGATCCTGATTGTGGTGACGCTGGTGAACCTCCGAGGCATCGCCGAAACGGGCGGAGTGTTCCTGATTCCAACATATCTGTTCATCTTCTGCATGCTTGCCATGATTGCGCTGGGCGCTGTCAAAACACTGGCGGCGGGCGGCCATCCCTTGCCCGTGGCCGGTCCTCTCCGGCTGGCCGGTGCGACCGAAGGCCTGGGTATCTGGCTGCTGCTGCGAGCTTTCGCCAGCGGGTGCACGGCCATGACCGGGGTGGAGGCGGTCAGCAATGGCGTCATGGCCTTCAAGGAACCAGCCTCCCGCACCGCACGCCGCACCCTCAGCCTGGTGATTGGAATTCTCATGGCGATGCTGCTCGGCATCGCATTCCTTTGCAAGGCCTATGGCATCGCCGCTACGCCTCCCGGCGAGCAGGGCTATCGAAGTGTCCTCTCGCAGTTGCTCGCCGCCATCGCCGGCAAAGGTTTGTTCTACGGAGTGTCCATTGGGTCCATTTTGATAGTTCTGGCATTGTCCGCTAACACGGCGTATGCCGATTTCCCGAGACTGGCTCGGGCGATTGCGCAGAACGGTTTTCTGCCGCACGGCCTGGCGATCCGAGGGCGCAGGCTGGTCTATACCCAAGGGGTCTATGCGCTGGCCCTGTTGGCAGGCGCGCTGCTCGTTGTTTTTGGCGGGGTTACCGACCGCCTGATTCCTCTCTACGCTGTGGGCGCATTCATGGCCTTTACGCTCTCCCAGGCCGGGATGGTGATGCACTGGAAACGCGTGCGCGGACCCGGCGCATACAAGAGCATGTTCGTCAATGGATTGGGAGCCGTCGCGACCGGGATCACAGTGATCGTCGTCCTTATCGCCAAGTTCACCGAAGGAGCCTGGATCACGCTCCTCTTGATTCCCGGCCTCATGTTCATGATGCGGCTGGTTAAGCGGCATTACGACCATGTGGCTAAAGAGACCGATGATGGCACGCAGTTGAACACCCAAGAGCTGACTCCACCGTTGGTAGTTGTCACTGTCGACCGTTGGAGCCGCATTACGCATAAAGCTCTGTGCTTCGCGATGTCGATCTCTCCCGATGTCCTGGCATTGCATGTGGAGGACGACCAAGAATGCAGCACCCTCAGGGAGCAGTGGGGCAAGTTGGTGGAGGAATCCGCACGGCGAGATGGGTTGGCCGTACCACGCTTAGTGATCCTCAAGTCTCCTTACCGGTTCGTGATCCGGCCGATCCTGGGTTACGTGTTGGAGCTTGAAAAGAACAATCCAAAGCGGCAGGTCGCGGTACTGATTCCGGAGTTCGTGGAGCGCCGCTGGTACTTAAATCTGCTGCACAACCATCGTTCAACGGTGCTGAAAGCCCTACTCCTTTTCGAGGGCGACCAGCGAATCACAGTGATCAACATACCCTGGTATTTCGGTGGCTGAGCCGCGCAGAGGTTCAGATGCGGCGCGCAAGCGATTTGGCTCTGGGCGCGTCGTCGAAGACTCTGTGGTGCGATGCTTCAGGCGACATCCGGAGCCAGCCCCAGCAGAAGCGGCGTTTGCCGCCGGTCGCGCCGGCACGAACGGCGGCCGGGGCCAGGCTTGTCACTGAGCGGCCGGCTGAATGGTTAGCAGACAAACGGAGCTTCCTCCTATGTCTTCTAACACCGACTCATTAGATCCAAGGACTCGGGACGCCCCCACCATTTGCAGGTCATAACGATCGTCGATGACTTGCTTCTGGTACTTCGCGGGACCTCGCCAAGGCAGGTTCTTTAGCTGCAACCGTAACGCACGTGACTTTTGGCCGATGTTACTAATTAAGACCCGCAAAGTCGCCCCATCCTCCGACAATCCGGCCAGTGCTGTCACGGTATCGTCGTGCGCGAATTCAATCGCTACCCTCTTGGGGCAGTCCAGCATCCGGCGGAACGCGAGGAATGCATAGTAAGGCTTTTGCGGCGCGCCGGAAGAAGTGAACATGCCCCACATGAGCGTGTTGCCCGTGTAATACGTCGCCACGTCCAGCGGCACGTTTTGCAGGTCGGTAAGAACCGTCGCGTCGAAAGCAGCCCCGAACGCGTTCTGCGAAGCATCGAAATACGCTCTTGTCGCAACCGGGTCTACAAATAAGTCTCCCCACGAGATCGGTCCATAGTTCCATTCGTCGAGTATGCTCTCGGAATTCGCATAGCCGTACTTCACCATTAACTCGTGAACTTGCTGGGCACGCTGGGCAACCGCATGCGCGTCTCTCGTATAAATGTGCCAGGAAACGAAATCGAGAGGTGCCTTTTGCTGTTGACAGTACTTCAAGAGACCTTCCAGAAACCCAAGGTCGTGGGCCAGAGCCGGGCCGCCCACCTTAAGAGACGGAAAATCGGCCTTCAAAGCCCTGGCCACCGACACATAGAACCGGTAATACTCTTCCGGAGTACCGGACCAGAAGCCTTTTCCGTCTGGCTCGTTCCAGATTTCCCAATACCTGATACCTGCTTTTTGCCCGTTCGCCCAGCCTTCGTTATGGTGCCGGATGATGTGCTTGGAGATCTCCGCAAACTTATCGTAGGACGATGGGGGGGCATTATGATGCACAGACGTCTTATATTCGGCGCTGTACCCGAGCCGGTAGATTATGTTTATACCTAAAGAGGTGATCGAGTTAAGGTAGTAGTCGGTCTGGGCGAACTCGTAATTCTCGGACCGATCTGGGTCAGCCTCCCACTTCGGAAACACGTAGTTGATGTCAAAGGAATTATCGTAGGTCCACGGAACGTCGTGCAGACGCACCCAGTGCACTCCGAGTTCCTTGTAGTACGAGGTCAGGTCGACAATACCCCGCTGGCAAAGCGGTCCACCGCCCAAGTCATTCAGTGCCCTGATCCTGCCGAGTGTATGCGAGGCGTCAATGGTCACCGATTGAACGTCGGGGCGTTGCTGAGCCAACGCCCCCGCCGCTACAACCGAGGCCAGCACTAGCTTGATCCAAGTTCCCTTCCGAAGCATTACATCTCCTTTGGACGCCGGCACCAGTTTCCCCCTCGGCTCTAGAAGGACAGCTTTAGCGCTAGCTGGAATTCCCGGCCCTGATTATAAGTCTTAGTGATCGTTCCCGCACCCGGTGCGTCAACCGTCGTCGCTGGATTAGCAAAGTTCGGATGGTTCGCCAGATTAAAGCTCTCCGCTCGAAACTCCAGCTTCCACCGCTCAGAGATGCTGAAGATTTTGAACAAGGAGAAATCGAAATTGCTCGTTCCGGGCCCGATCAATATGTCGCGACCCGAGTTGCCATATTGAAACACCCCAGGCACAGTGAACGCCGCGATATTGAACCAATCATTGATGCTGCGCTGGGATGAATCCAATACTCCACTAGCGATGCGATCCGGGCGGTTGAACGCCGAGTTGCTATTGGCGGCATTCGTGTTGAGCGTTGGCGAGAAGGGCAGACCACTTTGGAAAGTTGTGACCCCATTTACCTGCCAGCCACCCAACACTGCATCTTCGACACGGTTAAGAGAGGCCAGAAACGTTTTGCCTCGGCCGAACGGCAATTCGTACATATAGCTTAGGGTAAACCGGTTGCGGATATCGAAAGTCGAGAGTCCCCGCTCAAGGCTCAAGTTTTGCGGGTCTTCAGGGGACGCCCCTGGGCCGAGCGAACCGCTGCTGCCCCCGGAATCGATGGACTTGGAGTATGTATATGAACCCTGGAATGTGAGGCCGCTGCTAAAACGCTTTTGAAAACGAAGCTGCAAACTGTGGTAAACCGATTCGCCGAGATCCTGCGAGGCATTGATGGCATTCAGATTGGGCGTGATTGCGTAGCGGCTGGCCAGTGGTCCCGGGCCGGGAATCGCCTGGTTGATGTTAAAGGAATTCCACAGCTTCACCCCGCGTGTTCCGACATATGCGCCATCTACCAGCCAGCTCTGCCCGAACTGATGTTGCAGGTCGAGGTTCCACTGTTGGGCATAGCTGTCGGGCATGTTCTTGCCGTACATGTTTACCGATCCTGTTGGATTGTTAGGATTTCCAACGACCGGAGGCGCTATCGGAGTGCCGAGGGTGAAAGAAGGAGCTCCCGAAGCGTCGAACGATACAGATTGATTGATGGCAAAGGGAGTATTGTAGATCAGACGTTGGGCTGTCCCGCCCTGAGTCTTGGACGGGATATAGAAGATACCGTAACCGCCGCGTAAGCTGGTCTTCTTGTCTGAGCTCAGCGAATAGGCGAAGCCCAAGCGCGGGCCGAAGTTGTTGTAATCTCCGTTGATGGTGGTGGCGCTGACGCCGTTTTGGCCCGCGAGTACGAGCGTCTTAGTCTGCAGATCGTAATTACTGATCCGATTGTTTACTTCCGACAAGGGCGTGAAGATCTCGTAGCGCAAGCCCGCGTCGAGAGTAAGGCGCTCACTCACTCGAATCAGGTCGTCGACGTACGCTCCAAAATCGGTGCTCCGCAGGCCCCAGGGTCCGAGGGGAAAATCTCGCGAATACCCCGATGGAAACCCGAGAAGGTAACTCGCCAGGTTGCTTCCGGTTGCAACTCCGGACAGCGATGGCTGGGCGGTGAAGCCGGAGGAGAAACTGAGGTCGCCGCCGGGGTAGTTCGCCTCGAAGTGATTATCCTGCCGCCGGATGACTGAAGCCCCGAATTTTATGGTATGCCGGCCCCGGATTAAGGTCACATTGTCGGAGTAGTCGAATACGTTGTCATAGATATGATCCGGCGAATACGGGCTGCTGCCGATCGTGCTGAATCCGGCTCCCGTGATATTGGCCAGGCCGGCGGTAAAAAACGTACCGAGGTTAAAGCCTGGAAGCCCGTATTGATTGCTGAGATCCGCGCCTCCGGAAGTGTTTAAGATTTCCTGTCCCTTCCGAGTGAACCCCAGTCTCAATTCATTCAGTGTTGTCGGGGAGAAGATCTTGGTATAGCCTATTGCGAGATTCTGACCTTGTGTGGTCGAAACCCCGCTCAGCAGCGGATCTCCTCCGAGCACTCCGAATACAGCCGGCGTTACGATCCGCGCATTGTCGTTGCTATAGCGGACGAAGAGATTGCCGGAGGATGGAAGCGCCGCATCGACCCGAATATCGCCCTCGTCGTAGTCGTTCGCGTTGGAAAGGGACGTCCGGTAGTTGTTGACATTGCCGGATAAGTTCGGCAATGGCAGCGAAGCGAGCAACCCGGTCGCAACGGGATTGATGCGGGACAGCGGGATCTGGTTGCCCGTAAACGGCGCGCGCACGGCCAGTCCGGTGCTGGAAGTTCCCGTCACGTTCAGTGGATCGAAGAACTGTAGCTGGTCCGCTAGATTTCCGCCGCGTTGCGTTGCTGTCGGGACAGTCTCAATATAAGTAACTCCCTCGCGTACCCTGGTACCCTGGTAGTCGCTAAAGAAGAAGATCTTATTGCGCACGATGGGCCCACTGACTAGACCTCCGAACTGGTTCTGGACGAAGGGCGGTGTGGTGGCGTCGAAGAAGCTTCGTGCCGCAAGATCCTTATTACGCGCGAACTCGAAGAGTTCTCCATGGAGCTGGTTCGTGCCCGCCTTCATCGTCAGGTTCACGACACCACCGGCCGCGCGGCCGAACTCCGCCGAATACGCGCTCTGTTCCAGCTTGAACTCCTCAATGGCATCCAAGGGTGGGGACACGATCAGGCCGCTCAACACCGGATCGTTCACATCAACTCCGTCCAGCATGAAGTTGTTTGAGTCCGTCCGCAGGCCGTTCACATTGAACGCCGTGCGCCCGAAGGGCTGCGATTGCGGTAGTCCCCCCTGCAGATTCTCGCCCGGGGTGCCATTCGTGACGCCCGTGGAGAGGGAGATGAGATCCACGAAGTTCCGGGTGGATAGCGGAAGTTGCGTAATCGTGGTGGTGGTGAGCACGTGGCCGATATCGGCGCCCGCAAGGTTCACCAGGGGCGCCGCGCCAATGACCGTAATGGCTTCCTGCACAGAGCCGATTTGCAACTGAAGATCCACTGTCACTTTGGCGTCGACCGCCAATTCGATGCCGGTCTTCGTAATCGGCCGGAAGCCTGCCTTTTCGCCTTTTACCGAATAGACGCCAAGTTGAAGATTTGTCGCGATGTAATTACCGGAAGCGTCCGTTTGAATCGTTCTGGCCGAGCCGGTGTTTGTGTTGGTCAACAGCACCGCGGCGCCCTCGACGAACGCTCCGGACTCGTCTTTTACCGTGCCCAGGATTGTCCCGGTAACGTTCTGCGCTTGAACGAGCTGACAGCAGGTAAACGCCACGAACGCGAGAAGAAACGCCAAGAGCCGCGAGACTGGCCCCATGTGCAGGATGTGGTTTCCCGAATGCGCCGGAGGCCGCGGGGAAACGCTTCGTTTTGTATGACCAGATCGGTCAGAGTTGAATATGTAACGCACGTTGCTCCTTAGATGCTGCCAGAAGCCCGGAATCCCCGAGCTCCCACCAGTCGGACGGACGTGGTCAGACCAATATTCTGGCAAGGTTATCACGAAAATATTAACGTGTCAAGGCGTTCTGATTAGCCTTTACAAAGAGAGACAGGTGCACTACCATAGTTGCTCGTGGTAAGACCGAATCAGGCCAAGCGGCCCAAACTAAGGAGCAAATTGGATGATTAGCGAGTGGGGCCGGTCCCGACACTTCTTCGAGCGCTCCCAGCGGTCGTTGGCTGGCGGAGTGAGCAGTCCGTTTCGTCGCAATCTGGCGGAAACCCTCTTTCTCAAGGATGGCAGCGGTGCGGAGATCCAGGATGTCGACGACAACCGGTATACCGACTACGTGCTGGCCTGGGGACCTTTGATTTTAGGGCACAGGCATCCGGCCATCGTCGACGCGCTGCGGAGCGCGGCCGAGAAGCCCCATAATTACGGTGCACAACACGAACTAGAGTTTGTCGTTGCCGAGCAAATCTGCAATCTGATTCCTTGCGCCGAGCGCGTGGCCCTGACGTCCAGCGGCAGCGAGGCCGTGCAACTGGCGATGCGGCTCGCCCGGGCGCACACACGCCGGAACCTGTTGCTCAAGTTCGAAGGGCACTACCACGGATGGATGGACTCGGCGCTCCTGAGCTATCATGCCTCCAGCCCGCAGATCGGTTCGGCACAGAAGCCCAATGTGGTACTGGGATCCCGCGGCCAGGTACCCAACGCGGCCGACAATGTCATCGTTCTGCCCTGGAACGACCTGGAGGCTGCCTCGGCGCTTTTCGCGACGCGCGGGGAAGAGATTGCGGGCATCATCACCGAACCGGTTCTCTGTAACAGCGGATGCCTGCTACCGGCCGAGGGCTTCCTGCCGGGGCTGCGGCGGCTCGCTACGCAACATGGAGCCGTGCTGATCTTCGACGAGGTGATCACCGGGTTCCGGATCGCTCCCGGCGGCGCACAGAGTGTGTTCGGAGTCACCCCGGATATCGCCACTCTCGGGAAAGCGATCGGAGGTGGTCTGCCACTCAGTGTCGTAGCGGGCCGAAAAGACATCCTCGAATTGATTGTGGACGGCGGAGTGGTTTTTGGCGGCACCTTCAACGGGAATCCGTTATCGCTCGCCGGAGCCCACGCGACTATGACGGAAATCAGCCGGAACGACGGACGTCCTCTGGCCGACGCCATGCGATCCGGGGAGAAGTTAATGAACGGCATCCGCGAGGCCGCCAAGCGCCGGGGCGTACCGGTTGAGGTATCCGGGTTTGGCACTGCGTTCTCCGTTCATTTCACCGAGACCTCCGCACTGCGGAACTATCGCGATACCCTGCGGGATGACCGCACGCTTTTCAAATTCTGGCTGGGCGAATGTCTCAAGGAGGGTATCTACCTCCTGCCTGACGGCCGGGTGTACACCTCGGTGGTCCATACCGACAAACACATTTCGCGAACCCTCGAAGCGTTCGACCGGGTGCTCGCTCGCTGCCCCGCGGTCGTCCACGGCTAAGTAGGATCGAGAAAGGTCGCCTTTATGCTCATGGCCGGAAAGGCCGCTTTGGTAACCGGAGCCGCCAACGGCATCGGCGAAGAAATCGCCAAACTCTTCGCGAAAGAAGGGGCTCGTGTCTGGCTCTTGGATAAGGAGCGGGACAAGCTCGAACGAGTGGTCGACGGGCTTCGCGGCGACGGCGCTTGCGTCACAATGTGTGTGGCGGACCTGAGCCGGACTGAGGAGGTCGAAGCCGCGATTGCCGGTATATTTCGGGCCACGGACACGCTCGACGTTTTGGTCAACAACGCGGGGATCGACCCGCGCCAGCCGTTCTTGGAGATGAAGGAAGAACAGTGGAGCGAGGTCCTGAACGTGAACCTGAATGGGACATACCGGTGCACTCGCCTGGTTGCGCCTCATTTCGTCAAGCGGCGGGCCGGTAAGGTGATCAATATCTCGTCCGTGACCTTCCACTGGGGCATGAAGTTCCTGACCCACTACGTCTCGTCCAAAGGCGCGCTAATCGGATTCACAAGGGCCCTGGCGCGCGAACTTGGGGAGTTTAACGTCCATGTGAACTGCGTCACTCCCGGCGCCATTCAGACCGAAAGGGAATCGCGGACTGTCACTCCGGCGCAAGCCGCCGAAGTAATCGCGCTTCAGAGTCTCCAGCGCCGCATCCTTCCCATGGACGTCGCCAAGGTCTGCGTTTTTTTGGGAACGGAATGGAGCGACGGAATTACGGGACAGACGATCAATGTCGATGGCGGCTGGATTATGCGCTGAGGAGTTCACATGCAAATCGGAGGTTGGGCCGGAATCGTTACGGTTCTCGTTGCCGGGATTATCATGGGGTCCGTCCTGGTCCCCGTCAAGCTGGTGAAGAAGTGGGCATGGGAGAACACCTGGCTGGTCTTCGCCGCCTGTGCGTATCTGATTTCGCCCTGGATCGTCGCTTACTTCACGATTCCGAATCTCGTTGCCGTTTATGCGCACGCCGGCAGCACGGTGACCCTCGTCACCTGCTTGCTCGGCTTGGGGTGGGGCCTCGCGGTGGTCTTGTTGGGGATCGCAGTCGATTTGGTCGGCCTGTCGATCAGCACCGCACTCCTGTACGGCGCCTCGGTCGCACTTGGGTCGTTGGGGGCATTGTTCCTCATCGATCCGTCCAAGCTCTTCACCGCGGGGGGCCTGAGAGTCGGCGCCTTCGACCTGGTAGTGCTCATTGGGGTTCTGTGCTGCGCCCAGGCGGGACGTCTGCGGGATCCACCGGCCACGCATGATCGCGCGAGAACCCGCCGAGGCGTCACGATCTCTTTGATAGCAGGGGTACTCTCCACCCTGTTCAATATTGTTCTGGCGTATGGCGAACCCATTCGACAAAACGCGATTGCGCAGGGGGCCGATCCCAATCTGGCGTCAAACGCCATCTGGAGCCTTGCGGTGAGTTGCGGATCTCTCCCCAGTATTGTGTGGGCCATCCGCCTCTTGAACCGCAATGCGAATTGGCATCTCTTTCGCGCCACCGGGTCCGGAAAGAATTTATCGATGAGCGTTGGCATGGGAGCCGCGTGGATTGCAGGGACGGTATTGTATGGGATGGCGGCGGCGCGCTTGGGACGTTTCGGCGCCGCGATCGGCTGGCCGGTTTATGTGTCGGTCATCATTCTGGTCGGCATCGCCTGGGGGTGGCTGCTGGGCGAGTGGAAGACGGCGCCGCGCCTGTCGATTCGACTGCTGTGGGCCGGCGTAGCCGTCCAGATTCTTGGAATTACACTGTTGAGCTCGGCACAGTAAGTTGATCTAAGTGGCCATTGCGATCGGGTCGGTCGTTCAGGAAAGCATCTATCCGCTTGACCCGAGAACAAAGATTCAGTGGCCGCGCTGTTGATTCGCGCTTGTCTCTTCAAGTTCTGAGGGCACCGGAACAATGGCATCCGGAGGGGCCGCCGTCGAACCCCGAACGATCAATTCCACCGGCACAGTCGTGCGCTGCTCTGGAGCCTGTCCCGTCTCGATCCATTGGAGCAAACTCTTCGCCGCACGTCGGCCCACGTCCATCAGATCGGACCGAATCGTCGTAAGTGCACTGGACCCTTGGCCGAGGTTATCGTAGCCGACAATACTGATATCGCCCGGTACGGAAATGTGCCCTACGGCGAGCGCCTCCATGGCTCCCAGAGCGGCGAAATCGTTCGTGATCAATACGGCAGTTGGCCGCTGCTCTCCTCTGGCGATCAATTGCTGCATAGCCCGATATCCAGCCAGCATCCCCGGCCGTAAGTCCGACGAATCGAAGAATTCCACGTACTGAGGGCGATACTGAAGGCGGTGCGCCGCTAGGGATTGCCAATACAGGATGTACTTTTCGCTGTTCGGAAAACCGATAAAACCAATATCTCTATGACCGAGTCCAACTAAGTAATCGATGGCGCACTGCGTTCCTGTCGCGTAATCGATCGATACCGAGACGCCGTCGGTTGAATTTAACAGATCCACCAGGATAACCGGCTTGCCGAGCGTGTTCAGCCGGTCGATCCATCCGCGACTCAAGCCTCCTACGATTACCGACCCAGCCAGATGGCCCGGACCGGAAACCTGCTCCAGATCGATCTTCGACTCCTCGGAGACGGGATAGAAGTCGAGCTCACAACCTGTACTGCGACAGACTTCGGCAAATCCGCTCAGGATCTGGTTGTACCCCACCTCGGCAAAGTGAAAGACTCTCTCATCGATCCAGAATCCGAGGTGCCTGCAACCCGGACTCATGTTCGGCGCCCCGGCCGGACGATCGACGACGAAGGTGCCTCTGCCATTAGTGCGAACCAACAGGCCACCCGCAATCATTTGCGCCACCGCTTCGCGCACGGAAGCACGCGAAAGTCCGTACCGTTCGGCGATGTCTCGCTCGGACGGAAAGCGCTCGCCAGGGATATGGGTACCCTGTGCAATTTCTTTGGTCAGAATCGTCAAGAGCTGACGCGTAACCGAAATCGGACTATTCGGCTTGATGGCTGAAGTCGAGGATCGACGTGACACGGGCATAGCCGGCTCAGTGTCCATTATACGTCAGCGCTGCCCGCTGTCGAGGCGCAGAGCGGCGAACCTACGCTTGTAAACAATAAATGACAGGCACAGCACGATTGACGGGCATCAAGGGGCATGGTACGATTCTGGTCAGGCCATGCCAGTCCACCCTCGGAGGGCTCGCCCCGTGCGTTTCCGTGCCGTTCCCGCACTGCTCCTCCTCGTGTGTATTCCGTTTGCCGCCACCGCGGGATCGTTTCCGAGGATAAGTCGACCGTTCGCATTTTCGTCAGTGACACTGGCCGGGAGCCTAAGGCGGTCAAGCTGGAGCTGGTGAATCTCCCCTGGAAGGGAGCGATTACCGTGAAGGAAGTCACTGACGCAATTGCGGTCCGAAAACATTACGGCGAGCCAAGCCATATGTCGACCGCGAAACAGTTGGATCACCTCGACCAGTATTGTCGCGATTTCATCGCGCTCTCTCCACCGGTTGTGATGGCGACCTCGGATGCAAGCGGCAGGGCGGACGCTTCGCCTCGGGGCGATGCTCCCGGATTCGTCGCTGTTTTGGATGATCGCACTCTTCTGATCCCCGACAGGATTGGCAATAAGCGTGCCGACACGGTGTTGAACATCATGGAAAACCCGCATGTAGGGCTGTTGTTCATGACACCGGGTATCAATGAGACGCTCCGAGTAAATGGAACGGTCCGCGTTACGATCGATCCCGATTTGCTTTTCCCACTCTCAGTGGCGGGCAAGCCGCCAGTGTGCGGGATGTTTAGTGGCGGTTGAAGAGGTCTTTTTCCATGTGGCAAGCCATTGCTCCGCTCCGATTTTTGGAATCCCGATCGTCGGGTTCCGCGCGGCGGGTTTCCATCACTCGGCAAGATTTTAGCGGACGAGATTGGCGGCAGCACTGCGAACGACTTCGATCGAGGCATTGAAGAGCAATATCGGGCTCGCCTTTACTAGTGGACCGTCCTGGTCATGCTGCAGGGGGATGGTTACGGCACGTCCATCCGAATGAATCCAGCGCTCACGACTCTCGGTTTGCCGGCTCCGCTCGAAACCGAGCCGTATGGCGGCGCGGCGGAATTCCTCGGCCCGGGCGTTAGGCATTCACAATGGCGGTGGTATCTTCCGGGAGCGGCTACGCTGCGGGTGAGCTTTGCGGTACGGCACTTGTGACCCCTCTGGCTGTGTAGTTCCCATGTCGTGCTTAATCCCGCGGCGCCATGGCCAGCCCGGCCGCGCTCACGATGCCGGATTTGTCCGCCACCTGCTGCTCCACGATGGGCACTTCCCTTCCCAGCAGCCGCCGCGAGCGGTTCCACACTTCCTCGCGCAGGGGATCCAGCAGGCCCGCGCCGGCATCCACCACGCGCCCGCCCAGCACCACCAGCTCCGGGTCGAACACGTGCAGCAGGCCGGCCAACGCCGCCCCCAGCTTGCGCGTGGCCGCATCCACGATGGAGCGCGCCACCTCGTCCCCCTCGGACGCGGCTTGGAACACCGTGCGGCAATCGGCCAACTGCGGGCGCTCGCGGAAAAGCCGCGTCAGAATCGAAGCGCAGCCGCGATGCACGGCCGCCCAGGCTTCTCCCTCGATGGCCCGCGCGGAAAAGACCGTCTCCAGGCAGCCGCGGTTCCCGCACGCGCACAGCGCCCCGTTGGCGTCGATGGTGATGTGCCCCAAGTGGCCCGCCATACCGCCGTGGCCGCGCAGCAACTGGCCGTTGACCATCGCCGCGCCGCCCACGCCCGTGCCTAGCGTCAGCATCAGGACGTTCTGATGCCCGCGCGCCGCGCCCCAAACCATCTCCCCCGCCAAAGCCACGCGCGCATCGTTATCCGCGAAGACCGGCACGTCGAGCGGCATGCCCACGATGTCGCTGAGCAGCATCCCTTCCAGAAAATGGAGCGGTCCGGGCAGAACCTCCACGCGTGTGCTGTCCGGGTCGATGATGCCCTTGCATCCCACGCCCACGCCGGCCGGCAGCGCGGTGGCCTCCAGCAGCCAGCGCACGGCCTCATGCAGCGATGAAAGCAGACCTTCCAGGTCCGCCGGAGTCTGGAGCGTGCGGGAAGCCAGGATGGCGCCCTTCTCGTCCACCATGCCCGCCTTGACCAGCGCGCCGCCGATATCTATGCCGAGAATGACCATGTCCGCACCTGTTATTGTAAACGCCGGGGCACCCGCCTCGGGGAAATTCCGCGGGCATCCCCTTGTTCCGAAGGGCAATCGAAGAGAAGATAAGCACATGACCTACACGCGCCGCGATATCGGCAAGATCGCCCTGGCCGCGCTTCCCCTGGCGAGGTCCATGGGAAGCCCTCACTCCCGCTTCGGCGGAGTCAAGATCGGAGTCATCTCCTATAGCTTCCGCCCGGTCACGGATGTGGACGAGATTATCGCCGACATCGGCAAGGCGGGCATCGACGAAGTGGAGCTGATGTCCAACAGCGTGGAAGCTTTCGCGGGATCCCCCAACACGCCCGCCGCGCTGCGCGATTGGCGCCTCTCCGTTTCCATGGACAAGTTCAAGCCCGTCCGCCAGAAGTTCGACGCCGCCGGCATTCACCTCGGGCTGCTGTGCTTCAACATGCGCGACAACAATACCAACGACGAGATCGATTACGCCTTCCGTATGGCCAAGACTCTGGGCGTCAACGGCATCACCACCAGCACCACCGTGAGCATGTCCAAGCGCATCGCGCCGCTGGCCGACAAACATAAGATCCTGGTGGGCTATCATGGGCACGACCAGACCTCCAACCCCAACGAGTTCGCCACGCTGGAGACTTACGCCACCGCATTCTCCTACTCGAAATACAACGGCGTGAATCTGGACGTGGGCCACTTCACGGCTTCTAACTACGATGCCGTGGCTTTCATCAAGGAGCACCACGCGCGCATCACCAACCTGCACCTCAAGGATCGCAAGCGCAACCACGGGCCCAACGTTCCCTGGGGCCAGGGCGACACTCCGCTCAAGGATATCCTGAGCCTCGTGCGCGCGGAAAAGTACCCCTTCCCCTGTAACATCGAGCTCGAGTATCCTATTCCGGAAGGTTCCACTTCGGTGGCCGAAGTTACTAAGTGCCTGGAATTTGCGAAGCGCCTGCTGGCATAGAACTTATGATTACCGCGGTGGTTCTCATCAACACGGCGCAGGGGCGCACGCCCGAGGTGGCGCAGGCGCTCATCGACCTGCCGGGCGTGACGGAAGCCTATTCCGTCGCCGGCCCATACGACCTGGTGGCCATCGCCCGCGTGCGCCAGCACGAAGATCTTGCCGATCTCGTCTCGGGCCGCATCCAAAAGATACCGGGCATCGAAGCCACCAACACCCTGATCGCCTTCCGGGCCTACAGCCAGCGCGACCTGGAAGCCATGTGGGCCATCGGAAGCGCCGAGCACGTAGTTGATTGATGGTGGGGCATGCTTTAGCTTGCCCGGAACATTCACCCGCGCCCGGCCAGCCCGGCTAGCCGCTCGTCGATCGCGTCGAGCCGCGCCATCACCTCCTCATGCTGGAGTTGATCCGCGGCCGGAAGTTTGCGCTGCACGAAGAACGTGCCGCCCGGCTCCAGAATGCAGCGTTCCACGTCTCCCGGGCCGTCGAATCCCTGGCGGTGCAGCACGGTCAGCAGCTCCGCGCGCGTCATCAGCTCCTTGGCCAGCTCTCTTTCGAGCACCCGGCCGCTTTCGATGAGGGTCGTCGGCCGCCCCTCGAAGAGCTGGTCCAGGCGCCGGTGGCGGAACAGAAAACGCACCACCAGGTAGTTGATCGCCATCAGCGCGAACGCGCCCACGAGGCCGCCGGTGAGCGAATTATCGTTGCCAATAATGGCGTTCTGCACGGTGTTGGAGAGCGACAGCAGGACCACCAGGTCGAAGGGATTGAGCTGCGCCAGCTCGCGCTTGCCGAACACTCTGAGAAAGGCCACCAGCGCGATATAGACCACGGCGGGTCGCAGGATTTTCTCCGCTAGAGGCGCCCCGAGGGCGAAGATGGCGTTCCACATGCTGTGCGTAAGCACCCATTCGGGCATTCGACGAATCCTCCAAAAGCCGATTATCGCCGGAGTTCCATGGGCTTGAGAGGAAAGTTCTGGCCTCCGGCGGCCAAATCCGGTAAAAACAGAGTAGGTGGCAAATGTTCACAAGCTGTGGAAAGCTTGTGAAGCCCTGTGGATCGCCGCTCCGTATTGCCCGGCGCGATCTGATTCGCGAGGAGTTGCGCGCCCACCGCGGCGGGCGCCCCCGGAGGATCTGTTTTGCAGAGGCTAAGCCACTCAAAACGCTAGCCGCGAATAAACCGGCTCGCGCGGGCCGGGGGGAGTTAAGCTGAGTCATTCATTCCATGCCCGCATCTGAAACCACTGAGAAATCGCTTCCCACCAACGTAGACGCCGAGCGTTTTGTGCTGGGGTCCATCCTGCTCGACGACAGCCTGTATATCCAGGCCGCCGGCGCGCTAGAGGCGGACGATTTCAGCCTCGAGAAGCACCGCCGCATCTTTCGCCGCATGGGAGAGCTGCAGGAGCGCAACGAGAGAATCGACCGCATCACCCTCGCCAACGAGCTCATGAAGTACAACGAGCTGGAGGCCTGCGACGGTCTCAGCTACCTGGTCTCGCTGGACGACGGGCTGCCGCAGATTCCCAACGTCGATAGCTACGTCCGCATCGTCAAAGACAAGGCCGTGCTGCGGCGCATCATTTTCGCTTCGCAGCACATGATGAACCGCGCTCTGGCGGGCGAGGAAGACCCCGACGAAATCCTGGCCGGAGCGGAAGAGACGCTGCTCAAGCTCGGCGAGGTGCGCGCCAAAGCCGGTCTCCAGCCGACCAGCCAGATCGTGGAGAACTACGAGGGCGGCATCAGCGCTTTTCTTGACCCCAGCAAGCGTCTCAAGGGAATCAGCACCGGTTTTACCAAGCTCGACGAATACACCGGCGGGCTGCATGGCGGCGAGCTTTTCATTTTGGCGGCACGGCCCTCCATGGGGAAAACCGCTCTGGCGCTCAACATCGCTCAGCACGTGGCCCTCAAGCTCAAGCAGACCGTGGCCATCTTCTCGCTCGAAATGTCGCAGGAATCGCTGCTCACCCGCATGCTCTGCGCGGCGGCGCGCGTGGATAGCCAGAAGTTCCGCGCCGGTTATCTCTCCCAGGACGATCGCCGCAAGCTCAATCACGCCCTGCACGAGCTGGTGGAAGCGCCTCTCTATATCGACGACACGGCCGGCGTGCACATCATGGATCTGCACGCCAAACTGCGCCGCCTGCAGGCCGAGCGCGACGGTAAGCTGGGGCTGGTCATTATCGATTACCTGCAGTTGATGACCGGACGGGGACGCTTCGAAAACCGCAACCAGGAGGTCAGCGCCCTCTCGCGCGGTCTCAAACTGCTGGCCAAAGAGTTGAACGTGCCCATGATGGTGCTCTCGCAGTTGAGCCGCGCCCCGGAAACCCGCCAGGACGATCATCGCCCGCAGTTAAGCGACCTGCGCGACTCCGGGTCGATCGAGCAGGATGCCGACGTGGTGGCCTTCATCTTCCGCGAAGAGGTCTACCAACGCGAGCGCGAAGACCTGCGCGGCCTGGCCGAGCTGATCGTGGCCAAGCAGCGCAACGGGCCGGTGGGCACTGTGAACCTGGTGTTTCTGCACGCACAGACCAAGTTCGAAAACCGTGCGGAAGACACGGGCGAAGCGCCCGAAGAGTAGCCCGCCGGCAGCCTCGGCTCAATGGTCCAATCGGCTTTTCACGCTATCCTGTTTACGGGCGGAGAACTGCTCGGGATGTGATGATCGCGGCCCAGCTCAGCAGCAACCCGGCGGACATCGGTGCGAGAGGTGTACACGTGTTTCCGGGCGCGATGAGTCTTGCTCTATCCATAATCTTATTTACCGCGCCGTTCACGGCTGCGGGCCAAACCGCCACTCCCCAGCCGGCGGCTCCCAGCGAACGGCCGGTTTCGCTCCGTCGGCTGCTGCCCAATCTACTGAGCGATCAAAAGCGTATCTGGACGTTTCCCGTCACGCTGGCGCATGGGCAGGGCTGGCTTCCCGCCGGCGCGATCCTGGGGACCACCGCGGGATTGATCGCGCTCGATCCCACCGAATCCTCGTACTTCCGCCGCACCTCGGCCTTCCAGGGCTTCAACGGCAAGTTCACGAGCGCCGCTACGATGGCCGGCATCGTCGCCGCGCCGGTTGCGCTCTTCGCCGCCGGCCTGATCCGCAAAAGTCCCGAACTGCAGCATACGGCGCTCTACGCGGGCGAAGCCCTGGCTGACACCGAAATCGTCTCCGAGGCTCTGAAGGAAGCCACCGATCGCGTGCGCCCTTCGGCCATTCCGCTCAGGGGCAATTTCTCCGATAGCTGGTTTGAAGGGCAGCCGCGCTCCCAAGCCAGTTTTCCTTCCGGTCACGCCATCGGCGCATTCGCGATCGCCACGGTCGTCAGCCGGCGATATGGGAAGCAGCATCGCTGGGTTCCTTACACGGCCTACGGTTTAGCCGCGCTGGTCGGGTTTTCAAGGCTTTCGCTATCGGCCCATTTCTTATCCGACGTCTTCGTGGGAGGTGCGCTTGGGTACTCGATCGGCCGCTTCGGCGTGCTCCGCCAATGACCGCCGTCTCTTAGGAAAGAAGCGGCGCGATGCCGTGAGCCGCCAGACTCACGGAGGCCTGCCCCCTCGCGAGCCGCAGTTCGACCCCATCGCCATTCTGCTCGAAGCCAATGCCGAGCGCGTGCGCCACCTGCTGCCCATCAAGTACGCGCGCATGAAGGAATCGCCCTTCGCGTTCTTTCGCGGCGCCGTGTCGGTGATGGCCGCCGACTTGGCTCGCCTGCCCAATTCGGGGCTCGAAGTGCAGCTCTGCGGCGACGCCCACGTGCAGAACCTGGGGTCGTTCGCCGGGCCGGATGGCAATCTGGTCTTCGATCTGAACGATTTCGACGAGACCATCCGGGGCCCCTTCGAATGGGATCTCAAGCGCATGGCGGCCAGCCTCGTGCTGGCCGGTCGCGAGTCGGGGCACGATGCCGCCGCGTGCAAATCGGCAACCCAGGCGTTCGCAGGGAGTTATTGCCGCTTCATCGGGGAGTTCTCGCGGCAGCCGATTTTGCGAACTGCGCGCAACCAGGTGCGCCGCCAGGAGCGCGCCGAGCCCATCCACGCCGCCCTGCGGCAGTCCGAGCGCGCACGCCCGCTCGATCTGCTGAAGAAGCTCACCGAACCCGGTCGCCACGGCTGCCCGCGATTTCGCGACCGGCGCCCGCTCTTCTGGCGCCTTCGAGGCATAGACGCGCGCGAAGTTCTCGATTCCCTGGGCCCCTATCGCGAGAGCCTGGGGCCGGAACATGTCGGCCTCTTCGATCTCTTCCGCAGCCTGGACGTGGGCTTCAAGGTGGTGGGGACCGGCAGCGTCGGGCTGCGCGATTACGTGGTGCTGTTCACAGGCAACGGCCCGCGCGATCCGCTGTTCCTGCAGATCAAGCAGGAGACCGCCTCCGCCTACGCAAAGTATCTGCCGAATGGCGCCAGCCGCCACCAGGGGCGCCGCGTGGCCGAAGGGCAGCGGGCCATCCAGCCGCTCTCGGACCTGCTGCTCGGCTGGACCACCATCGGCCCGCACGAGTTCCTGGTCCGCCAACTCAACGACCACAAGGGCAGCATCGACCTGCAGCTCTTGCGCGGCGGCGGCATCGAGAGCCTCGCGCTGGTGGCCGGCGAGCTGCTGGCACGCGGCCACGCGCGTTCCGGGGACGCCTGCCAGATCGCCGGCTACTGCGGTCCGGGCGGCAAGGTGGCCCGAGCCGTGAGCGCTTTCGCGGCCGCGTATGCCGACCGGACCGAAGCCGACTATCGTGCCTTTCGAGCCGCCATCAAGAGCGGCCGAATCAAGGCCGCGCGTAACGGCGCGAGCCATTAGAGTAAAATCGGTTTGAATCTCATGAAACTTCGAATCGCGGCCCCCTGCCTCGCCCTGACAGCCGCCTTAGCGGGACTGCTGGCGCAAACTCCCGACCCCGCCTCCAAGGGACGGCCGGAACTGACGCTGCTCCCCTGGATGGATAAGACCCTGCCGCCCGATCGCCGGGCCGACCTGGTCGTCGGGCAGATGACGCTCGATGAAAAGCTGCTGCTGGTGCACGGCGCGGGCGGTTTCGAGGCCGCCGGAGCCGTCTCCAACGGCGGAGCCGGTGTGATCGCCGGCATCCCCAGGCTCGGACTGCCGTCCATCCAGTTGGCCGATTCCACCGTCGGCGTGCGGGCCGCCGCGGAGCGCGGGCGCTATTCCACCCTGCTGCCTTCCACCATCGCCGAAGCCGCCACCTGGGACCTCAAACTGGCCTATGAATACGGCAGCCTGATTGGCCGCGAGCTGCGCGACCAGCAGTACAACTCCACTCTCGGCGGCGGCGTGGACCTGATGCGCGAGCCGCGCAACGGCCGCAATTTCGAATACCAGGGCGAAGACCCCATCCTGGCCGGCAAGATGGTCGCCCAACTCATCAAAGGCGTGCGCGACCAGAAGATCATCAGCGATGTGAAGCACTACGCCTTCAACGACCAGGAGACCGGCCGGAACATTGGCAACGTGCGCCTCGCGAAGCGCGTCATGCGCGAAACCGACCTGCTGGCTTTCGAGATCGCCGTCACCGAAGGGCAGCCCGATATGGTCATGTGCTCCTACAACAAACTGAACGGCGATTGGGCCTGCGAAAACAGCTACCTGCTGAACGATGTGCTCAAGCACGCCTGGGGCTTCAAGGGCTTCGTGATCTCGGATTGGGAGGCCACCCACACCACCACCAAATCCGCCCTGGCCGGCCTGGATAACGAGGAACCCGGCGGCGATCCCGCTCGTATCCACTTCGGCGACGCGCTGAAGAAGGCCGTCGAGAGCGGCGAAGTTCCCATGGCACGCCTCGACGATATGGCCCATCGCATCGTGCGCGCCGAGTTCGCTTCGGGCGTGGTGGACGATCCTCCGCTCGGCCGCGTGGTCGATCCCTTCCGTGGCGCGGAGACCGCCGAGCGCATCGCCGAGCAGGCTTCCGTGCTGCTGAAGAACGCCAATAACCAGCTTCCGCTGGATCGCGCGCTGGTGAAATCCATCGCCGTGATTGGCTTCCATGCCGATACCGGCGTGCTCTCCGGCGGCGGTTCGGGACAGGTGGACCCTCCCGGCGGCGGCCCCAGCCAATACGGCGGTGCGCCGGTGTGGTTCCCTTCCTCGCCGCTCAAAGCCATCCGCGCCAAGGCCCCGCGCGCCAAGGTGCAGTTTAACGATGGCGCCGATGCGGCCGCCGCCGCCGCGCTGGCCAAGGCCTCCGAAGTGGCCATCGTCGTGGTGAACGAGCCCACCAGCGAGGGCCGCGACATGCGCAGCCTCGCGCTTTCAGGCAAACAGGACGATCTGGTGAGCGCGGTGGCCGCCGCCAATCCGCGCACCATCGTGGTGCTCCAGACCGGCGGCCCCGCGGCCATGCCGTGGATCGGTAATGTCGCCGCCGCCATCGAGATCTGGTATCCCGGCGTCAAGGGCGCCGACGCCCTGGCCAACATCCTCTTCGGCGACGTCAACCCCTGCGCCAAGCTCCCCGCCACCTTCGCCAAGAGCGATGCCGACCTACCGCATCCCATGATCTTCGGCCGCGGCGCGAATCCGCTGCCGTCGGATGCCGCCCTACCCCCTTTCAATATCGATTACACCGAAGGCCTCAAGGTGGGTTACAAGTGGTTCGACGCCGAAAACAAAGAGCCGCTCTTCCCCTTCGGCCACGGCCTTTCCTACACCACTTTCGCCTACTCCGGCCTGAAAGCCGGCGTGGATAGCGTCTCGTTCACCGTGCGCAACACCGGCAAGCGCGCCGGCGCCGAAATCGCCCAAGTTTACGCCGGACTGCCGGCCTCCGCCCAGGAACCGCCCAAGCGCCTGGTGGCCTGGGAGAAGATCCAGTTGGCGCCCGGCCAGGCCAAGACCGTCACCGTAAAGCTGGAGCCCAAGTTCCTCTCGATCTTCAATGAACAGAAGGACGCTTGGGAACTTCTGCCCGGCGAGTACAAATTCTTCGTAGGCGGCTCATCCCGCGACACGCCGCTCACCGCCAGCGTGAATCGGTGAGGCGGGGGCGGAAGGCCAGGGGCGTGCTCAGCGGGCCGTCGGATCAGGCCGATTTTGCGCGAGGGACCGAGGCAAACGAGCCAAACTGGATTGCCTGACCCCGAGGCGTTTCCCGGGAGCAGTAGCTCGCGGAGAGCGTTTACGTTTTGCAGGCACCGGCAGTCCGTGACTTATTGGTTTCAAAGGGGACAAAGTGGCACCCTCCACAGCGCACGTTCGGAGACACAAAATCTGGAGCAGCGTGAGTCAGCCGCGCACGCTTCTCGGGTCGGGGTGTCTAGCGGGTAATTGCCGCAAGCCCTTGGCAAAATCTTCGGCGTCAGCAAGGACGCCAGGAACTTCGTCGGCGATCCGCGTAAAAATATCTCTGTAATCAGCGTGTTCCCTCTTCTCCTTTAAGCGCATCCCAATCTCTCCGAGCCTCCTGCACTGATATTCGGGATTCGCGGTAAAGATGCGCCAGAGCTGCGTGTGCGTCGATTCGCCGCGGATCGGTGTAAAATTGTTCGCCTCAGCTCGTGCCAACGCCATATGGTAGACGTAATAGTATGCTCGGCTGATCGCCGTCCGAAGGTGAGCCTCTTCCCGACGCTGTGCCGACTCAGTAGCGAGGATCCAATACTGGGACCAATCAAAAGGAGCCGCTGCCATTTACACGAGCTCGTACGTGAACGTAAGGTAACCCGCCGCCTGGTGCGAGCGTGATAGCCACCAGCATTCATCAAACTTTTTGAGAGCATGCCTCACGTCAGCAGCAGCGCCCGGCCATACCGCAACCGCATAGAGCGTTTGTGAGCCGAACCCGTCAGTCGGAGCCGTCAACCGGAAAACGGTCTCGCGCCCAAAGTAGGTCTTCAATTCAGATACCGCCTCCAAAAGCAGCTGTGGGAGACTCCGGCGCTCAAATAAAAAGCTCTTAACGGACGCCTCGCCGCTCAAGACAAAGAATTTCTTCAGTTCAGCGATCAGGGCTCCGCGCTCCACTGCGAACTCCGCCATCTGCCGTTCGAAATCTTGAAGGATGATATCTTCCTGGTTCCGGCGGGGGCGCGCCGGCACGTTCGCCTGAGATTCCTGGCCGAGTTCTGCTAGTAAGGTCCCGGCGTGATTAGGCCCAGGCCAATCGCGACCCGAGGTTTGGCAGGATACGTAGGCGTTCATCCAACGTCCTCCTGTACGCCTAGAATCCCAAACAATACCTCTTCGTCTCTTTTCAACTGATGCGTGATTTCTTCGAACGCTACCCCTGCGTCGAAATCCCGCTCGAACTTGAGGTAAACCGCGTTCGCAATGACTCCAGAGCCATCGATCGTGATCTTGCGGTCCTCCCATTTCACAACGGAAGCCATCGTGAGGATGGCCCCGCTCTCCAATGCCGCGAGTTGTGGCGGCACAAATGGCTTGATGAGATCTACAAACCGCGTGGTCCGCGGCTGGATGTGCAGAGATATTGCGGTTCTCCTTGCCGACAGCCTAATGTCGCTACTCTCAACCAAGGCGCCGAGCGCAGCGCCGAGGATCTTCAGGGTCTCCTCGGCAGTTTCCCAACTCGCTGAATCCTGGGTGAATGTGCAGGACGCAGGCCCAAAAAAGAACGAGGCACGTTTAAGGGGAAGCTTAAAATTGATGCCCTGCTCGGACAGTTTCCCCGCCGTTCGAATCTCGATATCGTCCACATTCGGATTCCACGGACTAAGGGATTCAAAAATTGCCTGAACGATCGTTGCGCGCTTCTCAGACCAAACCGGAATGGCAGGGCGCGCGTAGTTGATCGTTGTCTCGAAGACCGACACCGGAATTGTGATTAGTTCGGCCATGTTTGCCCTTCTCAAGATTATAGCTGGAGGAGGGTGCAGGAAAGACGCCGTTATCCTGCGATCAACCAGCCTCCGCTCGTGCGAGGTGCCCGGCAGTCCGGCGGTGGGCGAGCACGCGATGCCGTTTCCCTCTGGGCAGACGCCGCGCACGGAAATAGTTAACGACAAGTCGGCCAGCATCCGGTGAACGCAGACCAGCGGCCACCCTGCCGTCCAACGCCCGAACCGCTTAACGGCGGATCTACTCGGGCCGGGAGTCCGCCCCGCCGGATCTGTGCAGAATTCGGCCGTTCTCGAGGCCAAGTAACATCGGACTCACATACCTAACTCGCTGTGCGAATCAAGGCGCACGAGTTCGAGGTTCGCATCATCCGGCTTGCGATAGATCAAGATGAGATCGGGCTTGATATGGCAATCGCGGTGATCACTCCACTCCCCGGACAACTGGTGATCGAAATACCGGAGGGGCAACGTAGCGTCGGCGGCGAGAAGGTTCACCGCTTCCATCAGCAGGACGTTCAGTTTTTCGCAATATCGGCCGGACTGCTCCCGCTTGTAGTCGCGCTTGAAGCGCGACGTGTACTTAACGTCCCTCACTTAGGCTTCGCAGCAAATTGTCCGGCTTGCCAACCCCAACCAACGCGCCCCGCCGCGCGGCCCTCATTGCCGCGACGGTTACCTTATTCGGCTGAAGCGGCTCGAACGGCAGCGCCTTCTCAGCGGCTACACGCACGAGTAGCAAGCGGAAAGCGTCCGATACCGTCAACCCGGCCCTCTTCAGCGCCGCCGCAGCTTGCCTCTTCGTGCGCTCGTCAATGCGGGCGCGAACAACCGAACCCTGAGCCATGATTCCATCCTCCTCTGTAGCTACATTGTAGCCCAGATATTCGGAGGTCACAATACGTCTCGCAACCGCCCACAATACATGCAGATGTGCTTCCACCCCGTTTAGCGATTTACCGGTAAGCGGCGTGTCGCGGGACGAGGCGCCTACGAAGAACTGGAACAGCGCGCCCGCCCCGCCTCACGCCCTCTGCATGTACACCACATGCGTCTGCAGAAACTCGTATAGCCCGTGCTTTCCATCCGCCCCGCCGATGCCGCTCTTCCGCCATCCCGCATGGAAGCCCTGCATGGCTTCGAAGTTCTCGCGGTTGATATAGGTTTCGCCGAAGCGGATCTCCTGGCATGCCCGCAGCGCCGTGTTCAGGTCGCGCGTATAGATGGAAGAGGTCAGCCCGTAATCCGAATCGTTGGCGTACGCAATCGCCTGGTCCAGGTCGTCGAACGTCACCACTGGCGCCACCGGGCCGAAGATCTCCTGCTGCACAATCTCCATCTCCTGCCGGCAGCCGGTCAGCACCGTCGGCTCATAATAGAAGCCGCCCGGGTCTCCGCCCGCGCGATGGCCGCCCGTCGCCACCGTGGCTCCCGCCGCCACCGCGCCGCGCACGAGTTGATCCACTTTCTCGAAGCTCGCCTCGTTAATCATGGGGCCGTAGCCCACCGTCTGGTCCGCTAGCGGATCGCCAACGCGCGTATCTTTCATGGCCGCCGCGAATTTGTCGATGAACTCCCCCGCGACGCGGTTCTCAACGTACACCCGCTCGGCGCAGTTGCAGACCTGCCCGCTATTGATGATGCGCGATGCCTTGATGGCCTTCACCGCCAGGTCGATATCGGCGTCGCCCATCACGATGGCCGGTGCTTTGCCGCCCAGTTCCAGGTTCACCTTGGTGACGTTGGTCGCCGCCGCGGCCATGATCGCCGAGCCGATCTCCACGCTCCCCGTGAAGCTGATCATTCCGATCTTCGGCGAGGAGGCCAGCGCCGTGCCGGCCACCGAGCCGCGCCCGTGAACCACGTTGATCACCCCCGGCGGCAGTCCCGTCTGCGCCACCAATTCGCAGAACTTCACCGCGTTGTGCGGCGTCTCGCGGCTGGGCTTGATCACGATGGTGCTGCCCGTGATCAGCGCCGGCCCGGCCTTGCGCGCGATCAGGAAGAAAGGAAAGTTCCACGGCAGAATCCCGCCCACCACGCCGATGGGCTGCCGGAACAGGAAAATGGTCTCGCCCCGCCGGTCGCTCTCCAGAATCTCGCCCTCGATGCGCCGCCCCCATTCCGCCATGTAATCGAGGTAATCGGCGGTGAACGCCGCCTCCACGCGCGCCAGGTCGAGAATCTTGCCCTGCTCTTCGGTGATGGTCCGGGCCAGCGGTTCCACGTTCTCCCGAATCTTCGCCGCAATTGCCCTCAGTGCCGCGGCGCGCTCCACCGCTGGGCGCCGGGCCCACTCCTTCTGTGCCGCCTCGGCGGAATCCACCGCCTGTGCGACGTCCTCCGCGGTGCTGTCGGGCACCGTGCAGATGGGCGCGCCGGTCGAAGGGTTGGAGACTGTGATGCGGCCCTTGCCGCTCGAAGGCACAAAACGGCCATTGATGAAGTTGTCGTAGTTCTGCATGAGGGACCCTCCCCGATACAGTATGCTACAGAGCGCTCAGGTGTGGGAGAGCCGCGCCCGTTAGGGAGCGGTGGGCCTTGCCGCCCCGTGAATCTCCTGCAAACTCCACACCCGCACGGGATCGCGCAGCCGCGCCGCGACGGCATCGGCCGCCGCTTTGGCTCCGCTCAGGGTCGTGATGCAGGGGACTCGATAGGTCACCGCCGCGCGGCGTATGACCTTCTCATCGAGGAAAGCCGGCTGGCCCGCCGTGGTGTAGATGGCCAACTGAATCGAGCCGCCCTTCAGCAGGTCCACCACGTTGGGGCGCCCCTCGTTCACCTTGAACACCATCTTCGATTCGAGGCCGGCCGCGCGCAGGGCGGCGGCGGTGCCGCGCGTGGCCACCAGCTTGAATCCCAGCGCCGAGAAGCAGCGCGCCACGTCCACGGCGGCGGCCTTGTGGCGATCGTTCACGCTGATGAAGACCGTGCCCTTCTCCGGCAGCGGGCTGCCGGCGCTGATCTGCGCCTTCAGAAACGCCTCGCCGAAGTTCACTCCCACACCCATCACCTCGCCCGTCGAGCGCATCTCCGGTCCCAGCGCCGGGTCCACGCCCGGAAACTTGTTGAAGGGGAAGACCGGCGATTTCACGAAATACTGCGGCACCGGCAGCGTCCCGGAGGAGATCCCGCCCGTGAGATGCGCGTAGTCTTTGAGCTTGCGGCCCCACATCAAACCCACCGCGATCTTGGGCAGCGGCACGCCGGTGGCCTTGCTGACATACGGCACGGTGCGCGAGGCCCTCGGGTTCACTTCGAGCACGTACACCACGCCGTTCTGCACGGCGTACTGCACGTTCATCAGGCCGATCACCTTCAGCGCCTTCGCCAGGCGCACTGTGTAATCCTCGATGGTGGCCACCGTCACGGCCGGAAGCGAGGGTGCCGGCAGCACGCAGGAGCTGTCGCCCGAGTGCACGCCGGCCTCCTCGATATGTTCCATCACGCCCGCGATGAGCACCTCGTCGCCATCCGACAAGGCGTCCACATCCACTTCGGTGGCGTCTTCCAGGAAGCGGTCCACCAGCACCGGCCGGTCGTGCGAGAAGTTCACGGCCTCGCGCATGTAGTGGCGCACCATCTCTTCGTCGTAGGCGATCACCATGGCCCGCCCGCCCAGCACGTAGCTGGGGCGCACCAGCACCGGGTACCCGATGCGCTGGGCCACCGCGCAGGCCTCTTCCACGCTGGTGGCCGTGCCGTTCAGCGGACAGGGAATAGCCAGGTCGTCGAGCAGCTTGCCGAACAGCTTGCGATCCTCGGCCAGGTCGATATCCACGGGATCTGTGCCGATGATCGGCACGCCCAGCCGCTTGAGCGGCAACGCCAGGTTGAGGGGCGTCTGGCCGCCGAACTGCACGATCAGCCCGCTGGGCTTCTCGGTATCGCAGATGTTCAGCACGTTCTCGAGCGTGAGCGGCTCGAAGTAGAGGCGGTCGCTGGTGTCGTAATCGGTCGAGACGGTCTCAGGGTTGCAGTTGACCATGATCGATTCGACGCCCATCTCCTGTAGCGCGAAGGAAGCGTGGCAGCAGCAATAATCGAACTCGATGCCCTGCCCGATGCGGTTCGGCCCGCTGCCCAGAATCATCACCTTGGGCCGCTCGCCGGGGTTGGCTTCGCACGAGCTTTCGTAGCAGGAATAGAGGTACGGCGTGAAGCTTTCGAACTCCGCCGCGCAGGTATCCACGCGGCTGAAGACGG